>NZ_CP106736.1:3945000-4245000 GCF_030035605.1 Silvimonas soli | reverse complement strand
ATACTCCGTTGCTGGCTACAACTGCGCGGCGGGAACTGCTCCCGTTGTTTCTGGCTCGCCCAACCTTACACGTGCAAGCACTTGCTTCACGCCCGATACCACAAAAAATACAGACGGAATCGATCCGGGCCAGTCGCAAAACGTATTGATCGCTTTCAACCATATCAGTACCGGCGATGACGGCATTGCAATCAAGTCGCATACCTCGCCTGCGACCAGCAATATCCAGATTCTGCACAACCGCATGTATTACACCCACGGCATGTCGATTGGCAGCGAAACAGATTCCGGCCTGAGCAATGTCACCATTCGCGATATGACCGTGGATGGTTTCGATATCAGTTCTACCAGCGGCTTCCGGATCAAAACAGATGATAGTCGCGGTGGTGAGGTCAAGAATGTGGTCGTTGATGGCTTATGTACGCGGCGTGTTACACAGCCACTTTTAATTGATAGCTACTATGGCAACGCACAGGGCTCCACCAACGCGCTGGTGCCAAACATCCACGACATTACGATCCGCAATGTGCGCAACCTGGATGTAAGTGGCTCGCGTTATGCAGGGGCAGGTAACGCCAGCATCGGCTTTAGAGGCTATCAGTACACTTCACCAACCTCTCCCCTCAAGAACATCACGCTTGATAACGTTGTTTTTGATTCGATGCCTGGCTGGGGTAGCCCCGCTAGCGGATTCCCTGCTTTGGCTTCGAACGCGGGTCTGACAATGGGGCCTGGACCAGTATCCTTTGCTAGTTTGCTGCATGCCGCAGGGGGCCAGAACGGGTTCACCCTAACCGATGCGCGCACCGGAACGACGACTGCGCCGTATGACTGCAGCACCGCATTTGTCAATTTCCCCGCGACCAATGCGCCTATGACAGTTCAGTAATTCGCCGGGGCCACCGTGGCTGATTTCAGGATGGATCAGTCACGGCAAGGAAAAAATCGGCGCATTCAATGACCATCCCCCCACTGAATAAAACCCAAGAATGGATAACATTCGGTCGGCAATGGCTCTCAAATGCCTGACTCAGTAACGATGACGTAACAGCACCTCGCCCGCTACATACCCGTACTTTAATCTCAAGGGTAACTTCCCTGCGGTTACAACCCGATCAATACCAACTCAATCTATACCCGTTGCCTGGCCAAAACGCCAATCAGCACAGGCTGCGCGACGATTTTATCGCTGGGGTCCGGCATTATCGGCTGCCAGGCGAAGAACATTATTTTCAAGAATGACTTCGTTCTTGGCTCGATCGCCACTTACAGTCCGGCCCCGTCCGCTCCGCTCATTCATCACCGGATCACTGGTGACGGGAAACCCGCTATCCTGGTAGAGCGCGCCGCGCTTGTCGTAATCAATTCCAAGTACGCTATACCTACACATCGCGCCCGAGCTGAGTGGCTCTTTGCTTGCGCCGTTTACCGCTTCCAATCACCCTTATGGGATTATGGCTGTAAACAGCACCTTCAGAACTGACGATAACGCTGCAATACCTGCCAGCCCGGTATTCCTTGGCCACCCTTATCCACAAAATGCCTATGACCGTTAGCGGGGCATCCGTCTCCGTCAACTGAACACTGAGTGGCTCCCGATCTTTGTGTTAGCAACCCGCAAACGCTGGTGCGCAACAGCCCGCTTGGTGCTCATATATCCAGCCGGTCGGGAGCCCACCTGACCCATAGTCAAACTGGCCCAATGGTGTTGGCTCCATCTACCTGGCCATTGACCCACGCATGCCCTGCTGTTCTACAACAACTGAGCGTCAGGCTGTTCCGTTCAAAGAGGCTATCTCCGATGGCCTCTTTTTTTTCCTCGTTCCCCCCCTCTATGCCCACTAACGACTACTAATTCATTCACATTTCCGAGATCGCCAAGTGTCTGATTCCAGGTCGTTGTAGTTACATTAAAAGAAACTACAAAACTGTTGCAAATTCATAAAGATAGCGCACATAATACTGATATATCAGATTGGATCAATAATGAAACCGGAATCGAAGTGATAATGTTTCCGCATACCCAAACAGAAGAGTTGTAGCAGTTAGCAAGCAAGCAGTTTGGACTTATCCACCTTTAGCTGCATGCATAGCATTTACAGTATGCCTTTGCTTTCCTATTTTAATTTCGGTTGAAATAATTCTTCCAAATTTCTGTTCCATATAAATAAACCATCGGCGATATTTTTCATGAGTTTGCAGCCTTAAATCCTTTTTATTTATGCAGGATGGATCATGCTTTCTACTGTCCAAGTCCAATCCATAAAAGCCAAGCCGGTGCAACGCACCTGTACCAATTGTAATGTCCGGGATATTTGCCTGCCTGCAGACATGGCGCAACAAAATTTGCCGCTGATGAGCCAATTCATCACGCGCACTATTCATGTCAAACGCGGTACGAGAATTTTCTCGGCAGGACAAACATTGCATTCGCTTTACGCAGTGCGGCTGGGGGTTTTTAAAACCAGGATGATGAATGAGCATCACCGGGAACAAGTAACCGGCTTTTATATGGCAGGTGCGTTGATCGGAGCGGATGCGCTGGCGTCAGGCCGCCACACTTATGACGCCATTGCGCTTGAGGATGGTGAAGTCTGCGAGCTTTCCTATGCCCGTATCGATGCGCAAACTCAAAGTTCTCCAGCCTTTCAAGCCTATTTGTACCGACTGATGGCGCACGAAATCAACCGATTGCACCACGCCACTTTGTTGTTGCGTGATACTGCCGCGGTACAGCGTGTTGTCGCCTTTCTGTTTAATTTGTCTGACGAGTTCGCGCTACGAGGCTATTCACATAAAAGTTTCTTGCTGCGTATGACGCGAAACGAAATGGCCAGCTATCTTGGCTTGTCAATTGAAACCGTGAGCCGAATTTTGTCTCGCTTGCAAAGCATGAAATTAATACAAATGCAAAATCGCCTGATTGAGCTACTGGACATTCCTGAGCTGAAGAAAACAATGAAAGGTGATGACTGTCAGGAAAATTGATTTTCTGTTTTCATTTGCAAATGAATAAAGAATAGATCATGCAGCCAATCAAGAAAATACTGATTTTCCTCAAGCGCGAGTGGCACCTGCAATTATGGCTGTTCTCGCGCAATTTTGGCACCAGCCAGGAACAGCGTCACTGGCGAGCCTTTAATAAAATTAATCACCAATGGCGTGAATCAAGATAGCATAATCTGTTACGGCCGGATTGGCACTGGCGAGGACCGCACTGAAATGCAGTCCTCGCCTGTCTGTGTCGCATCTTCTTTGAAAGGCAATGCCAAGCTAAAGTCTGAATTGCGCCACCGATCGCCGCAATTGTGCAGCAAGTAACTCCAGCTCCCGCACGTTCTGGTTGGCGATCTGCACAGAAGACGTAGAGCCTTCCACCATTTGGGCAATTCGTTCAACATTCCCCGCCACACTGTTACTGGCCAGGCTCTGTTCCGCAGCGGCATTGGCTACGTCGCGCACCCGCTCAAGGTTGGCGTTGGCGCCGTGATTGATTTCACGCAATGCAGTGGCAGCAGACCCGGCCATCTCCACACTCCCTCTCACCCTGGGGGTTACCGCTTGCATGCTGCTGACCACTTCTCCGGTGTCCGTGCGAATAGCTTGCACCATATTGGCGATCTGATTGGTTGCTTGCGTAGTTCGCTCCGCCAGTTTACGTACTTCATCGGCAACCACAGCAAAACCCCGGCCTTGTTCGCCAGCCCGGGCGGCTTCAATCGCAGCGTTCAGGGCCAGCAGGTTGGTCTGATCGGCAATTTCCTTGATCTCGCCGGACACCCCGCCAATTTCGCGGGAGCGTTCTACCAGCCCGCTGATCAAATCCGACGCCCCGCCGACCTCGCTTAATAGCCCCTGTATCTCGGCAGCAACCCGATTTACCAGGACCTCACCATCCTGCGCCAATGCAGCTGCGCGCGCAGAGTCCTTTTCTGTTTCCCTGGCACTGCCCGAAATCTGGTCAATACTCACTGACATTTCTTCAATGGCCGCAGCGGTGGAAGATGTCGCGTCAGAGGACTGGCGGGAAGAAGTGTGGATCTGCTCCATCTGCCGGGTCAGACTGACCGATGCTTGTGCCAGTTCCTGAGCGCCATGCTGGATGCCATGAATCATTTCCCGCAGGCTTTTTTGCATGCCCGCAATTGCCCCCAGCAAGCTCCCGTCACCATTACGCAGTTTGACCTGCCAGGTCAGATCGCCGCTGGCGATGGCTTGTGCAACCTCCGCCGCGTAATCCGGCTCGCCGCCAAGGCGCCGGTAGATGTTTCGTGACATCACGATGGCCAAGGCTGACACTACGATCAGTGCGGCAAAGCCAATTAACAAAAAGTGCCAAGCCAGAGTCCAGTACGCTTGGTCAATGTCGTCGACAAAAACACCAAAACCTACCAACCAGTCCCAGCCATCAATACGGGTCACGCCGTTGATTTTTGGCACTTCAACGTCAGTGCCAGGCCGCTTGGTCATGTCGTCAAAATAACCAAAGTCCTTATCCTGCAGCTCAACTACATAGTTCTCAAAGTTGGTCCGGCCATTGGCCAGACGTGCACCAAAATCCACTTTGCCTATTACAGCCGGGTTAGGATGAACCAGGCCCAACGCGCCCTTTGTCCGCGCCCAGAGATAGTTTTTGCCATCGCGCAGGCCAGATAACGCTTCGATTGCTTTAGCTTGAGCTTCCTGGCGCGTGAGCTTGCCGCTCTTCTCCTGATCCTGGTAAAACGCCACCTGATGGCGCGCCAGGTTAAGTACCGCGTGAATCTCCTCTCGCCGATCTGCCAGCATGGTGGCATGCAAGGTATGCAGGGCGAAGATGGCCACTATGATCAAGCCAATTACAGCACTTGCGACAATCAAACCCAGCCGCGTTGATAACTTCATGTTCTGACTCCGTCATATCAACTCAAAATGGTCTGCAACGCTCATCATCAGCGCCGCCTGTGCTGCCCGCCGCAGCGTTACCAGTAAGGTGCTGGCTCCCGGCTTTCGGGCAAATTGGCAATGAAATATTCCGGGCAGCGAGTACGGGCGATATCCAGGACCGGCAAGACCTGATCCAGATGCTCGCGCATCGCCACGGCAGCCTGATCCCGCTGACCTGACTCAAGCATCGCAACAACCTCTATGTGCTCAGCCAGCACCACATCCATTCGGCCCGGCATGGGCAAGGTCAAGCGGCGGTAACGGTCGATCTGGATTTTGGCCTGCAAAACCATCCGCCAGACGCCGGGGAAACCAGCGATATCCGCCAACGCCTCGTGAAAATCTTCATCACTACGGTGAAAGCCCAGAACGTCCTGGCGTTCAATACAGGCAATCTGTTCCGCCAGCATCCCGCGCAGGCGGCCGATGTCTTGCGGGCTGATCTGCAGCGCCGCACGGCGCACAATGGCGACTTCCAGCGCGGTACGTATCAGCATGGCTTCGCCCAGCCTGTCCAGCGGAATCCGCGATACATATGTTCCAACGCGCTGAGTTACCTCCACGAGGCCTTCTTCAGCAAGACGGCGAACCGCCTCGTGTACCGGTGTACGGCTGGTGCCATGTTCGGCAGCAAGATCTTTCTCAACAATACGGGTGCCGGGCAGCAGCACCATATCGACGATTCGCTGGCGCAAATCGAGGTAAACGCGCTGCGCTGCGCTACCGGGGTTTTCTTCGGTTCGTGCGGGATCACCGGCTCTCTTCTGGAGCATCTGGAAAAGTCTCGTAAACAGGTTTTGATCGATAGGGAGAAATCAGTAACAGAAAGGATTAATCCGGCATGGCTGATAAAGGAATGATGGCGCCTCTGTGCTGAATCACCCGCCCCGCAAGGCGATGTCCTGCTTCGGCGGCCTTGGCCGGGTTCGCGCCAGCCAATCTTGCCGCTAGATAAGCTGCGCCAAATGAATCCCCTGCCGCAGTGGTATCGACCACTTCAGCAACGGGCTCTGGCGTGATCTCCAGCCGCAAGTCAGGTGTAGCAACCACACACGCCGCCCCTCCTCGCTTGACGACAACCTCCGCCACCCCCAGCGCCCGAGTGCGGGCAATCACCGCGTCCACATCTTGCTCCCCGTATAGCGCGGTTTCGTCGTCCAGCGTTAACAGGGCTGTATTGGCTAACATCAAAACTCGGCAGTACATCTGGATCGCCGCTTCAGTGCTTTCCCACAGCCGCGGGCGATAGTTGTTGTCGAATACTATCTGGCCGCCATTCGCCCGACAGCGCCCTAATACTTCACACAGCATCTCGCGATACGCCGAGCTGAGAATGGCCAGGCTGATTCCTGACAGGTAAATCACGTCAGCGTTAATCAACCCGGCTATCACCCGCCCCGTCTGCGGTCCCTCCAGCCAGTAACGAGCGGCGGAGTCCTTGCGCCAATAGTGAAAGGTGCGTTCGCCTTGCTTATCCGTTTCAATCAGATAAATACCAGGCAAGCGGTCGGGCAAACGCTGCACCCACTGCGTTGATATGCCTTCACTTTGCCAGGCCGCGCACATTTCATCAGAGAGCGTATCCACGCCGAGCGCGCTTACGTAAGCGATATCAAATCGCGTTTGATCCACCTTGCGCGACAGGTAAACCGCCGTATTGAGCGTGTCGCCGCCAAAGTGGTACTCCAAACCGCCGCCATGCCGTTGCAGCTCGATCATGCATTCGCCAATGATGGCCACTGTTTGCTTGTTCATTGATATTCTCGCCGCTGCCTACAAGGTCGAATTAAGTGTCACGCAGCTACAGTGCTACGTGTATAGCGTGCGGCCATGGCATCCAGCGACATCGGCTTGATACGACTAGCCCTGCCCGCAGCACCGAAGGCCTCGTAGCGCGCGATGCAAATATCGCGCATGGCATCGGTCGCTTTCTCCAGGTATTTGCGGGGATCGAACTCGGCTCTGGCCGTCCCGAATGCGCGGCGAATGGCGCCGGTAGCAGCCAGGCGCAAATCGGTATCAATATTGATTTTGCGCACGCCATGCCGGATGCCTTCCACGATCTCCGATACCGGCACTCCCCAGGTGTCTGGGATATCGCCGCCGTATTCATTGATCACCCGTAGCCATTCCTGCGGCACAGATGAGCTGCCATGCATAACCAGGTGGGTCTCAGGCAAACGAGCATGAATCTGGCGGATGCGATCAATCGCCAGTGTGTCTCCCGTTGGCGGGCGGGTGAACTTGTAGGCGCCATGGCTGGTGCCAATGGCGATGGCGAGCGCATCGACGCCGGTGGCCAAAACAAATGCGGCGGCTTCATCCGGATCGGTCAGCATCTGCGCATGATCCAGCGTGCCCTCCGCTCCCACGCCGTCCTCTTCGCCAGCCATACCGGTTTCCAGGCTACCGAGACAGCCCAGTTCACCTTCGACCGAGACGCCACACGCGTGCGCAAAAGCCACCACGTTGCGGGTGACGTTCACGTTGTAGTCGTAACTTGCCGGGGTTTTGCCGTTTTCCAGTAACGAGCCATCCATCATTACGGAAGAGAATCCCAACTGAATGGCACGCTGGCATACCGCCGGGCTAGTGCCGTGATCCTGGTGCATCACAATCGGCAAATGAGGAAACTCTTCAATCGCCGCCAGAATCAGATGCCGCAAAAATGGCGCACCGGCATAAGCGCGAGCCCCCGCTGACGCCTGCACGATGACCGGGCTATCGGTGCGATCTGCGGCGAGCATGATGGCGCGCATCTGCTCCATATTGTTGACGTTAAAGGCTGGCAAACCGTATTGGTAATCAGCAGCGTGATCCAGCAGCTGTCTCATGGAAACCAGTGGCATGGTGTTATTCCTTGATCTTGTTTGTATGACCTGGGCGCTGGGATATGCCGTCAGGTCCATGTTTCTATTGGCTGGGGCTGCCGTTTAATACTCGGTCCAGAGATGGCGAAGGGCATTGACCAGATCAGGCACTGGTTGTGCCGCTTGCTGGTGATAGGCCGTCAATCGCTCCACCTCGTCGCGCGAACCGAGCATCACGGCGATACGCTGATGTAAAGCGTGCGGCTGGATATCCATGACCCGCTCATGACCGGTACTGCTCATGCCGCCGGCTTGCTCTACCAGAAAAGACATCGGATTTGCCTCATACAGCAGTCGCAATTTGCCAAAGCGGCTTGCTTCGCGGGTGTCTTGTGGATACAGAAACACGCCTCCACGCAGCAGAATGCGATGCACGTCAGCAACCATCGCAGCCACCCAACGCATGTTGAAATCCTGTTTGCGCGGACCATTGGCTCCGGCCAGGCATTCGTCGATATAACGGTTGACCGGTGCTTCCCAGAAACGGGTATTAGCCGTGTTGATGGCAAATTCACGTGTGCTGGCCGGGATGGTCATCCGCGGATGAGTAAGAACGAATTCACCGCTATCCCGATCCAGCGTAAAACCGTCCACCCCATCACCGAGCGTCAGCACCAGCATGGTGGCCGCGCCATAGATAGCATACCCGGCGCACACTTGAGCCGTGCCCGGCTGCAGGAAATCCGATTCACTCACCGGATAAGTACTGTCAGCACAACGAAGGATCGAAAATATCGTTCCCACCGGTGCATTCACGTCCACGTTGGAAGAGCCGTCCAATGGATCAAACAGCAACAGATATTGACCGGCTTTACGCGCCTGACCAGTGCGGCTGATCCGCGCCATTTCTTCGGATGCCACTGCCGCCAATACGTCGTTGTTGGCGGTGCCTTCCAGCATCAAGGTGTTGGTGACAATATCGAGCTTTTTTTGTTCTTCGCCTTGAACGTTGGCAACACCAGCACTACCCGTGGTACCTGCCAGCGCGCTGCGGTCCACAGCAGCAGCAATCGCACGGCAGGTCTGCGCAATGCTGTGAATCAATTGATAGAAAGCGACGGGGTGGCGATCATCGGTGGTACATCGGGTCGCAATGAAACTGGAAAGACTGGTACTCATAATTCACCTGTTAAAGACATCCGGCCTGCGCTTGCAGGGCCGCCGAATAAATCTGCGAAAGGGATTGCGGCGCCAACGACGCACGACCAATCAATGCGCCATCGACGTCGGGCATGGCAAACAAGGCCGCGGCGTTTTGTGGACTGACACTGCCGCCATAAACCAGGCGCATGCGGGAAGCTGCAGTGGCATCCACCTGAGCCAGATAACCGCGGATAAACGCATGTACCGACTGCGCAACGGCGGGCGTGGCTGCGTTACCTGTGCCAATGGCCCAGACTGGTTCGTAAGCCACCACGGCGTAACGCCACCCGGTGGTTGCCAGTAGAGTATCGAGTTGGCTCGCCAGCACACTTTCGGTGAGCCCGCTATCGCGCTCCTCCTGGTTTTCACCAATACAAACCACCGGGATTACACCCGCAGCGACACAGGCTTGCGCTTTGGCAGCGGTCAACGCATCACATTCGCCGTGGTGCTGACGACGCTCGGAATGCCCCACAATCACGTAATGACAACCAATTTCCGCCAGCATGGCAGCGGACCACTCCCCCGTGCGCTCGCCCTTGGCCAGTTCCGCTACGTTTTGCGCGCTCATCTGGAGCCGTGTAGTACGCATCAACCGCCGGATTTCTCCCAAATAAGGAGCTGGCGGACATAGCACCAAGTCCACCTCAGGCTGCACGACGTCCGCCAACACACTGACGGCCTCGAGGCACAAATCCAGGTTTCCGTGCATTTTCCAGTTGCCGATCACCAGCTTGCGGCGACACCGGGATATCGGTGTTGAACTTCCCGCTACGGTTGTTACCAGGCAGGAATTTGCCAATGCGTTGTTTGTCGTTTCAGCCATTGCAGCCATCTTTTTAATCCTGTCAGAGCCTTTAAAACGCGGCATTTAAATCGTTGTTGCCGTTCAAAACCAAAGTCGCTGACAAAATCCTCCCCACTGCGGCAGCGGTGCTCACCGGCAGAACAGGATTGGGTCAATAACCTTGGATACAGGCCCGATAACAAACAAATGGACCGTAGAAAACCTCCCGACGATGCCGGGAGGTTTGATCACGCGAGAGGCGGCGAGGTTATCGCCGCCCGCTTACCACTTAGTGGGAAGCCCACGTAGAACCGAACAAGTTGGATTGACCAATTGCAGGGAAATCAACAAACGCGTTGCTGCAATCGATGACCTTGGATGGATCGACGGCTTGCGTCACTGTACCGTTCACCACAACGCGGTTATCGGTCGAGGAGAACAAGGGCAGGTTGACACCACGAACGGTCAGATTGGCATCAGACATTGCCGAAACGGTCACCGCAGTACCCGAATCAGCCAGCACATTGGTCAGCGACATCACCAGCGGGTAAGCCGGATTGCCAAAGCCACCTGTGTTCGCCTGGAAGCCTTGCAGCTTGACGTTTGAACTACCCAGAATCCGCACGTTGTTCAGAACGATGTCGTGGAAGTTCGGGTACAACGGACCAGCCGCTGGCAACGCCTTGGTGCTGTAATACGGCGTAAACAGCAGCGCGTTCTGAGCATCCTTGATACAAATATTGCTGTAGTTAATGTTGCTGACTTCGCCGCCGCGAGCATAGTCGGACTTGATGCGCAGACCTTCTTCCGAATCCTGGAAGGAGTTGTCATACACCTGCACATTGGTCACGCCAGAGTTAGTCTCGCTACCCACCGAAATGCCATGACCCCAGTAGATATGGTTGTGGGCGATGATCATGCCCCACTTACGGTCAGAACGAACGTCGCGGTTACCGTCGATGGCGAAGATGCCGGAGCCATTGCCGCCTGGAGTCGGATTGCTACTGCCCTTAAGCGCAATATCATCGTCACCGGTGCTGACAAAGTTGTAGGCAAACACAAAGTTCTTTAGATACCCGTCAAACGAGATCTTCGCTGCCGAATTGGTCTTGCTGCCGGTTGCCAGAGCGACCGAGGTTTGCTTGCTGGCTGCGCCCGGATCGAAGGCGTCGGTGTTCTTGACGTTGTCTTCGGTAAAGGTTTGGCCGTTGTACAGCGGATTGCCGTTACCTGCCGGGTTGGCAAAGGCTGCCAGCGACGGTGTTTGTACCTTCACGCCCCAGATAGTCAGGCCATCGACACCACTCGGCACGACGTGGAAGTTGGCGCTGTTGTTCAGGGTAATGCGATACAAGGTCAGGTTTTTGGCGTAATTGAACACCATCATGCGGAAGTTGGACTGCGAACCGGAACCGGTTGTACCGTTATCAACCATGTTGCCTTTGAAGGCCAGATCCCACCAGGTCATGTTGCGGGCAGCGGACTTGGTATCAACAAAGGTACCGCCGTTGTCGCAAGGCGTGCCGTCAGCCGCAAATTTGTTCGTCAGATAAGCCGCGTAGGTGTTGGTACAAGTCAGATCCACCTTCATCAGCGGATAGTACTTGTTGGACGTCACGACTTCCGCGTAACCACGACTGTCGATACGACCATCACCCATCACCGCGGAGTTGACCATATTGTTACCATTGATCAACGCCTGGCAGTTGCTGGAGCTACCAGCCGAACCAGAGTTTGCAGTGTTGGCGCAGTATTTGCCGGCAGTCGTTGTGAGGTAGGTCGTCGCATCGCGCGAGGCATATAGCGTCACCCCCTTATCGATCCACAGCGTTACACCAGACGGCAAGGTCAGCGGGCCGCTGATAAAGCCATTGCTGCCATCTGCGCCTTGGCTGGCAACCAGACGTACTGCAAATTTCTTGGCTTTATATTGTGGCTTGGCCAATTCTTCGCCTGAAACACCAGCGATATTTGCCGCAACCGGTGCCGAAGCGTTCTTCACCGTTACCATCACGTTGGCCAGTTTCTGAGACGCAGTTGCTGCAGCGTCGACTGCAGCAATCTGCCCACCAACTTCTGCATCAACCGATGCACCGCACTGATCCAACGCGGCCTGGATGCGCGCCTGATCAGGATTGGCTGTTGTGGTCGCAACACCGTTACCAGAGGTCGACGGATCTGCCTCTGGTGGCAACGAACCATCCGGGCGACTAACAACCGGCACAGATTTGCCGCCGATCACGTTTGGCTGGGCATAGACCGTTGCACATACCTGGTCGTCCGTTGGCAGGCTTGGTTCTGCCGGCAGATTGGCATCAAAGCTGGTGGTGCCTACCTGGAACGGTTTGTCGGACGAGTAGTTTGTCGCATTGCTACTGTCGCCACCACCGCCACCACATGCGCTAAGTGCGATTGACACAGCTACCACCGGAACCAGAAAACCCAGTTCCTTCAGCCGCTGCAGCATTTCCCTTGTTTTATGCATCTTCATTTTATTTACTTCCCCCAAATTGGATATCCAGATCGTGGATATCACCTCTGGATAACCTGGCAATCGCGGTCAAACCATGACAGCAATGCGTGATTACCAAAGTCATCACTGTGACTGGTATTGCGAGAGCGGGTAATTAGCCAGCCATTGCCTGGCTGAACATGTTCCACCCGATCAGAAACGAGCAATCAAACCCAAACCAAATGCGCGCGGACTATCACCAGGAGCCAGGAACGCGTTAGTGGTACCTGAGTTATTGCTGTAAATTGGAGACTGACCCAGATTCACGTTTTGCTGTGACTTATTTTTGATATCGGTGTAATACACGTACGTCGCCAGATACTTGTTGAACTGATACAACGCACCGACCGAGAATTGAGTTGCGGAATAATCATCCGGGGTGCCAAAGGTTGCATTATCCAGGTGACCCAATTTGCCATAAGAAAGCATGATCGACGTATCTTCACGCACATCTTGTGCGACAGAAATCATCGCCGAGCTTTGCTTCATTGAGCCAGTCGTCGTCGAGCTATACAGATTGGACGAGCTAGCCGGATTGAATTGCGAATAACCGTAATTGCCAACTTCATAACCAACGCCAACGTAGGTTTTGGTCGGGAACTTGTAAGATGCAACAACCTTGTAGAAATAGGTGTCTACATTGTTAACGGCACCAGTCTGGAATCCGTAACCTTGCGATACCTTGTCGGTGAGCACACCGGTATTGCCTTGGCGGTCGTAGCCGACACCAATTTCAAAGCCCCCATGTGTGTATTTGGCTGCCAGCGAATAACGACCGCGGTTGCCACCGCTGCTTTCTGCTTCATCAAAACCATAGGAGCCACCGGCCTGGAAGCCATAAAATTCTGGTGAGAGGTAATGTACCGAATTCTTGTAACGTGCCTCACCGCGGCTGAATAAGCTGTTGGCATTGCCAGTCATTTGTGCGGAAGTGTTGTTCCACAGATCTAGCCCGTGCACCGTAAGGCCAAGGTTGCCACCCATTTCACCCCCCGAACCAACCAGGCTGCGATAGATAGAATCATTGTTACCTACGATCACGCGACCGAAGCGAGTGTCCTCAACGCCAACAAAAGAGTTACGCGATTCAAGCGTAGCGGAACTCCCCTGGTCGTTCACGCCGCCATTCTCAAAATTGTTCAGACCGCCTTCTAATTGCCAAATACCTTTCGCGTATTGATTAATCTCAATTGAGCCCTTAAATCCAAGCCGGGAGTTACCGTCCGAAATTCTGCCGCGTGACGAATACGGAGTTGCGCCACCATCGGCCTGAACAGACTCTATCTGGCCGTTCAAAAATCCGTACACAGAGGTTTCAATATTGAGATCTTTCATCGCTGAATCCAGATCAGCAAATGCACAAGACGAAATACCTGCAAATACCGATGCTCCCGCAATCAGCATTGCCTTTTTACTGAACTTACCTGATTTAGACATTTTTATGCTCCCTATTTGATTACCGACAAAATACCCACAATTGCAACAAAAATATTCAGATTAACCGGCTTGATAAACACAATGCGCAGGAATCCCCGCCAGCAATTGGACTGGAAAAAATTAATGTGTTTGAGATTTCACCGCACCGTTCAGATTTGCCGTGAACAACAATTCATCTATTCGGGTGATTTACCGATCCCGCCTCCCTTGCGGCAGGACCGGCTTTTTAAAGTTCAATACACCCGATGTCAAACCGCGACGGGAGTTCCTTGCACAGGCTGGTTGGTCACAATGATACGTTCACGAGCCATCAGGCAAACTACGATTGCGGCAACAACATCAAACAAAGCCAGCACGACAAACAGCGGGCTGTAACCAATCTGTGTCACCAGAACACCAAACACGAGAGTGAACAGCGTCGCGCCAAGATAACCAAACATGCCACCAAGACCTGTTGCTGTGGCGACTTCGTTCTTGCCGAACACATCGGAGGTAATTGCATAAAGCGCGCCAGACAAGGTTTGGTGGGCAAAGCCGCCGACACACAACAAGGCAATCGCTGCGTAAGGACTTTCGACCAGGCCAATGCAAGCCGGTCCGATCATGCACAGCGAACCAGTCACCATAACCATCTTGCGGGATGTGAACAGCGAAACCTTGCAATACTTGTGATACAGCGGGCTCAGATATCCACCCAACACGCAGCCAATATCAGCAGCCAGAAACGGCAACCAGGCAAACATGGCAATTTCTTTCAGATTCATATGACGTTCAGTGGCCATGTACAAAGGGATCCAGGCATTGAAGGTTTGCCATGCCGGTTCCGACAGGAAGCGGGGAATACCGATGGACCAGAAGTCGCGATTGCGCAGAATCTCGCGCCAGGTAGCCTTTTTGGTGACCTCTTCGGCGTACTTGGCTTCCTGGCCAGCGAGGATATAGTCGCGCTCTTCGTTGGAGAGATTTTTCTGGTTCTTCGGATGCTTGTAGAGCCATGCCCACAGCCCTGTCCAGATCAATCCCAGACCACCAACGATCACAAACGCCCACTCCCATGTGCCGTGCATGATGGACCACACGACCAAAGGCGGTGCGCACAGCGCGCCGATGGATGAACCGATGTTGAACCAGCCAATGGCCACCGAGCGCTCTTTGGCCGGGAACCATTCGGTGGTGGCTTTCACTCCTGCCGGTATACCAGCCGCCTCACTCATGCCTAACAGGCCTCGAAAGACCGCCAGACTTTGCCAGCCCGTGGCCAGGGCTGCAGCAGCGCAAGCGACCGACCAGGCCAACGCAAAAATGGCAAAACCGATTTTGGTGCCAATGGTGTCCAGCACAAAGCCGGCAATAGGCTGCATCAAGGCATAACAGATTTGCCAGGAAACCACGATCCAGGAGTACTGCTGCGTAGAAATATTCAGTTCGTGCATCATTGTCGGTGCAGCCACCGACAGCGTATTGCGCGCGAGGTAATTGACGATCAGGCCAGCGGTGACCATGCCGACCATCCACCAACGCATGCCCTTGATTTTGCTCATGACATATCCTTCAACCACTTGATTGACGAGCCAACTGCACCGTTTCGGTATTCACCGAGTTCCGGGTTACTGCGGCAGCCGGGTTTATTCGGATCATTCGGCTTTTACCTGCAACAAAAGCCTTCAATCTCTGCAAGATTTAAAAACAACTACCATTTGCCAGACCAGATGTGCTCCCCAAGTTACGCACGCTCCAGATCAAACAAAGGCACCTCAATCCCGTTGTGTCCTCACTCTCAGCTTCGAGAGACCAGCATTTCGGGTTTACTTCAATTACTGCCAAGACAAAAATATCCGGGCTGAATAAATAACAACACGTCAACCCGCTCAAAGCGCCGCGAGCACTTTACGAATGCCGTCGCGATCAATAGCATCCACTGATGCGGTCAGCGCTTCTGTCAAACCGGGGATGCAATTTAAATCGCGTCCCCATAATTCGGTGTTTGCCAGCCAGCCCTGCACCACATCACGCTGCGACCAGCTGCCATACCCCACTTGCCGCCACGCTGATTTGAACCAGGCCAGATTGGCAGGGTCGTCCACCAGCGGCACCACACCACCGCGATAAAGCAGAACAGTGGCGGCGAATGCGATGGCCAGTCTGGGCGGGATGCAATTATTGGTGCGCTGATAAGTCAGCAATTGCGGCATGACCCGCGCAGCAAATTTGCTCCAGCTATTGAGGGCAATGGACTCCAGACGGTGATGAATGTACGGATTGCGAAAGCGACGCAGGACATCCGCCGCAAACGCGTCCAGTTCAGTTCTCTCCAGCGGTAACGAAGGGATGATTTCCTGATCAAGAGTTTCCTGCAGGAAACGCCCAACGACGGGGTCATCTACCGCTTCACCCACCGCTTCCAGGGTGGCCAGCAAGGCGACCGGGACCATCGCGGTATGGCCTCCGTTCAATACACCCACTTTGCGCTGCTTATATGGCGTGATGTCGTCAACCAGCTTGATATTAAGATCAGCGCCCGCCAGCTTGAGCTCTTCTGCTAGCCAAGTCGGGCCTTCGATCACAAATAGGTGAAAATACTCAGCGGCGACCAGAAATTGATCGTGATACCCCAGTTCAGCCTCCAGCGCGTTGATTTCCTCATGCGGATATCCGGGGACGATGCGATCCACCAACGTTGAGCAAAAGAAGCAGGCCTCGTTGAGCCAGCGGCTGAAATCGTCGCCCAATTGCCAGAGGCTGGCAAAATGTCGCACAGCTGCGGCCAGCACTTGCCCGTTGTGATCAATCAACTCACACGGCAACAGGACGACGCCTTTATCTTGTGCGCCAGAAAAATGGCAAAAGCGTTCGTGCAATAGACGGGTTAACTTGGCCGGGAAACTGGTCGGCGGCTGGTCGTGATAGCTATCACGGTCATTGATGGCAATGCCAGCCTCGGTGGTGTTTGAGACGATAAAACGCACGTCCGGGTTATGCGCCAGCTGCAGGTACTCGGCAAACATGGTGTTACAATTGATTTCTCGCTGCACACAGGTGATTTTGCGGAACTGTTTGATGGCCTCACCGGCCTCATTCAGTCCCCGAATCACCGTGGTATAGACACCACCTTGCGTATCCAGCGATGGCTTGTCGCTGTTGCCAACCGGGCGGACCACCACCACACCTGCGTTCAGGCCGCAGCGTTCGTTCAGCAGATCAATTTGCCAGTCGATAAAAGCACGCAAGAAATTGCCTTCGCCAAACTGGATGAATTTGATCGGTAGCGTAAACGGCGTATCGCGAATCAACGTCTTCATGTTGTGTCCGGTTAGCATTCGGAACGAAATACAGTTTTCGGTTTTGGAGCATTGCTGATTACGCTCGCTCATCAGGCAGCGGCGTTATGCAAATACTTGTTCCAGATCGAAATTTTGTGCGTCGCACCACTTAAGTGCTGTGATTGCACTGTCTTGGTGATATATCAGAATGCTGCGCCTAATATATCAGCATGACAAGAGCGTTGTAGCTGATCTAGCGCAAACTACATTTAGACTGGGAAGTGGGAAAACAGAGGGAATCCAGCAACGGCGCGGGTTAGCTCGGGTGGGAAAACCTGCTCGCCAATATGGGCTTTTTGCGTTTTTTTTTACCGGTATGTGCTGCTTTTATGACACACCTTGGCGCATATCCTTAGCCCAAGTCATCAACTACCCGGCTCGCACCGCGTGACAGTGGCTACTTGCCAGAAATTGAATCTGGCGGCTAAAACGAAATCAGCTACTTTCGATTTCGCGCGCGGTTCCAAGCAACTGCGCCACCAGTTCAACCCAGTGCATGACCGGGATTGAGATGCCGGTTTGCAGATGGCAAATGCAGCCGATGTTGGCAGAAACCACGCATTGCGCGCCCAACTGTGAAAGCGCTTCGCATTTTTTATCCCGCAGGGTTTTGGAGAGTTCGCTTTGCAGGATGGAATACGTGCCTGCCGAACCACAGCACAAATGGGCGTTCTGCGGCAGTTTCACTGTGATACCCAAAACACTGAGAATCGCCTCGACCTTCCCGCGAATTTGCTGCCCGTGCTGCAAAGTACATGGCGGATGGAAAGCCACGGTACGTGTCCCCAAGGGCTTGATCAGGCGATGGAGTCGATCGATGTAGCCTTCCAGAAATTCCGAAATATCCACTGTCAGTTCGGCTATGCGTTCAGCTTTGGCGGCGTAACGCGTGTCTTGTCGCAGAAGATGGCCATAGTCTTTGACAGTGACGCCACAACCCGAAGCGTTCATGACGATGGCTTTTACCCCCTGCTCTACCCATGGCCACCACGCGTCAATATTGCGCCGGGCGTCGATCA
Organism: Silvimonas soli; assembly: GCF_030035605.1. Taxonomy (NCBI): domain Bacteria; kingdom Pseudomonadati; phylum Pseudomonadota; class Betaproteobacteria; order Neisseriales; family Chitinibacteraceae; genus Silvimonas; species Silvimonas soli. The sequence continues at coordinate 4,226,986 of NZ_CP106736.1, read as the reverse complement.
ACGCATCCTCATCAAACCCCAAATGCAAAGGGATGGCGCCGCAGCATCCGGCGTGATTGGCCATCACCATTTGCACGCCCAGCGCGTCCAGTACCTGCGCGGTCGCCAGATTGATGCCGGGGGACATCGCCGGTTGCACGCAGCCAGTCAGCGCTAACACTTTGTCTGGATGAACCCTTGTTGGCCACTTCCCACCACTTTGAGCGCGCGGTGGGATTTTCTCGCTGACAGCCGCAGGCAACACCGGTTGCATAAACTGCCCGAGCCGCAGTGCGGTGGAAAATAACGTGGGCTGGTGCAAAAACGCGGCCAGCGCACGTCTGGCCGCCCGTGCCGCCAGTGGCCTTGGCGTTTGCAGAGCCAGTTGTCGGCGCCCGGTTTCCAGCAAGCGGCCAAACTGCACGCCGGATGGGCACGTTGTTTCGCAATTGCGGCAGGTCAAGCAGCGGTCCAGATGCAGTTGCGTCTGCGCCGTTGTGGCGTGGCCTTCCAGCATTTGCTTGATCAGATAGATGCGCCCGCGGGGGCCGTCCAGTTCATCGCCCAAAACCTGATAAGTGGGGCATGTGGCATTACAAAAACCGCAGTGCACGCATTTGCGCAGAATCTCCTCGGCTTCGGCGCCTTGCTCGGTATTGCGCAGTGTTTGCGGCAAACGGGTTTGCATAGACTCAGAAGTCCGGGTAAAGGCGATGCTGATTAAAGATGCCTGCGGGATCAAACACCGTTTTTAGCCGACGATGAATCGCCAGTAACGCCGGTGCCAGTGGGGAAAATGCGTTGGTCAATATGGGCTTGGTAAATGGCCGCCGCCATAGCGTGGCATGTCCGCCAGCGCTTGCCGCAATAATACGGATGTCGGTCGCGGATTCATCCGTCAACCACCAGCGTTGGCCGCCGCCCCATTCAATAAGCTGCTCGCCCCGCAAAGCCAGGGCAGGCGCAGTGGGTGGTACGGCCAGGCGCCACAAGCCGCACTCTTGCCAATCCGCTTGGTGTTGCAGAGCAAAAAACGGATCGGTCTGTTCTTTAAGTGCGTGCCAGCGCGCATCCGCAACCTCTGGCGCCAGCAGATCGCCGCCCAGTTCCGAGGTGGCAGCCATCACGCCAGCTTGACTACCGGCCAGCCGTAATAACAATTCGCCCTGATGCCACGAGGAGGCGGTCAGCGGTAAGGGTTTGCCCGCCCAATAGTTCATGGTTTCAATTGCCTGTGCCTCGTCCATTACAAAGCGCAAGGTCTGGCCATGTTGTGGTGCCGGAAGTAGACGGATTGATATCTCCAGCAGCACACCCAGCGTGCCCTGCGAGCCGGCAAACAGGCGAGAAACATCGTAACCAGCCACATTTTTGATGACCTGACCACCAAAATGCATGACATCGCCGCGCCCATTCAGGCTGGTGGCACCCAACACAAAATCGCGAATGGCGCCGCTATACATCCGCCGCGGCCCGGCGAGTCCGGCGGCCACGCAACCTCCCAACGTGGCCTCTGGGCCAAAGTGCGGCGGTTCAAACGGCAGCATCTGGCCACTGGCGGCCAAGGCACTTTCGATGTCCCGCAGCGGCGTACCACAACGCGCGGTAATCACCAGTTCGGCCGGGTCATAGGCCACAATCCCCGCGTACTCCCGCAAGTCCAGCGGCTCACCTTGCACCGGATTGCCGTACCAGGCTTTGGTGTTGCCACCATGAAGGCGTAACGGGGTTTGCGTCGAAGTGGCCGCGCGTACCTGATCGCGGATACGTGCCAACGCCAGGACTGGGTCGGGTTGCGCCATCAGAACCTCGGAATGTCCGGGAATGGCAGTTGCCCCGCCGTCACCCGCAACTGACCATGCTCGGCGCAGCGGGCGTGGGTGGGAATACCCTTGTCGGCATTGAGCAGACCCAACGGATCAAAGGCTCGCTTGATCGCCAGAAAAGTCTCGCGCTCGGCTTGGGCGAACTGCACGCACATGGAATCAAGTTTTTCGATACCTACCCCATGCTCGCCGGTGATGGTGCCGCCCAATTCAACGCAGCGCTCAAGGATGTCGGCGCCAAAAGCTTCAGCGCGCCGCAATTCATCGGCATCATTCCCGTCAAACAGGATGAGCGGATGCAGATTGCCATCGCCCGCGTGAAACACGTTCAAGCACCGCAGACCATATATTGTCTCCATGGCTTTGATACGCTTGAGTAATTTGCCGATAGCGCGCCGGGGAATGGTGCCGTCCATGCAAAAGTAATCCGGCGCCAGTCTACCCGCTGCCGGTAGCGCATTTTTGCGACCGGACCACCATTTCAGCCGCTCGGTTTCGTTGGCCGAAACCTGCACCAGACGTGCGTTGTGCTGTTGCAGAACCTCGCCGATACGTGCGATTTCGTCGGCGACTTCTTCGCTGGTGCCATCGGATTCGCATAACAAAATAGCCGCGGCGCCTTGGTCGTATCCAGCGTGCACAAACGCCTCGACGGCCTGAACAGCGGGTTGATCCATCATTTCCAGCCCGGCGGGAATGATCCCCGCGCCGATGATGGCCGCTACCGCATCGCCTGCAGTTTCGACATCGTCAAAACTGGCCAGCACCAACCGGGCTGTGCGCGGACGCGGAATCAAACGCACGGTGATCTCCGTAACCACCGCAAACATGCCTTCACTGCCAATCAGAATGGCCAGCAAGTCCAGCCCCGGCGCGTCAGGCGCCAGTGAGCCGAACTCCAGAATGTCGCCATCCATGCTGATGGCGCGGGCGCGCAAGATGTTATGCACGGTCAGGCCGTATTTCAGACAATGCAGGCCACCGGCGTTTTCGGCCAGATTACCGCCGATGGTGCAGGCAATCTGCGATGAAGGATCAGGCGCGTAGTAAAGACCGTAGGGCGCGGCGACTTCTGATATCTGGATATTGCGCACGCCGGGCTGCACGGTTGCGGTGCGGGCTAACGGATCGACCGACACAATGTTTTTCAGTCGCGCCAGCGATAGCACCAGACCATGCGCCATGGGTGTCGCCCCGCCAGACAAACTCGTACCGCCGCCGCGAGGCACCACCGGCACGCCCAATCGCCGACAAACCCGCAAGACGCCCTGGACCTCGGCCTCATTGGCGGGCAAAGCCACCGCCAGCGGCAATTGCCGATACACCGGCAAGGCATCGCTCTCGTAAGGGGCGGTATCTTCACGATCAGACAATATCTGACAGGACGGAATCTCGCGCTGCAATGCATCCAGCAAACGAGCTGTGAGATCACTACGTGAGGGGCGGGTATCTGTGTGCATTTCCCAACCTGGCAGTCTGGATGCACCCGGGCAGGATGCATCCCCTACCCTTGGTTATAGCGTAATCCGCGTGCCCAGCACCTCCAGAAAAGCCGCCAGCCATGCCGGATGGGCTGGCCAAGCTGGGGCGGTCACCAGATTGCCGTCACGATGGGCCCCGGTAATTTCCACTTCGGCATAGGTACCACCAGCCAGTTTGACCTCAGGCGCACAAGCCGGATAAGCCGAACATGAGCGCCCTTCCAGCACGCCAGCCGCTGCCAGCAATTGCGCGCCGTGGCAAATGGCGGCGATAGGCTTGTTGGCTTGGGCAAAGTGGCGCACTGCGTCCAGCACCGCAGAATTCAGCCGGATATATTCCGGGGCACGCCCGCCAGGAATCAACAAGGCATCGTAACTGGCCGGATTGATCTCGCTAAACGTGGCATTCAATGTGAAGTTGTGGCCACGCTTTTCGCTATAAGTCTGGTCGCCTTCAAAGTCGTGAATGGCAGTACGAATCTGCTCGCCCGCTTTTTTGTCCGGACAAACCACATCCAGCTTGTGCCCCACCATCGACAGCGCCTGAAATGGCACCATCAGTTCGTAGTCTTCGACGTAATCCCCAGCCAGTACCAGTATTTTCTTCGCACTCATGTTGATCTCCGCAGGTCGTATGGGCGCGACAGAAGTCGCCCATGCATCACGCTAGACCATAAAGCCGCCACTTACCGGCGCCAAAGATCAGCTAACCGATCACACGGTAAATGTCTGGGCAAGAAAGAAATTTTCTGGCGCGGATATCAGTCGTTGCAAATTCATGACAAAGAAGTTCAGAAAATTATTATATCTACCGCAATGAACTTTGCATCCATTTGGACGGTCCATGCGTAAGTGCCACTGACGGGGGAAAATCCTCGCACCAACAACAGGAGAAACCATCATGAAACGTATTGCCATGTCACTCGTTGTTCTGTTTTCTATGGCTTTTGCTACTACCGCAGCGCTGGCTGGCGGTTCACAAGGTGAACGCTGGCACAAAGGCGACAACCCGGCCAACCCGACTCAAGGCGTGAAAATGGGCCAGTAAGTTCACTGGCGCATGCAACAAACCCCGCTCAACGCGGGGTTTGTTTTTTACACGTGAGTGATGGCGTTCAGCCGCCATCTGGCCATTTTCCTGGGGCGCCCTGCTTGAATATGTCATATGAGTTACCCATCTAGCTAAGACAAATCGGGCTAACCCGCACCAGTGCCGCTGTGTTACTGGCAACGCCGGTTCCCCACCAAAATCATCCAGCCACCTGTTTGCGGTGGTTATCTGGAGCTTGCCCAATGCGTCGTTCGTTCACTTTTGCCGTCAGCTTGCTGGTGGTGCTACATCTGTATATCGGCATCCGGTTGATCCCGGCGTTGCCGCTGGGTCTGGCCGGTCAGATCGTGAGTGTTGCCGGTCTGGTGCTGTCCTGCCTGTTGCTGCCCTTGGGTTTGCTGGCGCGCGGCATCCAGCGCCAGCCGTTGTCAGACCGGCTGGCTTGGGCTGGCATGCTGGCCATGGGGCTGTTTTCGTCGTTGTTTGTGCTGACGCTGCTGCGCGAGGTGGTGTTGCTGGTGGGTCTGTTACTGGCGGCCAGCCAGTACGCTGAGTTGGTGCAATGGTCGGCAGTAGCGGTTCCGGCGCTGGCGCTGCTGGTCACGCTGATCGGCTTCGTGAACGCTCGCCGTCGTGCGCATGTAGTGAACGTAGATGTGCCGGTAGCTGGCCTGCCCGCCAATCTCAATGGTTTTACCATTGCCCAGATCAGCGATATCCACGTTGGCCCGACTATCAAACGCAATTATCTGGATGCCATCGTCAACAAGGTCAACACCCTGAACGCAGATGTGATCGCGGTGACCGGAGATCTGGTGGATGGCAGTGTGGCTGATCTGAACCAGCACACCGCGCCGCTGGCCCGCCTGAGCGCTCGCCACGGCACCTACTTTGTAACCGGCAATCACGAATATTATTCTGGCGCGGACGAATGGACCGCCGAGTTACGTCGCCTTGGCCTGCATGTGCTGCTCAATGAACACGTCGTGTTGCAGCATGATGGCGTCGCACCGCTGGTGTTGGCCGGCGTAACCGATTACGGCGCGCACCATTTCAATGAAGCGCAACGCAGCGATCCTGTCGCCGCCATGGCAGGCGCTCCGGCCGATGCCGGGATCAAAGTACTACTGGCGCACCAACCGCGCACTGCTACTGCCGCCGCTGCCGCCGGGTTTGATTTGCAGTTGTCCGGTCACACCCACGGTGGCCAGTTCTGGCCGTGGAATCTGTTTGTGCGTTTTCAGCAACCCTTTACCGCCGGGCTGAACCAGTTGAATCAGCTATGGGTGTATACCAGCCGTGGCACTGGCTATTGGGGGCCACCGAAACGCTTTGGTGCACCGTCCGAAATCACCCGCTTACGCCTGGTGACTGCACCATAAATCATCATTGCATCCTCTTAGCTGGCGCGGGTTGCTGCTCTTCCTGAGCGTTAACCCGCGCCATTGCTTGTGCATTGCCCACCCTTCTTGTATACGACTGATCTGGAACAGCCTTTGCTTATGCTGTTCTGATGCCCAACGCCCCTTAGGGATAGCCACGCTTGTGAGTAGCAGGACGGGCTGTCAGATTGGGCGCGGTATTCACATCAAATAAAAACCAGTCAAACCACACAGATCGGGAGTACTTATGAACTTGCGCAAGCAGCTTGTGCTGGCTTTGGCTCTAGCCATTGGCAGCAGCGTTGCCCTGGCCCAAAAAGCCGCAGTAATCCGCATTGGCATTGAAGCCGCTTACCCACCGTTTGAATCCAAAAGTGTCTCGGGCAAGTTGCAGGGTTTTGATATCGATATTGCCAATGCCTTGTGCAAGAAAATCGAAGCTCAATGCAGTTGGGTGGAAATGCCCTTCGACAATCTGATCCCGGCGTTGCAGGCCAATCGCTTTGATGCGATCCATTCCGCCATGAATATCACCGAAGAACGCCTGAAAAGCATTGCCTTTACTGACCCGATTTACGCCGTGCCGGTGCAATTGATCGCCAACAAAAAGAGCCATCTGACACCTGATGTTTCGTCACTTAAGGGTAAGCGCATCGGCGTGCTGCAGGGTTCGATCATGGCTACTTATGCCAAAACCCGTTGGGAGCCCAAGGGCGTCACCGTGGTGGAATATTCGAATCAGGACAAGGTGTACATGGACCTGTTGGCCAACAACATCGACGCCTCGTTGCAAGAATCGCAAGCGGCCTATTCAGGCTTTTTGCGTACCGATATTGGTTCGGCTTTTGGTTATGCCGGAGCACCGATCAAGGATGCCTCGATTTTCGGGCCTGGCGTGGGGATTGGGCTGCGCAAATCGGATACGGCATTACGCCAGCAGCTGAATGACGCGATTGCGGCGCTGAAGGCCGATGGCACATTCGACAAGATCGCCAAGCATTACTTCCAGGTAGACGTGATCGATAAATCGACGCCCTGAGGTTTGTGGTTTTACGGGCGGACCGGTAGATCGATAAATGGGGTGCATATAAGGATGCACCCCATTTTCTGTATACCATCTGGCAAGGCCATCACTTAGCCATACAAGCAAGCCGCGTGGTGGCGCAGATGGTCTTCCATGAAAGTCGCGATGAAATAATAGCTGTGGTCGTAGCCTGGCTGGCGTCGCAAGGTCAGTGGATAACCGCTGGCTTGCGCCGGGCCGACCAAGGCTTCCGGCCACAGTTGGGTGGACAGAAATTCGTCGTCTTCGCCTTGGTCGATCAGCATGGGCAGATGTTCAGTGGCTTTACGTAGCAGCGCCGAAGCATCCCATTCCTGCCAGGCCGCTTCGTTCTCACCCAGATACGCCGTAAATGCTTTTTTACCCCACGGTACCTCAGCCGGATGGCAGATCGGCGCGAAAGCAGATACCGAGCGATAGTGCCCCGGATTGCGCAGCGCCAGCACCAATGCACCGTGCCCGCCCATTGAATGTCCGGCAATCCCGCGCACTGGCAGCACCGGAAAATGCGCCTCAACCAGCTCCGGTAGTTCATGCACCACATAATCGTGCATCTGGTAATGCTCGGCCCACGGCGATTGGGTGGCGTTCAGATAAAAACCAGCGCCCTGCCCCAGATCGTAACTACCGTCGTCGGCGACCGCTGGCCCGCGCGGACTGGTATCGCAGATCACCAGCGCCAGCCCCAACTCAGCCGCAATCCGCTGTGCGCCCGCCTTATGAGTGAAGTTCTCGTCCGTGCAGGTCAGCCCGGACAACCAGTACACCACCGGCACTTTCTGCGTTTCTGCCTGTGGCGGCAGATAAACCGCAAACTTCATGTCGCAATGCAAATGACTTGAGGTGTGTTGATGCCGACTTTGCCAACCGCCAAAGGCGCGATTGCGGGAGAGTTGGGTTAACGCCATGCAGCGGACTCCGATGCGGTCTGAGTGCGATTAAAGATCGTAGTGAATGACGCTGCGAATGCTCTTGCCTTCGTGCATCAGATCAAACGCCTTGTTGATGTCCTGCAAGCCCATGGTGTGGGTGATGAAGGTATCCAGTTCAAACTCGCCCTTCATGTAGCGGTCCACATAACCAGGCAGCTCGGAACGACCGCGTACGCCACCAAATGCCGAGCCCTTCCAGACGCGGCCGGTGACCAGCTGGAATGGCCGGGTGCTGATTTCTTCACCCGCACCGGCCACGCCGATGATGATCGATTCACCCCACCCTTTATGACAGCACTCCAGTGCTGAACGCATGACTTTGGTGTTGCCGATGCATTCAAACGAGTAATCCACGCCACCATCGGTGAGTTCAACAATGACTTCCTGGATCGGTTTGTCGTAATCAGCTGGATTAATGCAATCTGTGGCGCCCAATTGCCGGGCAATCTCAAACTTGGCCGGATTCACGTCAACGCCAATGATGCGCTCGGCCTTGGCCATCACCGCGCCGATAATCGCCGACAGGCCAATCCCGCCCAGACCAAAGATGGCGACGGTGCTGCCTGGCTGAACCTTGGCGGTGTTCATGACCGCGCCCATGCCAGTGGTGACGCCGCAACCGAGCAGGCAGACTTTTTCGAGAGGCGCTTCTTTGCTGATTTTGGCGACGGCAATCTCTGGCAACACGGTGTACTCAGAGAACGTCGAGGTGCCCATATAGTGGTAAATCGGTTTGCCTTGATACGAAAAGCGGCTGGTGCCATCAGGCATCAAACCCTTGCCTTGCGTGGCGCGAATGGCCTGGCACAGGTTAGTCTTGCCCGACAGGCAGAACTTGCATTTGCCGCATTCCGGGGTGTACAGCGGAATCACGTGGTCGCCTGGTTTGACGCTGGTTACGCCAGCGCCTACTTCCATCACAATCGCTCCGCCTTCGTGGCCAAGGATGGTCGGGAAGATCCCCTCAGGGTCGGCACCGGACAAGGTATAAGCATCGGTATGGCAGACGCCGGTCGCCACGATCCGTACCAGCACCTCGCCCGCTTTCGGGCCATCCACCTCAACTTCAACAATTTCCAATGGTTGTCTGGCGGCCCAGGCAACGGCGGCACGGGATTTGATCATGATGGATTTCCTTGGCAAAAGCGGTAACAGGGGTACAGAAGCCGCATTATAGGCCGCCAGACATGTCAACTGAATGGAACTCCATGGCTCCAGGCGTGGCCCGTTGCATGCTGCCAGCCAATAAATGCAGAAAAATCAACGGGCTGACGCACTTCACAAATAAATGTATCGCGGCAGATTGAATGTTGGCGACAGCGTTTGGTCGAGACGCACGCGGTAAACGGATTTGTCATCCGGCATCCGTTCAGTGAATCAGCTATAAAATCAGCACCTGGCCGCAACTTGCCCAGCCCCGGCGCTCGCCGCATTGGTGCCGGAAAATAAAACCAGACCGCAATCCAGACCAAGGAAAAAAACAGATGAACTGGTACCTGGCTGTATTAAAGAATTACCTGGGTTTCAGCGGCCGCGCACGCCGCAAGGAATACTGGATGTTCGTGTTGTGCAACGTCATCATCACCGTCATTTTGCGGGTGATTGATCATCTGACGGGTTTGACCATTGAAAGCCACGGCGAAGCAATTGGCATTTTGGGTACCGTATATGGCCTGGCGGTGCTGCTGCCATCGCTGGCGGTCACCGTGCGCCGCTTGCATGACGGTGACCACACTGGCTGGTGGTTACTGATCGTCTTGCTGCCCATCGTGGGGGCGATTGTGATGCTGGTGTTCATGCTGCAGCAGAGCACTCCGGGTACCAATCGCTATGGCCCATCGCCACGGCTGGATTTCGACGAACCAGAAGCGCCTGTGCCAGGCCAGTTTTAGTCAGGATGCAGGCATCTGGCCCACTCCACTCAATTCAACGGGCGCGCGAACGCCCAAGTGCGTTGAGTGGAATTTTCAGATATTGCACCCCGTTGCTTTTCGCAGGCGGCAGGCTTCCCGCCCGGATATTGACTTGCACCGCAGGCAAAATCAGCAACGGCACATCCAGCGTCATGTCGCGCTGGTTACGCATGGCCACAAATTCATCTTCGCCAATACCGTCGCGGACATGGATATTCGCCGCTCTTTGCGCGGCAACCGTGGTTTCCCAAACCGGCGCGCGTTGCTGCGCTGGCGGGTAATCATGGCATAGTAGCAGGCGCGTTTCAGCCGGTAAATCCAGTAGCTTGCGTATGGATTGATACAGCACGCGCGCATCGCCGCCCGGAAAATCACAGCGGGCCGTACCGACATCCGGCATGAACAAGGTATCGCCAACAAAGACAATGTCGCCGATCTGAAAAGCGATATCCGCCGCTGTATGCCCCGGCACCGCCAGCACCTCGGCGTGCAACTCGCCAATCGTGATGACCTCGTCGGCAGCCAGCAATTGATCAAATTGCGTGCCGTCAGGGTTGAAGTCATCGCCAAGATTGAACAGCCGTTTGAAGGTCTGCTGCACCGCCAGAATGTTCTCGCCAATGGCGACTCGTCCCCCCGCTTGCTGTTTGAGGTACTGCGCTGCCGATAGATGATCGGCGTGGGCGTGGGTTTCCAGTATCCATTGCAGGGTTAGACCGTGACTGGCCAGCAACGCCAGTACCCGATCAGCGTTGGTAGTACGGATGCGCCCGGCTTTGGCATCGTAATCGAGCACCGGGTCAATTACCGCGGCATAGCCATTGCGACGGTCGTATACCACATGGGTAGCGGTACCTGTGGCGGTGTCAAACACGGTTTCTATCAGCGCTTGCATGAGATGTTCCCGGTGATGGTCTTTCATCGTTATACCAATTAATATAATATATGTTTGTAAATTGTTTAGAAACACCTGCGCTGACCGGCCAGGGCAGACCACGGTTATCCATGTCATGACTCTTGATCATCTCGCTCCCCCGCTGGCACTCATGCGCCAGGGCGCCAACGAAGCCACCGCCACATTGCGCGTGCTGGCCAATCCGGACCGCTTGCTGCTGCTGTGCCAGCTCAGCCAAGGCGAAAGCTCGGTCAGCGAACTGGAAGACGCGCTGGATCTGCATCAGCCCACACTTTCACAACAACTCGGCGTACTCCGCAGTGAAGGGCTGGTCGCTACCCGGCGCGATGGTAAACGGATGTACTACCGCATCGCCGACCCACGGGTGCTCAAGCTATTGGAAACGCTCTATCAGCTGTACTGCCCCCAATAAGCACTTTTACATGCGGCTGAGCCCTTGTGGTCGCGTCTGTGTACACGAATTATGGATTTGATCATGACCCTGGATTGGCAACACTTCACCCCATGGACTTCGCTGGCAGGCGGCATATTGATTGGGCTGGCTGCGGCAGGCTTTGCCCTGTTCAATGGCCGTATCGCCGGCATTAGCGGCATCGTTGGCGGTTTGCTGCGACCAGTTAGTGGCCAGACGAGCTGGCGTGTGGCTTTTGTTGCCGGGCTGGTGATTGCGCCATTGCTCTGGCGTTCCCTTGCGGCGCTGCCACCGATTGAGATCACGGCGTCGTCATGGCTGATTGTGCTGGCGGGCTTGCTGGTGGGCATTGGCACTCGATATGGCGCCGGTTGTACCAGCGGCCACGGTGTGTGCGGACTGTCCCGGTTGTCCGGGCGTTCCCTGGCGGCCACACTCACCTTTATGGCATTCGGTTTCGCCACCGTGTTTATCCTGCGCCACGTTCTGGCCTGAAACGGAACTCATCTTATGAATATCGTTTTTGCTGCGCTTTCGGGTCTGGTATTTGGTTTGGGTCTATTGCTGGCGGGCATGGCCAATCCGGCCAAGGTGTCCGGTTTTCTTGATCTGGCCGGACGTTGGGACCCATCGCTGGCGCTGGTCATGGGCGGAGCAATTGCAGTTGGCCTGCCTGCGTTTGCCCTTGCCAAAAAACGCACGACATCATTGCTTGGCTTACCTATGCAATTGCCGCAAAGCCGCCGTATTGATCGCCGACTCATCCTTGGCAGCATGATTTTCGGCATCGGCTGGGGCCTGGCTGGCATCTGCCCCGGCCCGGCATTGGTTTTGATGGGTAGCGGCAAAGCAGAAGGAATGCTGTTTGTAGCGGCGATGCTGGTCGGCATGGGCATTTTTGAGTGGCTGGAACACCACCGGAATAACGCATCGTGATCCTGGTTCTGCTACTTGGCGCGTTGGTGGGCGCGGTATTGGGCCTGACTGGCGCTGGTGGCGGCATCCTGGCCGTGCCAGCTCTGGTTGCCGGCTTGGGTTGGACTGTGCAGCAAGCCGCGCCAGTGGCCCTTATTGCAGTGGCAGCAGGCGCAGCGACGGGCGCGGTGGAAGGTTTTCGGCAAGGGCTGGTGCGCTATCGGGCTGGCCTGTTGATGGCGGCTCTTGGCGTGCCATTGACGGGCGTCGGCGCGTGGCTGGCCCATCGCATACCTACGGACTGGCTTACCGGTTTGTTCGGGATCACCATGCTGATCGTCGCCTTTCGGGGCTTGCATCGTGCCAGTCAAGCGCCCGAAGACAGTCGTCTATTGCCACGTTGTAGCGTCAATCCTGCCACAGGCCGCCTGGTCTGGACGCCCGCGAGCGTCGCCGTAGTAGGCGGAATAGGCATGGTAACGGGCTTGCTGACGGGGCTACTGGGTGTGGGCGGCGGCTTTGTGATCGTGCCCGCTCTGCGCCGCTTTACCAGTTTGAGCATGCACGCGATTGTGGCGACCTCACTATTCGTGATCGCCCTCACCGGCTGCGGCGGAGTTTTGACGGCGCTATGGCATGGCGCCATCCTGCCGCCCGCGGTTACCTGGCCTTTTCTGGGTGCCGTGGTAAGCGGAATGATCGCCGGGCGGCTGCTGGCTCAACACTTGCCCGGTGCCCAGATTCAGCGCGGGTTTGCGCTGCTGGTGTTGCTGATCGGGCTAAGCATGATCGCCAAAGCGCTCTGACTGGTAGCTCGAGCGATCATGCGCAGCCGCGTCGGGTTAATTCAGTTGCGGGTCCACGTAAAACTTCACGCCCTGGCTGGTCAAGGCTGGTGCAATACCTTGCGCATCCAGTTGATAAACCCAGATGCCGGGTGATACTTCTGCTGCGCCTTTGCCTGCCGCTTGCGATGCCGTAATCGCCTCCGCCGGCAAGACGTAACCACGTGAAGCAAAGTTATCCAGCGTTTCCTGCGTTTCAAACACAAAAACCACGCTGTATTCCTTGACGCCCTTCCCCCAGCCAGTGGATGGGCTGGTCATGCGCATATAGGTTTCTTTGTTTTTCTTGATATCTTTGGCTAGGCCATTACCAAAACCGCCAAACATCAGTACGCCGGTCGCGTTATTGGTAAATGCAGCGTAACCCACGCTTTGGTCGATTTTGGCTTTCAGGCTGGGATCAGCTTTTTCCAGTCGGTCAACCAGATCACGCACATTCAATTTAACCGTATTGCGTTTTTCGGGAACATTGCTGCCATTGGCCGCCAGCGCATTGCCCATTAATCCACACATTGCCACGATCACGGCCAAAGCGCGCCAGCCTGGCTGTTTTGCAAAAAACATCATCAAAACCTCCTCACAAGGATATATGCGCCGGGCAACGGACAAGTGCCGGGCGATTTTCTTGCCACTTGCTGTTCAATCGTTGTTTATTTGTTTTGCCCATATCAAAACAGCCTGATTCAAGCAACAAGAGAGGCCAACTGCGCCTCTCTTGTTGCTTGAATCATCGACTGGATCAGTTGCCTGGCGTTACAGAAACCGCCAACGCGTCGGTGACCACAGCCACAATCTGGTCACCCTTCTTTATTTCCTTGAACACGGCTGGATCTTCAACCTTCACGTCAACCACACGGTTCTTCGGGCCTTTGACGGTAATGGTTTGCGTCTTGTGGTTCACGCTCAGCACATTGGCAACGAGCGTCCGACGGCGTACTTCCATACCACCTGGCTTCTCGCCAGCGGCAGCCGAAGCTTTTGCCGTGGTTTCCACTTCCGAGCGAATGCCATTGCCGCCACGCTTGAGTGCCAGCGCGATGGAACGACGGTATTCAACGCTAACTTTATCGCCCACCTTGAGTTGGTCAAAATTCTTTACTTCCGGTGGATTGGTCACGTCAACAACGTGACCTTTCTCGCCCTTGATGGAGACCACGCGGGTAGCCGGATCAATCGCAATAATGACGCCTTTGGCGTGTCCGACCTGTGCCGCGCCACCTGCATCGATAATCTGGGCGGCTGGCGCTGAAGCATCCGCTGCAAATGCCGGTTGCGTTACTGCCAGCAAGGCGAGCAATGCTGCCGGAAGGATCAGGGCGTGGGTTGATTTCATAAAGTAATAACTCCGAAAGGTCAGGTTTGACTGCGTGTTGGATGCTCTGGCAACAATCGGCCAAAACAAAAAAATGGAGAGATGATCCGGAAGTGCTCCGCTTTCAGGATGGATTACTTCTGCCATTCAGTTTCATTTATTCCTGACAGGGTATGACCATGCGGCTTTCATATTCTCTCCTCCAACTTAATGCATTTTTCTGTAATTACAACTAAACATTAGCAAGCACGCATGTTTAAGCTCTCATCGCGGACCGTGCGTACTTAGCCGTTTTTCACTTCAGGAAGTCTGTTTTGTATCGCCTCCCCCTCGCTTCAGCATTCTGCATTTGTTCACTTTTACTGGTTTCACGCGTGGCCCAGGCCGACGTAGTCTGGCTGGACGCTGGCGCCATGCGCTCCGCCGCGCAGGATGATCACTCCTACGACTGGATGCTCTCGTATTCGCACCCGATTACACCCAACTGGTCTGCCAGCTTTACCTGGATGAATGAAGGCCACGTGGCAGACCATCATCGCGATGGCCACAGCGTGCAGGTCTGGTATCACACTGATCCACTGTGGAGTCACTTGCGGTTTGGTGCGGGTGTCGGGCCTTATCGATATTTCGATACCACCTCGGCCGCCACCAGCGACACTTACTCGGATAATCACGGTTGGGGCGTGCTGTATAGCCTGACGGCGGTCTGGCAAAACCCCGATAGCAACTGGCTTTATCAATTGCGCCTGAACCACGTTCAGGCCACCGGCAGCATCGACACCAATTCGGTCACGCTGGGCGTGGGCTATGCGCTGAGCCCGGACACGCTGGGCAGCGCTAACTGGCAGATACCGGCCGGTCGGCAAGAAGTTACGGTTTACGGCGGTAAAACCATTTTGAACAGTTTCAACTCGGAAACGGGCAGCGCCGCCAGCGTTGAATATCGCTACGCTGTTAATCCGTGGGTCAAGGTTTCGGGCGCCTGGCTAAACGAAAACAACCCTGCCACCATCCGCCGCAATGGCGCGCTGGCTCAGGTGTGGCTAGAGCCGGAGTTTTACAACAAGCAATTCACCTTGGGCGTAGGTGTCGGCGCCTATGTGCTGGTAGATAAATCCAGCAACACCACGGATGACAGCGATCCAGACCGGTTATCCGGATTGGTTACGCTCACCGCCAGCTACAAGGTGATGGAACACCTGCGCGCGCGGGTGGAATGGCACCGTATCGTCACCAATTACAGCCGCGATAGCGATATCGTGTTGCTGGGTGCGGGTTACGAGTTCTGATATGGCGAGCCAGGCCTGAACCTGGCTGACCAGAATAAATAGCTGGCTAGCTGCCAGCTATTTTTGCCACCAAGACCACTCACTCTCTGACACAGCTGATCTCAACCGGGTTCGATCTGCTTTCTGCGACAGCCATACGCATGGCATAGTCGTTATCCCGTCACACACCACCAGATGCTGATTCGATGGACTTCCCTACGCTGCATACCGAACGCCTGATCTTGCGCGCCTTTACCCAAGCCGATGCGCCAGCCTTGTTTGCCATCCATTCCGATGCACAAGCCATGCAGTGGTTTGGCTCTGATCCGGTTGTTGATCAGCTTGGCGCTGACGCATTGCTGGCTTTTTTTATCAATCTGCCGCACATGGCCGCACCAGGCATGCGCTGGGCAATTGAGCGGCGCGACGACGCCCGGTTGATTGGTTCTTGTGGTGTATTCAAATGGAACAAATCCTGGCGTAGTTGCAGTCTGGGTTACGAACTGGCTCACGCCGCATGGGGACACGGCTATATGCGCGAATCACTGGAAAGCGTCATCGGCTGGGCGCTGGAGGGCATGCAGCTGAACCGGATCGAGGCGCTGGTGCATCCGCGCAATACGCCCTCGTTACGGGTACTGGAAAACCTGGGGTTTGCGCGCGAAGGCCAGCTGCGCCAGGGCGGTTACTGGCTGGAGCAATACCATGATCTGGTGCAGTTGGGATTACTCAAGCACGAATTCATTCAGCCGCAGCCCAAACTGACGCTTGCGTAACCAACCAAGCCGCCGCGCAATGACTAGCCAACGAACACTTTACTTTGGCAGGGTTGGTGGCACACTGGCGCTTTCGCGTCGTTCATCGCCGTTTATTCCCATTTCCAGGCTTTTCTCAGGCAGGTTTATTGCAATGAAATTGAAAAACCCAAAGTCTTTGTTTGCGATATGTGCAGCACTCACAGCCTGTTTGGCGCATGCCGACGACAGCGTCACGTTGGGGCAGAAACAAGCCAATATCGCCACAGACATTTTTGTTGAATCCTGTGTTGCTCATCCAGGAAACAACAAGGCCTCGGCCGATTGGGCCAAGCAAAAAGGCATGCAGCCCGCCAACGACAAATTTACCGCCGACGTGCTGCGTGGCCGCCCGGGCCAGGTATGGGGCGCGTCCAGCCCCGAAGGGCAATTTATTCTGGTTTTGTCTGAGCCGATGTGTTCGGTCTGGGCGCGGCAGGCGGACGCCGCAGGCGTTGAACAGAATATGCAAAAGATCATCAAGAACATCAAACGTCCGGGCACCAAGGTCAAGAGCCTGGTCGATAAAACCATCATGGAAGGTGGGCTGAACTATCACCAGCAAGCCACCACCATCATCAATACCAAAGAGAAGGCCCAACAAGGCCTGATGATGATCTCCACCACCACCGATTCCACCATGGCTCCGGTACAAATCCGGCTGACCTTGTCGCCGTTTACGCCAGATGCGGCAGATAAAAAATGAGACCCGTGGTCATCATTACCGGGAGTAGTCGTGGCATTGGCGCGGCAACAGCCCGGCTCGCCGGTGCGCGCGGCTATGCGGTTTGTGTGAACTATCTGCATAACGCCGCCGCCGCCGGGCAAGTAGTGAGCGACATTCAAGCCATGGGTGGGCAAGCCATTGCCATTGCGGCGGACATGGCGCTTGAAGCCGACGTGGTGCGCCTGTTTGAAGAGGCCAGCCGGGCCTTGGGGCCGATCAGTGCCCTGGTCAACAACGCCGGAATGATAGAACCGCAGATGCGGCTTGAGCAGATGACCAGCGCGCGGCTACAGCGGGTGTTTACGACCAACGCAATTGGCCCGCTGTTGTGTGCCCGCGAAGCCGTGCTGCGGATGTCGACCCGCCACGGTGGCCAGGGTGGTGTCATTGTCAATGTGTCTTCAGCCGCAGCTCGGCTGGGTTCACCCAACGAGTACATCGATTATGCCGCGACCAAGGGCGCCATCGACACCATGACGATCGGTCTTGCCAAAGAAGTGGCCAGTGAAGGTATCCGGGTGAACGGCGTTCGCCCTGGTCCGATTTACACCGACATTCATGCCAGTGCCGGTGAACCCGACCGGATCGAGCGGGTGCGGTCTGTCATCCCATTGCAACGCGGCGGAACGCCAGAAGAAGTCGCCAACGCCATCCTTTGGCTAATGTCTGCCGAGGCGTCTTACATTACCGGTTCGTTCATCGATGTGGCGGGCGGACGCTAAGCATTCGCAACGCACCCGCCATGCCATTCCATAGCATTTACCACAGATACCCCAGACCCACGCCATAGGTCAGCTGATTGGCCGTGCCACGCTGGGTGACGATGGGCGTATCGGCCGCCGAGCCAATCAGGCGCTGGTCGATTACTGCCGTGCCCACTGCCCAATGTTTATTAATGAAGTAAATAGCGCCGAGCCAGCCATAAACCTGTTGATTGCCACTATTGGCACTGAATACCGGCAAACCGGAAGCTTGTGATGCCGCTTCGTCGACCCCGTAATAGGTGTTCATGAAACTCTTGCTGGCCCAGCCATAGCCCAAACCCAGACCGAATAGCCATTGTGGTGAAGCCGGCGCCCAGATTGATGCTTGCACGGCTCCGCGCACGCCGTCATAAACCTGCCCGCCATTGGTCAAGATATTGGCATACAGCCGGAAACGATACGGAATATCGCCACCGCTTAGATACTGGTAGCCAACAAAACCACCCACTTCCAGCGTGGTGTCGATATCCGGCAGGCGCCGCAGCACCGGGTCGTCAAGATCGCTGCGGCCCAATTTGACATTCAGCGCCGGCCCCCAGCGAAAGCCCGAACCCGTTTTGCCCAGATCGAACTGCGCATATGGCCCGTACCACTCCACCAGCCAGCCATCGCCGCGATAATTCAGGCCTGGCACCGCGCCGACATAGGTATCTTTACAGCCGCTGCATTGCGTTGTTACCCCCACTCCGATACCAAACAGGTTAGGTGCCGGTGGTAAATCGATGGCATTGGCGACCGGCGCCAACAACCCGGCAAGGGCAAGCAATCCCGCACATAATTTGCCAACTACCAACCGCCGGGCGCGCAACAACATAGAATTCTCCGAATTAATGGCGCTGCGAGACAAATCCCACAGGCTTATGTATTAAAGAGCATGAAACTGCCAATACCAAGCCGGGCAGTGGTTTGTTGATCTGATGGTGGTTACGCCGCAACAGGTTTGATACTCTTGCAGCCTTCCCGCCTTTGAATCCCTCCCCGCCGTGCGTATCTCGCTCCCTTTTGCACTTGCCCTCATGCTTGCCGTTCCGGTAACTCATGCCGAGCCAACCTTGCCCCCAGACTCTGCATCTTCCACGTCTGTGCAAGAGCCGCCGCCGGAAACGATGACGGCCCCTCTTCCGGACGTCGAACCCACACCCGAGCCAGTACCCGCCAGTACGCCAGCAGTTGTCACGCCCACGCCGCGCCCGACGCCGCCACCTTTGCAACCCAATCAGGCCGCTGGTGGTGACAAAGAGGCTCGAGCTTTGCTCAACAAGCTGCTGCCCACCGGCATACCGGATCGCGCGGGCTGGTCTACCGACATCTTCAATGCTTTCAGCGCATTGAAGATTCCCTATACGCCATCGTTCTTCTGCGCTTCGATCGCCGTCATTGCGCAGGAATCCAGTTTCCAGAGCGATCCGGTCGTGCCGGGTCTGCCCAAGATTGTGTGGAGCGAGATCGACAAACGCATCCACAAGTTCGGCATTCCGCGACTGGTGGTACAAGCGGCTTTTGCCAAAGCTTCACCAGACGGTCGCAGCTATAACCAGCGGGTCGATTCGTTGCAGACCGAACGCCAGATGAACGCGTTGTTTGAAGACATGATTACCGAACTGCCGTTTGGCCCCAAGTTGTTGGCCGACGACAACCCGATTCGCACTGGTGGCCCCATGCAGGTGGGGGTTGAGTTTGCCAAAGGCCACGTCAAAGTCTGGCCGTACCCGTACAAGATCCAGCGCAGCTTGCGTGACGAAGTGTTCACTCGCCGCGGCAGCGTTTATTTTGGCACAGCGCACTTGCTGCAATACCCGGCCACGTACACGCAAATGGTTTACCGCTTTGCTGATTACAACGCGGGCCGTTACGCCAGCCGCAGTGCCGCTTTCCAGTTGGCATTGGCGCGCATCAGTGGCAGCAAACTGGTTCCCGATGGTTATCTGATGAGCTATACCGGCACGGCGCCCAATAATGACGTAACTGACACCCAGCGCCTGTTGTTTGGCATGACGGGAAAGTTGGGGATTTCCAGAGCACAGATGCTTAGCGACATCCGGCAGGAACGCTATTCCTCCTTCGCGCAAACCCCAACTTATCAGCGGGTCTTTGCGCTCGCCACCAAGGTCGCGGGCAAACCGGCACCGCAGGAAGCGTTGCCGCAAATCCGGCTGATCAGCCCCAAAATTACGCGCAAGCTGACCACGGCATGGTTTGCCCAGCGGGTTGATGGGCGCTATCAGGATTGTCTGGGGCGCATGAATAGCGGTAACTGACACAGTGCACACGCGAGCAGCGAACAGGTAATAACAATAAGCCGGGATGATCCCGGCTTATGGCATGCTGGGGCTTATAAACCGGAACAGAACGGAAAATCGACCTCAGGCTGATGTCCGGAAATGATGTCCGCCACGGCTTTACCGGCGCCACAACCTTCGGTCCAGCCCAGCGTGCCGTGCCCGCTATTGATAAACAGGTTGGGATAACGGGTGCCGCCAATATAAGGCAGATTGCCAGGCGTGGTCGGGCGCAGGCCACTCCAGAACGTGGCGTTATCGTAATCGCCCGCATGTGGGAATATCTCGCGGGTGCGGTGGATTAACGCGGCACAACGAACCGGATTAAGCGTCAGGTCATAACCATTGAGCTCAGCCGTACCGGCAACGCGCAAGCGGTCTCCCAGGCGCGAGAACACCAGTTTGTGGCCATCGTCGGTCAAACTGACTTCTGGTGCTATATCGCCCGGGCGCACCGGAATCGTCGCGGAATACCCTTTGGCTGGATAAATATCCAGGGTGATCTTGAGCGGTTTAAGTAGTTGCGGACTAAAACTGCCCAGACAAACCAGATAAGCATCGGCCTGTAATAATTCGGTGCGGGGATAGCCGTCCGCTTCTTGCCAACGCAATTGCACGCCAGATATCTCGCACGATTGTGCGTCTTCCAGGTAATCAATTTGCGTGCCATAGCGAAACACCACACCAGCTTGCGCGGCGAGCTGGGCCAAATGGTGGGTGAATTTGTGCGCATCACCGGATTCATCGCTGGGTGTGTAGGTGCCCCCCACTATCGGCCGCAACGAACTGGCCAATGCGGGCTCAATGGCAAGACATTCCTGTGCTGACTTCACTTGCCGATCCAGCCCCACCTGACGCATCAGGGCTGCTGCCGGCACTGCTGCTGCAAACTCGGCCTCGTCCGTGTAGTAGTGCAAAATCCCTTTGGTCAATTCGTCGTAATGCAGCCCGGTATCGTGACGCAACTGTTGCAGTTGTGCCCGGCTGTACAGCCCCAGTCGTACCAGATTTTGCAGATTGTGGCGCGCGCGGGCCGGGGTGCACTCTTGCAAGAAGCGTAACCCCCAACGCCATTGGGCCCAGTCCGCTTTAGGCCGAAACAGTAATGGTGCATCTTCTTCGGCCAGCCACTGCAACACCTTCCACGGCGCTTTGGGATTGGCCCATGGCTCGGCATGGCACACGGAAATCTGGCCGCCATTGGCAAAACTGGTTTGCAAGGCGGCATCCGGCTCGCGATCAATCACCGTCACCTCATGCCCCGCCTTGTGCAGAAACCATGCCGACGTTACGCCAGCGATCCCGGCTCCCAATACCACCACGTGCATCCAGTTCTCCCCTTGCCGTGGGCATCGATTATGCCCTGCCAGTATCAATGGCTTTTTTTAATGCACTACCGCCGAAAAGTGTAACTTCTCAAAATCAAATCTGGGCCGTTCTGCCACCGATTGACCGAGGGCTTAGTAAATACCATGGCTCTCAGTCAGCGCACACCTGCTATTTAGAGAATTTCTGATACAGGTCGCAAATAGCCCGGCGTTTTGCCAACCTGCCATGCGTCAGTCTGACTACGCTTTACGACAATCGTCACCCCGAGCACTTCCCTTCAGTAGAACAATTGTTCTATAATCCGGCCACCACACACTTCTTCACGGGTCTTCAGTCATGGATGACAACAAGAGCAAGGCGCTTGCCGCCGCACTGGCACAAATCGAGCGGCAATTCGGCAAAGGCGCCATCATGAAGATGGGCGACAACCAGATCGAAAACGATCTGCAAGTCGTATCCACCGGCTCCCTCGGGCTGGACCTTGGGCTGGGTGTAGGCGGTCTGCCACGCGGCCGTATTGTTGAAATTTTCGGACCAGAATCGTCGGGTAAAACCACGCTGTGTCTACACGTGGTTGCTGAAATCCAGAAGCTGGGCGGCACCGCTGCATATATTGATGCGGAAAACGCGCTGGACCCGGTCTACGCACAAAAGCTGGGCGTTAACGTTGGCGACATGCTGATTTCGCAGCCGGATACCGGTGAACAAGCTCTGGAAATCGCCGACATGCTGGTGCGTTCTGGCGGCGTGGATATCATCGTGGTCGACTCGGTGGCCGCACTGACGCCGAAAGCTGAAATTGAAGGCGAAATGGGCGACGTACACGTCGGCCTGCAAGCCCGGTTGATGAGCCAGGCACTGCGCAAGCTGACCGGTAACATCAAGCGCACCAACACGCTGGTGATCTTCATCAACCAGTTGCGTATGAAGATTGGCGCCATGATGCCCGGCCAGAGCCCGGAAACCACCACCGGCGGTAATGCACTCAAGTTCTATGCTTCTGTCCGTCTGGATATCCGCCGCATTGGCGCAGTCAAGAAAGGTGAAGAAGTCATTGGTAACCAGACCAAGGTCAAAGTTGCCAAGAACAAGGTCGCCCCTCCATTCCGCGTCATCACCTTCGATATTCTGTACGGCGAAGGCATCAGCCGTGAAGGCGAGATCGTCGAGCACGGCGTCACCCACAAGATCGTAGAGAAAGCGGGTGCCTGGTATAGCTATAACGGCAACAAGATTGGCCAAGGCCTGGAGAATTCCCGCCAGTATCTGAAAGACAATCCTGAAGTCGCGGCTGAAATCGTCGCCAAGATTCGCGAAAAAATCGGCCTGAGCAGCACACCAATTGAAGTTGGTGGCACGCAAAACGATGAAGTCGATGTACTCGAAGCGTAATCCGGCTTGAAACCTGCACATGCATGACGATGATGAAGCCTTCGAAGAAGGCTTTGACAGCGAGTTCGAAGCGGCACCGGCGGTGCCCTTCGACCCCGCAAAATTCCGCAACCGCGCACTCGCCATGTTGTCCCGGCGAGAATATGCGCGGGCGGAACTCAAGGCCAAGCTAAGGCCGCACTGCCCCGACGAAACCCACCTGGAAGCGTTGCTGGATGACTTTCAGGAACGCAACTGGCTTTCTGATGCCCGCTTTGCCGAGCAGTGGGCGCATTTTCGGTCACAGCGTTATGGCACGCGCCGACTTGCTGCTGAATTGAGGCAAAAAGGCGTTTCCGGTCAGCTCATTACCGAGACACTGGAAAACATGGAAGGTGACGAGCTTTCCAAAGCTCGCGCACTGTGGCAACGCAAATTCGGTCAACTACCGCAGGATCAGAAAGAGCGCGCCAAGCAGTTGCGCTTTCTGGCTGGCCGGGGTTTTTCCACAGATGTGATCTATCGCGTCGTTGGTGGCGAAGAAGACAATTTCTAAGCCATCCCGCCCTTGCATTTCTTGCTGCTACGCCATTTCGTACCACACATCCCGTTCCTCACTTCTCTGCATCCACCCCACTGTGCGGCAACGCTTCCAGCCATTCCCGAAAGAACCCAATAAACGCTCGCACCTTGGCCGGTACATGGCGGCTATCTGGATAGACAGCGTATATCCCACCGGATGGCAACGCCCAGGCGGGCACCAGTCGGACCAGATCGCCACTGACCAGACCGGCGCGTACGGTACTTTCATCCAGCACCGCAATACCGGCGCCATGCTGCACTAACGCCAATGCACTGAGCGGCGTACTGGTGCGCATGGCGGCATGCAAACGCACGGTGCAATCTTCACCGTCGCCATGGGTAAAACGCCAGGTCAGCGGTGCGGCCAGCAAGCTGAGCACCACCCAGCGATGCGTCGCCAGATCACGCGGGTGCCGCGGCAAACCATGCCTGGCCAGATAGGCTGGAGACGCCACGGCGTATTGCTCGAACCGGGCAAGTTGCGTCGCTCGCAAACTGGAATCGCGCAACCAGCCCATGCGGATTGCCACATCTACACGTTCACGTACCAGATCCAGCACCTGGTCGGTCGCCAGTAAATCAATTTGCAAATCGGGATAGCGCTCGCCAAATGCGGCCAATGCCGGGGCGAGCACTGTGGCGGCGTGGTCAGCGGGAGCGGTAATCCGCAAAGTACCGGATGGCGCGGTGACTTCCTCGTTAAGCCGGTCAATACTTTCACGCAGCGATTGAATCAGCGGCGCGGCGTCCCGAAACAGCGTTTCTCCAGCCTCCGTTAACGTTACTCGCCGGGTGGTACGCACGAACAGTGCCGTGCCCAGTTCAGCTTCCAGCTTGGCAATTTGCTGACTCAACCCGGCCTTGGCCATCCCCATTCGTTCTGCCGCGGCAGTGAACCCGCCCGCTTCAGCGACAGCAAGAAAGAGTTCAACCCGGTTTAGATCTGGTTCGCTCAACATAGGTCTTATTGTCTTCAAATAGTGAACAGTCAATTATCGACAAGGCTGTTTATCAGATCAATAGCACCACGCAAAATAGCAGCACTTTAAATCCAGTCGAACCAACCGATGACCCAACCCACCCTGACCCTGCTGTTTGATCCGCTCTGCGGCTGGTGTTACGCCGCCCAACCCGGGCTGGATGCGCTGGCGCAAAACCTGGACGTGCAATGGCACCTGCTTCCCACTGGTTTGTTTGCCGGTGACGGTGGGCAAACCATGACGACCACAAAGCGTGAGTACTTCTGGAGCAATGACCAGCGTATCGAGCAACTCACCGGGCAAGTCTTTAGCCAGGCTTATTACGATGACGTATTGAGCGACTTCACCAGCCGTTTTGACTCCTGGTTACCAACCAAAGCGTGGTATCTGATCACCGAACAACAACCTGCCGCTGGCCTCGAGGTTCTGCATGCGATCCAGCAATTGCGCTATGTAGCCGGGCGGCAAAGTGCCGACATTGAGGCCTTGGCGGATGTGGCCGAGAAATACGGGCTTGAGCGAGAGAGCTTTCTGATTTCGTTGCAGGGCCCAACCCCACCTGCATTGACTGAAGCCATCAGCCAAGCCAGGCAACTGATGCAATCGCACCGGGTTGGCGGGGTACCGACCTTGTTACTGGAAACCGCAAGCGGCAGCGGCATTGTGCCCAACCATATGCTGTACCACGAGCCAACCCAATTGATCGGGGCGATTCAGAGCGCATTACAGAACGACCATCAATCCGCACAAAACAACCCGTAATAACAACCACTTGAATAACAGCTACAAGGAGAATCTCATGAATATCGTATTGATCGGCGCTACCGGTTTTATCGGATCGGCCCTGCTGTCCGAAGCACTCGCTCGCGGCCATAAAGTGACTGCCATCGTTCAGCATCCGGAAAAACTCCCTGCCCATGCCAGTCTGACCGGCGCGGCAGTCAACGTGCTGGATACCGGCACATTGACCCAGACATTGGAAGGCCATGACGCCGTATTGAGCGCGTTCAGCGGCCACGCCCAGACGGATGTGCGTGATTACTATGTGGCAGGCTTCAAATCCATCCTCACGGCGACCAAAGCTTCGGCCCTGCAACGTTTGCTGGTCGTCGGCGGTGCCGGTAGCCTGGAAGTGGCTCCGGGCCTACAGGTTGTCGATACACCGGAATTCCCGGAACAATGGAGAGGCACGGCCTTGGGTGCCCGCGACGCGCTGGACTTGTTGCGCAGCGAAACCAGCCTGGACTGGACCATGTTGAGCCCGTCGGCATATATCCATCCGGGCGAGCGCACCGGCGTCTTCCGTCTGGGCGGCGATCAATTGCTGGTGGACAGCGCTGGCAAGAGCGAAATCTCGGTGCAGGATTACGCCGTAGCGCTGATCGACGAACTGGAACAACACCAGCACAGCAAGCAACGCTTTACCGTTGGCTACTGAGCCGCCCGTATAGCTATTGCAAGCAAACTGCCCCACCGGCAACGGTTGGGGCAGTTTGCTTTAATACTGTCGCTCGACTTCCCTCTCCAAACCCGCAAGGCTAATCCGGCAGGCGTGCAGGCGGAAAATCTTGAGACTCCGAGCCTTGCATCCAGCAATCCCAGGGTGGTGTTTCGCCCCACTGCGCTTGCAAAAACTCCACCAGTGAACGCACCTTGGCCGACAAATGCCGACGACTTGGGTAGATGGCATGCAAGGTCAGCTCCGGCAGCGTGTAATCGGCCAGCAGTGGCACCAGTCGCCCGGCGCGCAAGTCCTCACCCACCAAAAAAGTCGGTTGCATGATGATGCCCTCGCCCGCCCGCGCCGCCGCACACAACACGTCGCCATTGTTGGCGCGAAAAGTACTACGCACCTGTACTGAAGTGCGCCGCTGCTGGCTGTCGCTAAACGTCCAGGTTTCGCCATCGGCGGCGTATGAATACGCCAGTGCCCGATGTTCCTTCAAGTCCGCAGGCGTTTTGGGCGTGCCATGCGTAACCAGATAACCCGGCGCGGCGCAGGCGACGATGCGGATCGGCGCAATCCGCCGTGCCACATACGAACCCGGCAATTGCGCGGCAATGCGCAAACCCATATCCAGACCTTCTTCGACCAGATCTACGGCTCGATCAGACAAAGAAACATCTGGATGTACCAACGGATATTGCGCGCAATAACGCGGCAATACGGCAGCCAGATGGCGTGTGCCCAAAGACACCGGCGCGGTAAATCGCAACCAGCCGCTGGGTTTGGAAGCCTCACTACCCACTTCGGTCTCGGCTTCATCGACATCGGCAATGATCTGCTGGGCCCGCTCAAAATACGCGCGCCCGGCGTCGGTCAAACTCAGACGGCGCGTGGTGCGTTGTAGCAAGCGTGCGTTCAGATGAGTTTCCAGTTCGGCTACTAACCGCGAAACCGCAGACGTCGACATATCCAGTTTCTCCGCTGCCCGCACGAAGCTACCGGTTTCAACCACCTTGGCGAAAGTTTGCATAGCCAGCAACCGATCCATCACCCAATCCTTTTATTGCGATATATGGGACAAATTATTGATGAATAGCTCATTTATCGCAATGCTAGAAACAAAGACAATGTTCTTCATCCGCTGCGGCAACGCCAGCGGGAAAACCTGAAGCCAGCAAAAATCAACGGCAAACCGCGCTAAAGAACGCAGCAGCTAAATACCGATATTCAATCAACAATCAATATCTACTCTGGAGCAACACCATGAACTCATCTCGCACCGCCCCTTTTGGCATTTTCATTTTGCGCCTGGCCTTGGGGGTGATGTTTGTCGCCCACGGCGCCACCAAGCTGTTTGTATTTACCCTGCCCGGCACCGCCCACTTTTTTGCCTCGCTCGGCTTGCCCGGCTGGCTGGCCTACCCGATTACCTTTGCCGAACTGGCCGGCGGCATTGCGCTGATTCTGGGCATCTTTCCGCGCTGGGTTGCCGCTGTGCTGGCACTGGAATTGTTCGGCGCAGCCACCGCGCACTTTGGTAACGGCTGGATGTTCACCAATGCGAACGGCGGTTGGGAATACCCCGTGTTTTTGGCTGTAACCTCTGCTGCAGTAGCATTACTCGGCGATGGGGCCTTCGTACTCAAACGCTCGACGTTTGGCCGCAACTAAGCAGCGTCGGGTTTTTTGCAAATCCAATAATTGGAAACAAGACAAGCACTGCACTCAGCGGCAATCTGCCCGATAATGTCGCCATTACCTAAACCTGTCCGGGATAGCCCCGGGCAGGTTTTGATTTTTACAGCGGATGCGAATCAATGCCCGCCCGTAGCCGTAGCTCTCGCATAAACCTGTACCAGACATTCTGAAGACTCATGACCACCACCGCACCCAGCACACCCGCGCAACGCCAACCGCTTTCTATCGGGGCGATTCTTTTACTGGGCACACTGACCGCCATCGGCCCGATGTCGATCGATATGTATTTACCGAGCTTTCCGGCCATTCAGCAAAGCCTGCAGGCCAGTGCTGGCGCGGTGCAATGGACGCTGGCCAGTTTTTTCATTGGCCTGGCGCTGGGGCAACTGATTTACGGGCCGTTATCGGATCGTTTCGGGCGCAAGCCGCCGTTGTACTTCGGGATGGCGCTCTACGCCTTGGCCAGCGTGGGTTGCATGTTGTCGCACAGTATCGAAATGCTGATTCTGTGCCGCTTTTTGCAAGCGTTAGGCGGCTGCACCGGTATGGTGATTTGTCGCGCCATTGTGCGTGATCGCTGCGAGCCACAAGAAGCCGCGCGCATCTTTTCGCTGCTGATGCTGGTGATGGGCCTAGCGCCCATTCTGGCACCATTGCTGGGCGGCTGGCTGGTGATCCACCTGAACTGGCGTGCGCTGTTTGGCGTGTTGGTCGGCTTTGGTTTGATCTGCCTGACGGGTATTCACTTTGGACTGACCGAAACCGTGGACCACAAAAAGGCCGCTCCAATGCATTTTGGTGGCGTGCTCAAGGGTTATGGTCAGTTACTGCGGGATCGCTGGTTTCTGGGTTACACGCTGTGCTCCGGTCTGGCCAGCGCGGGCATGTTTGCGTATATCACCGGCTCGCCTTATGTGCTGATTACGCTGCACGGCATTGCGCCGGAACATTTTGGCTGGGTATTCGGGAGCAATGCCTTTGGTTTGATTCTGGCTTCGCAACTCAATAGCCGTTTTCTCAAAGCCAATGATCTGGACACTTTGCTGCGACGCGCTCTGTGGGCGCCCTTGCTGGCGGGCTTGTTGCTGGCTGTCAGCGCATGGCTGGGTTTCGATGCACTGCCGGTCTTGCTGCTCGGGCTGTTCTGCTTTGTCGGCAGCCTTGGGTTTATCAGCCCCAACGGGTCGGCTGCCGCGCTCAAACATCATGGCAGCCGTGCCGGGCTGGCATCGGCCTTGATGGGTAGTTTGCAATTCACTCTGGCCACTGTCGTCGGCACCTTGATGGGCGCCTGGCAGGACCCCAGCGCCAAGCCGTTGGCAACACTGATGTGCGTTTGTGGCGTGGGCGCGTGGCTGATTCACCGCACCCTGGTAATGCGGCAAAAGGCCTAGCACATCGGTTGCCTGTTCGCGCGCCGCGCTTTTGTTTACAATCGGCGGTTACCCATATAACGCGCGAACACGTCCCCGACTATGAAATCCGCTGAAATCCGGCAGAAATACCTCGATTTCTTCGCCTCGAAGGGCCACCAGATTGTGGCTTCTTCGTCGTTGATTCCCGCCAATGACCCGACGCTGTTGTTTACCAACGCCGGCATGAACCAGTTCAAGGACGTGTTCCTGGGGTTCGACAAGCGCGCTTATACCCGCGCCACCACTTCGCAAAAGTGTGTACGCGCCGGTGGCAAGCACAACGATCTGGAAAACGTGGGCTACACCGCCCGCCACCACACCTTCTTTGAAATGCTGGGCAATTTCAGCTTTGGTGATTACTTCAAAGAAGACGCGATCAAATACGCGTGGGAATTCCTGACCAGTGCGCAATGGCTGAACCTGCCCAAAGAAAAACTGTGGGTGACCGTTTACGCCTCGGACGACGAAGCCTACGACATCTGGCACAAGGGTGTCGGCATCCCGGCCGAGCGCATGATCCGTATCGGCGACAACAAAGGCGCGCCGTACGCATCGGATAACTTCTGGACCATGGGCGACACCGGCCCATGCGGCCCATGTACCGAAATTTTCTACGATCACGGCGAAGGCATCTGGGGTGGCCCTCCTGGCTCGCCAGAAGAAGACGGCGATCGTTACATTGAGATCTGGAACAACGTGTTCATGCAGTTCAACCGGGATGAAACAGGCACGCTGCATCCGCTGCCCAAGCCATCGGTTGATACCGGCATGGGTCTGGAGCGTATCTCGGCAGTCATGCAACACGTGCATGCCAACTACGAGATCGACCTGTTTGTGGATCTGCTGCAAGCCGCAGCCAAAGCCACTGGCGTGCCGTACAACCAGGAAACACCGTCGCTGAAAGTGATCGCCGATCACATTCGTGCCTGTTCCTTCCTGATTGCCGATGGCGTGTTGCCGTCGAACGATGGCCGTGGTTACGTGCTGCGCCGGATTATCCGCCGTGCCATCCGTCACGGTTACAAGCTGGGCCAGAAGGGTCTGTTCTTCTATACGCTGGTGGCCAAGCTGGCCGAACTGATGGGCGATGCCTATCCGGAACTGCGCCAGCGCCAGAGCGCCATTGAAGACGCGCTCAAGCAAGAAGAAGAACTGTTCAGCCGTACACTGGAAAACGGCATGGCGCTGCTGGATGGCGCGCTGGCTGGCGGCAAAACAGTGCTGGAAGGCGCAACCGCCTTCATGCTGGCCGATACCTTTGGCTTCCCGATCGACCTGACCGCTGACGTGTGCCGCGAGCGCAATGTCACGGTGGATATGGAAGGCTTCGAGAAAGCGCTGGAAGCACAACGCCAGCAATCCAAAGCCGCTGGCCAGTTCAAGATGACTGCCGGCTTGGCTTATGACGGCGAAGCTAGTCATTTCCACGGTTACGACGAAACCAGCCGCGATGCCAGGATCATTGCGCTGTATCGCGGTAACGAGGCAGTGCAACAACTGAACGCCGGTGATGATGGCGTGGTGGTGCTGGATCACACCCCGTTCTACGCCGAATCCGGCGGCCAGGCGGGCGATACCGGTGAGATCGCTGCCAACAGTGGTCTGGACGGTTTGTTTGACGTGACCGATACGCAAAAGGTGAAGGCCGACGTGTTCGGCCATCAAGGCAAACTGGTACGCGGTAGCCTGAAAGTGGGCGACACCGTGGCGGCGACCATTGATCTGCACAAACGCAACGCTACCGCGCGCAACCACTCCGCCACTCACTTGCTGCACGCCGCATTGCGCGAAGTACTGGGTAAGCACGTGGAACAAAAGGGTTCGCTGGTCAACAACGAACGCACCCGTTTCGACTTCAGCCACCCCAAACCGGTGACGGCGGAAGAACTGGCGAAGATTGAATCGCTGGTCAATCACGTGGTGATGCAGAACTACCCGGTCGACGTGGCCAACATGAGCTACGACGACGCCATCAAGTTCGGCGCGATGGCCCTGTTTGGCGAGAAGTACGGCGACGAAGTGCGCGTGTTGAAGATGGGCGATTTCTCCACCGAACTGTGCGGCGGTACACACGTGCATCGCACCGGGGATATCGGCTTCTTCAAAGTGCTGGCCGAAGGCGGCGTTGCTGCCGGCATCCGCCGCGTGGAAGCCACTACCGGTGAAAACGCAGTGGCTTTTGTGCAAGCGCAAGATCGTGAACTGAAACAAGCCGCAGCACTGGCCCAGGCACAACCGGGTGAGTTGCTGGCCAAGCTGGAAAAACTGCAGGACAACGCCAAGTCGCTGGAAAAAGAACTGGCCAAACTCAAAGGCCAACTGGCTGCGAGCAAGGGTGACGAACTGGCTGATAGCGCCACCGTTATCGGCAACGCCAAAGTACTGGCCGTTGAATTGCCAGGAGCCGACAACACCGCACTGCGCGAAACACTGGACAAGCTCAAAGACAAGCTGGGCAGCGCGGCGATTGTGCTGGCCAGCACCGCTGAAGGCAAAGTCACGCTGGTGGCAGGTGTGACCGCTGACCTCACCAGCAAGGTCAAAGCCGGTGAACTGGTCAACTTTGTTGCGCAACAAGTCGGCGGTAAAGGCGGCGGTCGTCCGGACATGGCCCAAGCTGGTGGCACACAGCCAGAAAACCTGGCTGGCGCACTGGCCGGTGTCATTGCCTGGGTAGCGGCCAAGCTGTAATAGCGCGGTTCCTCCGGCACACGAAAGCGGACATCCCCGGATGTCCGCTTTTTTTATTCCCGCAAACTATGGTTAAGCAAGGAACTCAATGGCGCTTCAATAAGCCCAAGCGCCGATAACCCTCAGTGCGTTTGTGCATTCTTTGAAAGGACTCTATCTTGCCGTTTAACTGGCTAGCTGCCGTACAAGCTATTCCGTGGGGACAAGTTATCGACAACACCCCGAAGTTGATCGAGGCTACCCGCAAGCTATTTTCCAAATCCAGCAAACCGGTACCGCCGCTTGAACCCGCAGCGCAAATACCTATTCCCCAGACCGAGTCTGGCAGACTCGAGCGGCTGGAAACGCTGGCAGAAGCGAACCGCAACGAACTGGTCGATTTGCAGCACGATTTGCAAGAATCGGTACGCTTGATCCAGGTATTGGCAGAACAGAATGCGCAAATGGTCATTGCCATCGAGGGATTACGGCGCCGCACGCGGCTTTTGAGCTGGCTCGGCGTGGTATTGATAATCAGTCTGGTCTTTATGTTCTGGCAGGAGGCTCACCGTTGAGCCTTTGCCTGTACTCACTGTTGCGTAGCGGGACCAGACAGCGCCACTCAGCAGTCCGGCACAGCCGGGCTCACCCATGCGGATGATTTTTCTACGCAGCATCAAGATATATCAGTAAAGTCTGATTTTGATTGTTATCTACCCCAGTCGAGAGCCCTGATTCTGTGACAGCCGTTATTTCTCCCCTTTTGACGTCGCACCGCAAACAGCTGCGCTCGGTATTGATGCTGGCCTTTGCTACGGTTGCAGTATTGATGGCGATATCGCTGTCGCTGATTCTGGGGCACTTGGCCACCGAGCGGGAGCGCCAGGAAATCAGCGCGGGACTGCAAGAGCTGGGTGCGCAAATGAGCCAGCAACTGGATCGCGGGATCAACCAGCGCATCCGCGACCTGCAAGTGATTTCGTCTTTGCGCCAGATCCGCGATCCGCAAAGCTCGATTGCCGATAACCAGGCTGTGCTGGAAAAACTCAAACAAACCTACCCTGCCTACGCCTTTATCGGTTTTGCCAACCCGGACGGCACCCTGGCCTATGCTACCCAAGGTTTGCTGGAAGGCAAAAGCATGCTGGAGCGCCCATGGTTTGCCGCTGGCAAGCAAGGCACTTATGTTGGCGACGTACATGAGGCCAAATTGCTGGCCAAATTACTGGCAAAACCCAGTAGCGGGGAGCCGCTGCGTTTTGTTGATATCTCCACGCCGGTTTACGACCTGCACAATCAATTGCTGGGCGTTCTGGGTGCCCATCTTTCCTGGGAATGGGCCCGCGAACGCGAGCAAAACGTGTTTTCCACTTCGCGGCATGAGCAAGGAGTACAAGCCTTTGTGCTGACGCATAGCGGCCAAGTGTTGTTGGCACCTTCCGGTTTACCCGAGAGTCAGCGGCAGATGCCAGCCGGTCTGAACCGCGCAGCCGAGGCGGCCAACGTGCTGACATGGCCTGACGGCAAAACCTATCTCACCGCTGTGGTCCCTACGCACGGATATGGCGATTTCAAGGGTCTGGGCTGGACCGTGGTGGTTCGCCAGCCGACCAGCGTCGCCTTCGCGCCGGTACAACAGCTGCAGCGGGCGATCTGGATTACTGGTGCCATCGGCACATTGATTTTCACGCTGTTGGGCGCGTGGCTGGCGACTGGTATCAGCCGTCCGATGTTGCGGCTGGCACAGGTCGCCCAGCGTTTACGTGCCGGGGAAAGCGAACTGGAGATTCCGCTGGAAACGCGTTACGCCGAAACCGAACGCCTTTCGGCGTCGCTGCGCCATCTGGTGGCGGGCCTGAACGCCGAACGCGGCAAGCTGGCAGCACTGAATCAATCGCTGGAAGAAGAAGTCGCCGCCCGCACGCAAATGCTGGACTTGGCCAATACGCATTTACTCACAACGCTGGAAGAACGCAGCGCCTTGGTGAGACAACTGGAAGAACTCGCCAGCACCGACACGCTTACCGGCTTGATGAACCGGCGCGCCTTCTGGCGTAGTGCCGAGCAGGAATTCAAACGCGCCCTGCGCAGCAACAAGCCGCTTTCCCTGGTCATGCTGGATATCGATCACTTCAAGCAGATTAATGATTTGTTTGGCCACAGCGCTGGCGATGAAGCGTTGACCCAATTGGCGCGTAACTGTCTACAGGAACTGCGCGAAGTCGATTTGATGGCGCGGCTGGGCGGTGAAGAATTTGTGGTGCTATTGCCCGACGCCGACTCTGCCAGCGCGGTCGCAGTGGCAGAGCGCTTGCGCGAGTGCCTTGCGAACACGGCGGTACAGCTCAATGACGGCAAGCACATCCCCATTACTGCCAGTTTTGGCGTCACTGAATGGGCACGCGACCTGAGTCTGGATCAGGCGCTCATGCAAACCGACCAGGCGCTCTACACAGCCAAAAATGGTGGGCGTAACCAGGTCAGCATCTGGGATCCAGAATCCGAAAACACGCTCGGCTAGGCGGAACAATCCTGAAGCACCGTTTTGGGCATGTTGTTACAGCTTGCAGCGCATGCAATCCGGGGCTGGCATGTACAATTAGCAAAAGTCTGCTTATAAGCCCATCGAAACAAAACACTGGAAAATCCATGAAGCCCGTCAACGGCCCTCTGCTAGCCCGCATCGCCGCCGAGTTCGGTACCCCTTGTTATGTCTATGACGCAGCGGTCATTCGCGACCGCATTGCCAAACTGCGTTATTTCGATGTGGTGCGCTTTGCCCAAAAAGCCAATTCCAATACGCATTTGCTGAAATTGATGCGCGCAGAAGGCGTGCTGGTGGATTCGGTCTCGCTGGGTGAACTGGAACGCGCTTTGGCTGCGGGTTATACCGTGGGTGATGAGCCGTGTCCGATGGTGCTGACCGCCGATATTCTGGATCGCACAACGCTGGCCCGTGTCGTCGAACTGAAAGTGCCGGTTAATGCCGGTTCGCCACAAATGCTGGAGCAACTGGGCCAGGCCAGCCCGGGTCATCGGGTATGGCTGCGGATCAACCCCGGTTTTGGTCACGGCCACAGCCGTAAAACCAATACCGGCGGCGAATCCAGCAAGCACGGCATCTGGTATGAACACTTGGGCGCAGCGATTGAACTGGTCAAAAAATACCAGCTTGATCTGGTTGGCCTGCATATGCACATTGGTTCAGGCGTCGATTACAGCCACTTGCAGCGCGTGTGCGATGCCATGGTTGAGCAAGTCAAATCGTCTGGCCACGATATCCGCGCCATTTCGGCAGGCGGCGGTTTGTCGATTCCGTATCACGCAGAAAACGCCGCGGATACTATCGATACCGAGCACTATTTCAGCGTCTGGGACGGTGCCCGCAAGCAGATCGAAGCTTTCCTCGGCCACCCGGTACATCTGGAAATCGAACCGGGCCGCTTTATCGTGGCCGAAGCGGGCAAGTTGCTGGCGGAAGTACGCGCCAAGAAAGACGTCGGTAGCAATCACTTTGTGCTGGTAGACGCAGGTTTCAACGATCTGACGCGCCCAGCCATGTACGGCTCTTTCCATGAGATCAGCATTGTCCATGCCGACGGCAGCGCCACGGATGGCGCCATTCGCCCGACCGTAGTAGCGGGCCCGTTGTGCGAATCTGGTGATGTGTTCACGGTGGAAGACGGCGGTATTGTCGCACCCCGCGCCCTGCCGGAAGCCGAAATCGGCGACCTTATGGTGTTCCACGATGCCGGTGCTTATGGCGCCAGTATGTCGTCCAATTACAACTCGCGCCCATTGGTGCCTGAAGTGCTGGTGGATGGCGACAAGGTCACACTGATTCGTCGCCGTCAGACTATTGCCGAGCTACTAGCCCTGGAAGCGGTTTGATTCCACACGGGCACGCTGCCGGATAAATACGCAGCACAAAACAAAAAGGCCCCGTGAGGGGCTTTTTTGTTTTTTGTCGACCCTTGCTCCGTGCTCGAGCCATTCTCATCTTCTGCGAAGATACTGCCCCTATGCCTACCCTGCTCATTCGACCCGCCTGCGTTACCGACGCCCAAGACATCGCCCGCATCCATATTCTGGCCTGGCAAACGGCCTATCGTGGGCTGGTGCCCGATGCCTATCTGGCCAGCATGGATCTACAGCAACGTTGCGACAGTTGGGAAAAACTACTTGCCGCCAGCCAGCATCCGGTCGGGGTAGCGCAATCCGGTTCCAGCCTGGCAGGCTGGGCTGATTTTGGCGCCAGTCGTGATGTCAGTGCCGCGCCGAGTGCTGGAGAAATTTACGGCATTTATCTGGCTCCCGAGCGCTGGCGCCGTGGCATCGGCAGCCAACTCTTTGCGGCCGCCATCCATGCGTTGGCTCAGGCCGACTTCAGCAGCGCCTCGTTGTGGGTATTGCAAGACAACCCTGTCGCGCGACGCTTCTATGAGCGCATGGGTATGTCATGCGAAGACTTGCCCTGCCCAGTCACCCTGGGTGGCCGCGAATTGCAAAAAGTGCGTTATCACATGCAGATTGCCGGTTAACACCGGGCCGTACCTGAGTGATTAGCACACCACGTTGCGCGGCTGGCCTAGCAAGAATCCCTCAATATTGTCGATCAACTGCCCGGCCAGCACCTGCATGGTTTCAACGCTAGCCCAGGCCACATGCGGGGTGATGATCAGGTTGGGCAGATTTATGTCCAGCAAGGGATTGCCATCGCGCGGCGGCTCCTGAACCAATACGTCCAGCGCGGCGCCACCCAACTGGCCGGATTGCAACGCGGCCAGCAACGCCACTTCATCCACCAGACCGCCACGGGCTGTGTTGATGAGCACGCTATCCGTTTTCATCAACGCCAGTTCACGTTCACCGATCACATTGTGGGTTTCGGCGGTGAGTGGGCAATGCAGACTCAGCACATCGGCTTGCGCCAGCGCGGCTTCGAACGCCACGTAACCCTCACGCACCTCAGCCGCGCCTTTGCGCTCGGCGTAGAGCACGCGCATGCCAAATGCCGCGGCTAGCCTGGCCGTGGCCTGGGCGAGCGCACCTGAGCCCAGCAGGACCAGCGTAGCGCCATGCAGATCATGCATGGTCGCGCCAAAAACGCAGAATGAGGGGGAGCGTTGCCAGTCTCCAGCAGCTACCTGCTGCCGGTAAGCCAGCAACTGGCGCTTGAGCGTCAGCATCAGCATCAAGGCGTGTTCAGCCACACCGGCAATTGCGTAATCGCGGATATTGCAGACGGTGATGCCATGCGCCCGAGCGGCGGCCAGATCAATCTGGTTGTAACCGGTAGCGGCAACCGCAATCAGCTTGAGCGTGGGCAACGCGGCCAAGGTAGCTGCGGTCAGTGGCACTTTGTTGGTAATGGCTATCGTAGCATTGGCCAAACGAACAACGACCTCATCCCGGCCGGTTTGCGGGTACTCCACCCAGCGATGAGGCAACGTCACTGCGCGCACCGCTACCGGCAAGGTTTCACGATCCAGAAAAACGATTTCAGGCTGCAAAATAGACCTCGGCAACAGTTGAATATCACTCCAGACGGACCGGCTTGGCACGGCCACGCTGAACTGCCCCAGAGATTAATCGATCTGCCGTCTAGAATCAGTAATCAGCCGCCAATGATTCAATAACTTTTCTGAGACCAGCCCGCCAATGACGCCTGCTCTTGACCCGCGTACTGCGAAACTATTGCCCTGGATTGTCGCCATTGCGTTTTTCATGCAGATGCTGGATGGCACGATTCTCAATACCGCCCTGCCTTCCATGGCGTCCAGCTTGAACGAAAGCCCGTTGCGCATGCAGTCAGTGGTCATTGCCTACCTGTTGACGGTGGCTTTGCTGATTCCGGCATCGGGCTGGATAGCCGATCACTTTGGTACCCGTCGCGTTTTCTTTAGCGCCATTTTGCTGTTCAGCATAGGTTCATTTTTGTGCGCTGAATCGTCCACCCTGGGCATGCTGGTCGCATCGCGCGTGGTGCAAGGAATAGGCGGTGCGCTGATGGTGCCGGTTGGGCGGCTGGTGATATTGCGGGCCTATCCGCGTTCCGAACTGGTCGATGTTTTGAGCTTTGTTACGCTGCCCGGCATGGTCGGCCCGCTGGTAGGGCCAACCTTGGGCGGCTGGTTGGTGGAATACGCCTCGTGGCACTGGATTTTTCTTATCAACATTCCGGTCGGGATCATTGGTTGTATAGCCACCTGGAAATACCTGCCGGACATGCGCAGCCCGGATCAAAGTCGTTTTGATATCCTGGGGTTTTGCCTGTTTGGCGCCGCCATGGTTTTGATCTCCATCTCACTGGAAGGTCTGGGTGAGCTGCATCTGGCCCACGCGCGGGTGATGTTGTTATTGCTGGGCGGGCTAGCGTGCCTGGCCGCTTACTGGCTGCATGCGGCGCGCCAGGAACATCCCATTTTCAGCCTGACGCTGTTCCACACACATACCTATGCAGTGGGGATTCTGGGCAACGTGTTTGCCCGGCTGGGGAGTGGGGCCATGCCTTTTCTGATGCCATTGCTATTGCAGATTGGCCTGGGCTTCTCGCCATCCACAGCGGGGATGACCATGATCCCCACCGCTATCTTTGCCATGTTCGCCAAAGCGCTGGCGCGGCGGTTGATCGAGCGTTTTGGCTATCGCAAGCTGCTCACCGTCAATACCTTGCTGCTGGGCGCACTGATTGCCAGCTTCGCCACCGTCGGGGCAGACACGCCCTACCCGTTTTTACTGGCCCAACTGGCGGTCTTCGGGGCTGTCAACTCGTTGCAGTTCACCGCCATGAATACGGTGACGCTGATTGATCTGAGCGAGGCGGATACCAGCAGTGGCAATAGTTTGCTGTCGGTGGTCATGCAATTATCAGTCAGCTTGGGGGTCGCTGCTGCGGCCGCTTTACTGCAGGGTTTCGTATCCGAATACAACCGCCCGGATCCGTTCCAGGTTCTGAGTTCGTTTCACTATACTTTTTTATGCGTCGGGGTGATGTCGATACTGGCAGCTGCCATTTTTCTGCAACTGTCACCCAATGCAGGCAGCGTCGGTATCGTCAAAGAACATGCTACGGGCGAGATGTAGCGGACTGAGGTTTTGAGCAGATCGACAAGGAGTACAACATGAAGACTGCACACGTTTACGTGGCGCCGGGGTTTGAGGAAGTAGAACTGGTGACGATAGTCGACATTCTGCGCCGCGCGGATATCAAAGTGCTGATGGTGGCACTGGACGACGTCCAGGCAGTAACGGGCGCCCACGGCATCACAGTGCAAGCGGATATCCCATTTGCCGGTGCGCACGGCTTGTTTGCCGATGCCATCATCTTGCCTGGTGGCGGCCCGGGCACGCAGGCCTTGCTCAAAAAGACCGAATTGATTCCACGCCTGCAAGCTCATCTGGCGGCAGAACGCAAGGTGGCGGCGATCTGTGCCGCGCCCATGGTGCTGGCCAGGGCGGGTATTCTTGCCGGGCGCCAGGCCACGTGCTTTCCGGGTTGTGAATCCGTGTTGATTGAGGGCAAAGCCCAAGTGTGGGGACACAATGTGGTGAACGATGGGCCGATCACCACCTCGCGTGGCGCAGGCACCGCCAGCCTGTTTGCGCTGGATCTGGTGCGCCAGTTGGCCGGAGAAGATCAGGCGCGCAAGGTGGGGCGCGCCATGTTGTTCTTGTAGCCCGATCGGAATTGCCAGGCTGACGCTGCGCAAGACTTACCGGCGCGCCAACTCAAACCCAAACCGGCTTAACGTGAAAAACCGCTGCTACCAGGACGAGCCATGGTCGCCGGGCCCGGTGCGGCGGCGCCGCTGATCACACGCTCGTATACGGTTTTGTTGCGCAACTTGAAGATATCGGCAGCGTGATAGAGATTCTCTGAGTGCCCCACAAACAACAAACCGTCGGGCTTGAGCAGTGGCGCAAAGCGCTGCAGCACCTTTAGCTGCGTAGGTTTATCGAAATAGATCATGACGTTACGGCAAAAAATGGCATCCAGCGGGCCGCGAATGGGCCAGTTGGGCTCCATCAGATTGACCTTGCGGTACACGATCATGTCGCGCAGTTCCTGGCGCACCCGATAGCGGCCATCGCTTTGCTTCTCGAAATAGCGTTTGGCGCGCTGCCCTTCCAGCTTTTCAACTTCATCAGCGCCGTAAATACCCTGCTTTGCCGTTTCCAGCACGCCAGTATCCAGATCGGTGGCGATGATATGCACCGGCGGGCGCAGCGAATCGAAAGCTTCGCACGCGGTAATTGCCATCGAATAAGCTTCTTCACCCGTACTGGAGGCCGAACACCACAGATTCAGTACGCCGCTGCTGCGTTGCGCCTTGAGATGATCCGCCAGCATCGGAAAGTGATGCGATTCGCGGAAAAACGAGGTCAGATTGGTGGTCAGCGAATTGGCAAACAGCTCGAATTCTTTGCTGTCGCCACGATCGAGCACCTGCAAATACTCATTGAATGTGCGCAAGCCCAATGCACGCAACCGCCGCGCCAGTCGGCCGTACACCATGTCGTGCTTGGCTGGTGTCAGCGCAATACCCGCATAGTTGTAAATCATCACCCGGACTTTTTCGAAGTCCTGTTCGGTAAAAGCAAATTCACGTGGCGTGTTATTGAGCATGGGTCGCTTTATTCACAGAGGTTATGCACGAGGTCAAGGATGACGCCGCGCCAGGCGTTCGCTGATTTTTGCCAGGTATTCATCCGGCACACACAGGCCACGATGGCCGGTTTGCGCCAACAGTACATTCAATTGTTCGAGCCGCATCAGTTGATCTGTATCTATCTCTGTATCGGCGGTGGCCAGCCGCAATGCAAGATCAACCGCTTCTTTGTGCATTTCCAGTTCGGGCGGCAGGTAACCGCTGTTCTTCAATACCCGCCAGGCCATACGTTGATGCTCAGGCACCATGGGGTCGAAATCTTCCCCCGGCAATGGCTGGCCTGCGCCGGGCAGATTATCCAGCTCGCCATTGTCGAGCGCCTGGGCAATTCTGCGCTCCGCCAATTCAGTCAGAAACCACATACGCTGACCTTTGCCGACTCCTGATCTTTGCCGATTCAATTGATTGCGACCGGCGAGCGATGGCCTCACGCCCGCGCCGCATCAACTACCATTACAAACCGAGTTCTTGCCACAAAGCGTCCACCCGCGCCACCACGGCCGGGTCTTTCTCGATGGGCCGACCCCATTCGCGGCTGGTTTCGCCTGGCCACTTGTTGGTGGCATCCAGCCCCATCTTGCCGCCCAAACCGCTGACCGGCGAGGCAAAGTCGAGATAATCAATGGGCGTATTCTCGACCAGCGTGACGTCGCGCACCGGGTCCATGCGCGTGGTAATGGCCCAGATGACTTCTTTCCAGTCGCGCGTATCAACATCTTCATCCACCACGACGATGAACTTGGTGTACATGAACTGCCGCAAAAACGACCAGACGCCAAACAGAATACGCTTGGCATGCCCCGGATATTGCTTGCGTATCGACACAATCGCCATACGGTAGCTGCAACCTTCTGGCGGCAGGTAAAAGTCGACGATTTCCGGAAACTGCTTTTGCAGAATAGGCACAAAAACTTCGTTCAGCGCGACCCCAAGCACCGCCGGTTCGTCTGGCGGTTTGCCAGTGTACGTACTGTGGTAAATCGGGTTATCACGCTGGGTGATGCGGTCGATGGTGAATACCGGAAACCAGTCTTGCTCGTTGTAATAGCCGGTGTGGTCGCCGTATGGCCCTTCCAGTGCATGTTCGTAGCCCGAAGCATGGCCAGCATCCGGATAGATATGCCCTTCCAGTACGATCTCGGCGGTGGCAGGCACCTGCAAATCGCTGCCGATGCACTGCGTCACTTCGGTTTTGGAGCCACGCAGCAGACCGGCAAACTGGTATTCGCTGAGCGTATCGGGTACTGGCGTGACTGCCCCGAGAATAGTGGCCGGGTCGCAGCCCAAGACCACGGCGATTGGGAATGGCTTGCCCGGGTTGGCCTTGGCGAATTCGCGAAAATCCAGCGCACCGCCGCGATGGGCCAGCCAGCGCATGATGACCTTGTTGCGGCCAATGACTTGCTGACGATAAATCCCCAGATTCTGGCGTTTTTTCTGCGGGCCTCGGGTGACCACCAGACCCCAGGTAATCAACGGAGCAACATCTCCTGGCCAGCAATGCTGTACCGGAATGCGCGCCAGATCGACATCCGGACCTTCAATCACGTTTTGCTGGCATGGTGCCTTACGCACTTCTTTGGGCACCATGTTCAAAACTTGTTTAAGAAGTGGCAGCTTGTCCCAGGCATCGCGCAGGCCCTTGGGCGGCTCCGGCTCTTTCAGGTAGGCCAAGGTCTTGCCGATCTCACGCAACGCGCCTACGTCGTTTGCACCCATGCCCAGCGCCACGCGGCGCGGTGTACCGAACAGATTGCCCAATACCGGCATCTGCGAACCTGGCACGTTCTCAAACAAAATGGCCGGACCAGCCGCGCGCAATGCGCGATCACAGATTTCGGTCATTTCCAGAATCGGTGATACCGGTACGGTAACGCGCTTGAGTTCGCCCTGTTTTTCAAGTTGCGCCATGAAATCGCGCAGGTCACGGTATTGCATGAGACTCCAGCTACAAAAAATGCGGGCCGCTGTTTGCGGCCCGCCGGGTACACAAAACGCTATTCTACGATTACGCGACCGAAAGCGTCATGCTGGCGCGATAAGTTTCGCCCGGTTGCAAAGTTGGAGAATATTCCCAGGCATCCGCACGCTCGACACACAGGTAGCCGACATAGTTACCCGGACCGATATCGGCAATCTTGTCCGCGTTGTGCCACGCATTCCAGACCACAGCGCAATGCGTGTCCTGGCTATCGATTTTCAAGGTACGGTCAGGCGTCTTGATGTCCTGGTATTGCGGGACATTCAGGTAAACACGATCAGTCGGCCCCGACAGTTGTACCGCACCGGTTTGCGCGAAGCGCGGCTTGCTGTCCTGTGTGGTATCGATATAGGTGGTGCCATCCAGACCGGTAATCACCGCCTGGGTTACATCACCCACGTCGAAGTAGGTATGCAGCGCCACGGAGTGCAACTGTGGTGTGGTGCCCAAATGCTGAATCTGCAAATCCAGATGCAGGGTTTTGCCGACGGTTACTGCCAGACGATAAACAAAAGCGTGATCCCACAAAGCGTGTGATGCGGCATTGTCGCGCAATTCCAGCACCACGCGGGTGGTGTCCGCTTCAACCGAAGCTTCAATGAGGGTCCAGACTTCATTGCGGGCAAAACCGTGCTTGGGCGCATCCGGCTCTTGTGGCTTGGCGCCAAACCAGGGCAGGCACAGCGGAATACCGCCGCGAATGGCTTCGCCCGGCGCAAATACGGCATTCGGCGAGATCCACAACACATCCTTAGCTGCTGCCGGAACAAAAGAAACAACGTGCGCGCCTTGCAGGGCGATGACCGCGTGACCAGCCGGGTTCTCGACGGTCAGCAAATCCAGCCCGGCACCGCCGTAACGGCCGACGGAAGAAACGATGGAGAGACCTGGCACAGAATTCAGGATTTGCTGTTCGGCTTGGCTAACACTCATTGCTGCTGCTCCTGCAGGGCGTTACTGGCTGGCCGTGGCACCGGCTGCAACCCAGCTACGCTGTGGGGAAAAACGATAGTCCAGTCGGGACTGTCGCCGAGGTCGTAGATGATCGCGCACACGGCACCAGAAACGCAATTGCCGAACTTGCATTATGGCAAGGTCGG
Source organism: Silvimonas soli (assembly GCF_030035605.1). NCBI lineage: Bacteria > Pseudomonadati > Pseudomonadota > Betaproteobacteria > Neisseriales > Chitinibacteraceae > Silvimonas > Silvimonas soli. Next base: position 4,183,882 of record NZ_CP106736.1, on the reverse strand, counting down.
CAACAATTCAAAGACTAGTGTTTGACCGGAGTGGGGGTCGGCGCGCGCGAAGTACGCTGTTCATAGGGATAAGTGTGAAACGGATCAAGCCAGCGCGAGCACCATTTGAACACCCGACGATAAGCATCGTCGGTTGCGGCCTGGTTAAAACCAACCGTCACGCCCTGCCCTGGATGCGCTTCGTTCGGGATATCCCGGCGCACATGAACGTCGACACCCGGATCGTCAAAATCGTGAAATACCTCGGGATAGCTAACCAGGCGGAAAGTATCCATGCCCGAGCGCGCTACCAGCTCACGACACGGTTCAACGGGCGTCCAGTCATCCGCTTCGCCCGCCAGCATCAAGGTTGGCGCGGCCGGCTGATAACGCTGGTTGCCTTTCAGAAAGGGTGCACAGGAAGGGTAAAACGCCACCGCCGCGCGCACGCCAGGATTGTCCGCATTCATCAACGACAAAACGGTGGTCGCTCCTTGCGACCAGCCCAATACGGCAATACGGCTACTGTCGATTTCCTTGCGGGCCTTCAGCCAGTTGATGGCGCGCTGCGCATCTTCGGCACGGCGCTGTACGTTGATTTGTCGATCATGGCCCGGAGTCGTACAGACCTCACGCACACCGCGGGAGCCAAAGCTGTCGACCATCAACACGCCATAACCGAGTTCTTGCAGCAAGCTGGCCATACGCGCCGGGCGCGCAGCCATGACTCCGGGCTTGGCCCACAAACCGCCGCAGTCGTGCAGCAATAACATGCCAGGGGCGTTGGTGCCTCCGGCTGGCGGGGCGGTGTATTCGGCAATCAACGTCACGCCACCCACGCCGGGGATTTCAACGCGATTAGCCCTTGCTGGCGCGCTGGTCAGCAGCAAAGAACAGAAAAAAGCCAGAACGGCAGGGAAAAACCACAACCTCATTGCATTAGTCACAATTGAAACAAAACATGCAAAAGGTAAGCGTGCAAGGGACGTCAAGCCGTTGCCGCAAACCGTATCAGAATGGGTGCCAGGCAATGCATGCGGATCAATGAGTGCCAAGGGCATGCATAGTATCAAGGCGGGCCGGGATTTAGCGGCGAACTGTATCACAATGGGGCATGTAACTGAATGTGTGATTTTGACACCGGCATAATTGGTGCAAATAAAATGCTGCTGGAAATCATTCGTTTTATACGCTAAATCAATGAGGTAGACCTACCCAGCCCCACCGACTTTTTGTAAGGACTGCGGCATGAGCGACTCCATCCGGTTGGAAATGGATCAGGCAGGGATTGCCACAATCACCTTATCCCGCCCGGAAAGCCGCAATCCGGTTGATGAGGTCTTTGTCGCCGAAATGACGGCATCACTCGCAGCACTGGCGCAAAACCTGCATTTGCGTGCACTGATCTTGCGGGCCGAGGGTGAAATATTCTGTTCGGGCAACGATTTGCGCTGGTTAGCCCATACCAATAACGAAGAGCAACACGACAATTTCGAACAGGCGCTGCGTCTGGCACGCATGATGCAGTCGCTGGACCGCTTCCCTGCCCCGGTTATTGCTGCGGTGGAAGGCCCTGCCATAGGCGTTGGCGTCGGCATCGCCGCTTGTTGTGATCTGGTGGTGGCCACACAAGACAGCTGGTTCTGTATGCCCGAAACGCGACTAGGGCTGGTTCCGGCAATTATCGGGCCGTATATCGTTGCCAAAATTGGGACTAGTGCCGCCAGGCGTTATTTTCTTACGGGAGAGCGCTTTTCTACCGCAGCAGCCTGGCGCTACGGATTGGTGCATGAAGAAGTGGCGACCTCTGCATTAGCGAGCGAGCAAGTCAGCACCTGGATCGACCATTTGCTGTTGAACGGTCCGCATGCGGTTGCTTCGGCAAAGCGGCTGATCGCCACGGTAGCCTATCGGCCAATTGATGATTCACTACTCTCGGATAGCGCCCATCGTATTGCGCACATGCGTACACGCGAAGAGGCTCGGGAAGGAATTGCAGCGTTAGGTGAAAACAGGGCACCCAACTGGGTGCCCAATGTGGACTAGACCAAACTGGATCAAGTCTGCGGCCAGGCAGGTCGGGAAACCTGCTGTTTTGAACTGGCCATCGCTTCTTCTATCGTCAACAATCGCAATGCCGCCATCGGCAGTGGATTGTGCTGGAGGTTTGCCACAGTCTGCACGCGATCGGACCAATCCTGCCCCGGTTCCATCACGCTTGCACCCGATTCCATGTCATACATTGCCATCATGGTTTTAACCTCCGTAAGCGGGTAGAGAAATCAACCGATCTCTCAATTTGATATATCCGCCCGAACCCGCAAAAATTCAATCCCCTTTTGGCAAAGATCAACATTTGTTGCACATAAGACGCGACAAATCGACCAAAGTCATGCCAAACGAATTTTCGCTGTCTGCTAGCTGATTTTTTCCGCTAATAAAAGAAAGGTGCAATAGCGCAATAAAAAAAGCGGGCCGTAGCCCGCTTTCCTGAAACGACGTAATCGCCGTAATTATTGCTGTGCTTTAGCAGGTGCACGCAATTCGATCTTGGCCTTTTTCTGCAAACTGCCAAAGTAGTTGGTCAATTCAGCCTGCCCGTACATTTGCCCCAGATTTTGCTCAATTTGCTGACGCATTTCTGGAGTCAATGTCGGAGCCGGAATCACCTTCCCAACCTTGTACAGCACATAACCACCCAGCGCCGCGTCATCCCCACCAACAAAGGCTGGCAGTTTGTCGGCCGGAGCGGCGAAAATTGCATGCAACCGGTCGGTTGCTACGCCAGGTTCAGCGATCCGCGACATTTCTTTGGGTTGTGCATCCCAAGCCACATCGACAGTCTCGCCCTTTTGCAGCGCAGCCAGCTTCTTGGCGCCATCAGCAGCGGCCAGTTTGACTGCTTTGTCATGCTTCAGACGAGCCTGGATGTCTGGTGCGACCGTTGGCAGTGGCGGAATCTGCGCATCTTTATGTTCGATCACGCGTGCCGAAACCAGTGTGCCTGGCACTACTTCAATGGCTTCGGAATTGTGCTTTTTCTTGAGCACGTCATCACCAAAGATTGCGTCTTCGAGCTTTGGATTATTCAGCAGCGGGTCTTGCGTACCCTTGCGGGTAATCCAGCCACTTTGCTGTACCTGCAACTTGAATTGGTCCGCAGCCGGCTTCAGGCTATCAGCTTGCTGGTAAACCAGTTCATTGAACTTGTCTGCCTGCGCCTGATAACCTGCGGTGCCCTTCTCTGACTTGAGCTTGTCAGCGATTTCGGACTTCAGATCAGCCAGCGTCTTGGTGCGCACGCCTTCGAGCTTGATGATGTGGTAACCGAAGTCCGTCTCCACCAGATCGCTGACCTGGTCTTTCTGCAGCTTGAATACGGTGTCTTCAAACGGCTTGACCATGGCGCCACGGGCAAACCAGCCCAAATCGCCACCGTTATCCTTGGAGCCCGGATCTTGCGAGTCGGCCTTGGCCAGTTCGGCAAAACGCGCCGGGTTGGCTTTGACCTGCTTGAGGATGTCTTCGGCCTTGGCTTTGGCAGCTTGCTTGTCTGCTGCAGATGCGCCCTTAGGCACGGCAATCAGAATGTGCGCAGCTTGGCGCTCCTCCTTGGCCAGATCGTTTTTATGGGCGTCGAAATACTTCTGGATTTCTTCATCCGAGACAACTTGCTGCTGGGCCAGTTGGTCTTTGGACAGCGCAACGTATTCCACTCGCACCATTTCTGGCGCCTTGAGATCAGCCTGATGCTGGTCGTAATACTGTTTGACCTCAGCGTCGCTGACAGTGACCTGGCTCAGATACGCTTCAGGCTTGAGCACTGCAGACGAAACTTCACGCTTTTCGCCCATCAGCTTGGCCAGGCGTTCCAGCGTAACGGATGAAGTCATGCCACTTTGCATGAATGCCGACAACAGCTGGCGCGTTGCCAGGTCGTCACGCATCTGACCTTCAAACTTTGTCGGGGAGATTTGTTGCGCTCCCAGTAGTTCCTGGTAACGCTGCGGGCTGAACTGCCCGTTATCCTGGAAAGCCGGGATCGCGGCAATGGCTTTCTGCAATTGTTGGGTCGAGGGCGACAGACGCAGATCGTGTGCTTCGTTAAGCAACAATTGCTTGCGGATCAGTTCTTGCAGAACCATCGGCTTCATATCGTCAGAGATCACCTGGCCGCGGGTAGCTTCCGCTATATCTTGCTCGGTAATCGACTTTCCGCCGACTTTGGCCAGCCAGCTAGGGCCGCCTTCCATCGCCGAGTAACCTGAAAGACCAAATCCGACTACCAAACCCAGCGAAACCAGACCCAGTACAACCTGGACGACGGTTTTATTCTTTTGTACCAGATCAAACATGAACACTACACTCCGTATGAGACTCGCGCAGTATGATGCCAGAAGCCGTTCATTGCGTCTCGTCTGCATGCTTGGGCAGTGACAAACGAACACGTTCGGCCGCTGAAAACAAAAAAGCCAAGCTTGCGCTTGGCTTTTTTGATCATCTGGCGGAGCGGACGGGACTCGAACCCGCGACCCCCGGCGTGACAGGCCGGTATTCTAACCAACTGAACTACCGCTCCAGAAGAGTCGGCGATTATAGCATGCGTTTTGTATTTTACAACAACTTTCATGCATCGCCATTTTGGTGGGTAGTAGTGGATTCGAACCACCGACCTCCTGCGTGTGAAGCAGGCGCTCTAACCAACTGAGCTAACCACCCCCGGTCTTATGCCGCTTCGTTATTAGCCGAAGCAGCAAAGACAATCATTGTACGGCATCTTTCAAAGATTTACCAGCACGAAATTTCGGTTGCTTGGCAGCAGCGATTTCGATGGTCTGGCCAGTACGCGGATTGCGACCGTTACGTGCCTCACGTTCGGCAACGTAGAAAGTGCCAAAGCCGACCAGCGTCACTTCGTCACCGCCTTGCAGTGCTTTGGAAACAGCTTCGATGGTGGCATCAAGTGCCTTGCCGGCAGCAGCCTTGGACAGGCCTGCGGATTCAGCGATTGCGTCGATCAGTTCAGATTTATTCACTTATGTGTCCCCTTTCGTTCTGGTTGGATAGGTCCGGTCTGCCGATTGCTTGAGCTTTATAGCAAGCGGCAAAAACGTGTGTCAACTAGTGTTTGGTAGGCTGTGTGCCCGTTTCCACGCTTGGACGATCGCTCGCTTGCGCTGCGCCGTCTTCTGCGCTATCAACCGCCCCGGTATTCGATTCGGGTTGGCTTTCCAGCGCATGGCCCAAAACCTGGTCAAACCACTTGACCGGATGAATGGTTAAGCCACGCTTCACATTGTCAGGAATCTCAATCAGATCCTTGACGTTGCCTTCAGGAATCAATACATGCTTGATGCCACCACGGTGGGCCGCAAGCAACTTTTCTTTCAATCCGCCAATCGGTAACACCTCGCCACGCAAGGTAATTTCCCCGGTCATGGCGACGTCGCAACGCACTGGCACGTTCGTAAGTATGGAAGTCATCGCCGTAGCAATTGCGATACCGGCCGATGGACCATCCTTGGGTGTAGCGCCTTCGGGCAAGTGGATATGGATGTCGTTCTTCTGATAGAAGTCCGGATCAATACCCAGCTGTACCGCACGGCTGCGCACCACTGACAGCGCTGCCTGGATGGATTCCTGCATGACTTCACCGAGCTTGCCGGTCTGAATGACCTTGCCTTTACCGGGCAATTTTACCGCTTCGATGGTCAGTAATTCGCCGCCGACTTCGGTCCATGCCAAGCCAGTAACCTGCCCCACCTGGTTTTGCTGCTCGGCCATGCCGTAGTCGTAGCGACGCACGCCGAGGTATTTATCCAGGTTCTTCGCCGTGACTTGCTGACGCTTGTCCGACGGCTTGAGCAGCAGATTCTTCACCACCTTGCGGCAGATTTTGGCGATTTCGCGATCCAGACTACGCACGCCCGCTTCACGGGTGTAGTAACGCACGATGTCGCGCACGGCTGAGTCAATAATGGACAACTCACCTTCCTGCAGGCCGTTGGACTTCATCTGCTTGGGCACCAGGTACTTGAGCGCGATGTTGACCTTTTCGTCTTCCGTATAACCAGAAAGCCGGATCACTTCCATCCGGTCCAGCAAAGCTGGAGGGATATTGAGTGTATTGGCTGTGGCCACAAACAAGACGTCGGACAGATCGTAATCCACTTCCAGGTAGTGATCGCTGAACGAATTATTTTGTTCAGGATCAAGCACTTCCAGCAAAGCGGACGATGGGTCGCCACGGAAATCGGCGCCCATTTTGTCTACTTCATCCAGCAAGAACAGCGGGTTCTTCACGCCGGCCTTGGTCATGGATTGCAGAATCTTGCCGGGCATCGAACCGATATAAGTGCGGCGGTGACCGCGGATTTCCGCTTCATCACGCATCCCGCCCAAGGCCATGCGCACGAACTTGCGGTTCGTGGCACGGGCGATCGACTCGCCCAACGAGGTCTTGCCCACACCGGGAGGGCCAACCAGGCACAGGATCGGGCCTTTCAGCTTCTCGACACGGCTCTGCACAGCAAGGTACTCAAGAATGCGTTCCTTGACCTTCTCCAGCCCGTAGTGCTCTGTATCCAGCACTTCTTCAGCAGCGGCGATGTCCTTGCTGATCTTGGTCTTTTTCTTCCACGGCAAAGCCAGCATGGTATCGATGTAGTTGCGCACCACGGTCGCCTCTGCCGACATTGGCGACATCATGCGCAGCTTTTTCATTTCCGCTTCGGCTTTTTCGCGGGCTTCCTTGCTCATGCCAGCGGTCTTGATGCGCTTTTCCAGCTCATCCAGATCAGCGTTTTCGTCCAGCTCACCCAATTCTTTCTGGATGGCTTTGACTTGTTCGTTCAGGTAGTACTCGCGCTGGCTTTTCTCCATCTGGCGCTTCACGCGGCCACGGATGCGCTTTTCCACCTGCAGGATGTCCAGCTCGGTTTCCAGTTGCTTGAGCAAGTGTTCCATGCGACGTTTGACATCGCCCATTTCCAGCACAGCCTGCTTTTGCTCGAGCTTGAGCGGCAGATGGGCGGCGATGGTATCTGCCAGACGGCCAGCGATTTCAATGCCCGACAGCGAGGTCAGCACTTCTGGCGGAATTTTTTTGTTCAGTTTTACGTACTGGTCAAACTGCGACAGCAAGGCGCGGCGCATGGCTTCTGCTTCATGACCCTCGTCTTCACCGGGTTCGTGCGGCAATGCCTCTGCACTGAAATAGCCATCTTCATCTTTCAGCGTAAGCATATCTGCACGCTGCAGGCCCTCAACCAGCACCTTTACGGTGCCATCAGGCAGCTTGAGCAGTTGCAACACGGTAGCAATGGTGCCGACCGGGTAGATATCTGCCATTGATGGCTCGTCTTTCTGCGCGTTCTTTTGTGCCACGAGCAGGATATGACGACCACCTTCCATCGCGGCTTCCAGCGCGCGAATGGATTTCGGACGGCCCACAAACAGCGGAATCACCATATGCGGGAAGACGACGACGTCCCGCAGCGGCAGCATAGGGAAACTGGCGACTTCGGCGGGCAATGCGTGGTTTTCTGACATTTTGATAGCCCTGAGTGGGTGGGAGTTGGATCAATAATGTGGCTTGCCGGGCACAAATTCAACGCCAGCACGCCAATTTGCCAACAAAAACAGAATGCGAGACTTCATCCAGCAGGATGAAAACAAACTGCCAGACCGCTAAGGGTCTGGCAGCATTGAGGAAATTTCAGTGCACACCGATCAGCACTGATTTCCGGCAGAAACAACAAATCAGGCTGCGGCGGGCTCTGCGGGCTCCACGGGAACGTGTTGCGGCAGCGCGCCCTCCAGGATCACCGACTCATCCACCACCACTTTTGCCACGCCTTCCAGCGCTGGCAGTTCGTACATGGTATCGAGCAAAGAGGATTCCAGAATCGAGCGCAAACCACGCGCACCGGTCTTGCGCTCCATGGCCTTGCGGGCGATCGCTTCCAGACCGTCTTGCGTGATCTCCAGCTTGACGTCTTCCATTTCGAACAGACGCTGATACTGCTTCACCAGCGCGTTCTTGGGTTCGGTCAGGATGTTGATCAGCGCGGCTTCATCCAGTTCGTCCAGCGTTGCCGTTACCGGTACACGCCCGACGAACTCTGGAATCAGACCAAAGCGGATCAGGTCATCAGGTTCGACTTCATGCAACAACTTGCCGATGCCTGAGGTGTCGTCCTTGCTGGCCACCTCTGCGCCAAAGCCGATCCCGCCCTTTTCCGAACGGTTGCGGATAATCTTGGCCAGACCTTCAAACGCACCGCCAACAATAAACAGAATGTTGGTGGTATCAACCTGTGGCATCTCGTGATTCGGATGCTTGCGGCCACCGTGCGGCGGCACCGAAGCTACCGTACCTTCGATCAGCTTCAGCAACGCTTGTTGAACGCCTTCACCCGAAACATCGCGGGTAATCGACGGGTTCTCGCTTTTACGGGCGATCTTGTCGATCTCATCGATGTAAACGATGCCGCGCTGGGCCTTCTCGATGTCGTAGTCGCATTGCTGCAGCAGCTTGGCGATGATGTGTTCAACATCTTCACCAACGTAGCCAGCCTCAGTCAGCGTGGTCGCATCGGCAATCACAAACGGCACGTCCAGCTTCTTGGCCATGGTTTGCGCCAGCAGCGTCTTGCCCGAGCCAGTCGGCCCGATCAACAGAATGTTGGACTTCGACAACTCGACTTCGCCGCTCTTGTCACCCTTGGTGGACAAGCGCTTGTAGTGGTTGTACACGGCTACAGCCAGGATTTTCTTGGCGCGCTCCTGCCCGATCACATACTGATCCAGCGTCTCACGGATTTCAGTCGGCAGTGGCAAACGCTTGCCAGTCGGGGTTTGCGGCTCTACCGCGGTACCGATCTGCGCCGTACCTTCTTCCGTCAGGATGTCATTGCAGAGTTCAATACACTCATTGCAGATAAACACCTGTGGACCAGCGATGAGCTTGGTCACTTCATGCTGACTCTTGCCGCAAAACGAGCAATAGAGCAGCTTTTCCTTGGATTTGTCTTTAGGCTTGTCAGTCATATCCCCCCCTCTCTACAGAGCAGAGCGAGAAAAAAGAAAACCGCCAGCGTCAAAGTCTGGCGGTCAGATCACGAAAGTCGATCAGGCGGTGCCTGCGCGTTTAACCATTACTTCGTCGACCAAACCATAAGCTTTGGATTCTTCCGCACTCATGAAGTTGTCGCGGTCAGTATCGCGCTCAATGGTTTCGATGCTTTGGCCAGTGTGAAAGGCCAAACGCTCATTCAGCGTGCGCTTGGTCTTGAGCAACTCACGGGCATGAATTTCAATGTCGGATGCTTGCCCAGCCAGACCACCAATCAGCGGCTGGTGGATCATCACCCGCGAGTTTGGCAGCGCATAACGCTTGCCCTTCTCGCCTGCGGTCAGCAGGAATGCACCCATACTTGCAGCCAGACCAACGCACAACGTCGATACGGCCGGCTTGATGAACTGCATGGTGTCATAAATCGCCAGACCAGCCGTTACCGAGCCACCTGGAGAATTGATATACAGAGAGATGTCCTTGTCCGGATTTTCCGATTCAAGGAACAACAACTGAGCGACAACCAGGTTGGCGGTTTGATCATTCACCGGACCGACCAGAAAAACGATGCGCTCTTTCAGCAGGCGCGAATAGATGTCGTAAGAACGCTCGCCGCGGCCGCTCTGCTCGACAACCATCGGAATATATCCGAGGCCTTGGGGTTCAAATTCCGGTCGTTGCATGGTTTTCCTCTTCAGTTTGGGTATCCGCCGTCCTGGCCGGATACCCAAAACCGGGGATCCGGGCCGATCAAGCTTGTTGCTGTTGGCCCATCAGTTCTTCGAAAGTCACCGACTTTTCAACGGTCTTGCCCTTCGATTGCACGAATTCAACGACGTTGTCTTCCAACGCCATGGATTCCGGGCCAGCCAGACGATCACGTTGCTCGTAGTACCAGCCTACGACATCCTGCGGATCTTCGTAGTTTTGTGCCAGATCTTCGATGATTGCCTTGACTTGTTCCGGCTTGGCTTCAAGACCGTTAGCCTTGACCAGTTCAGCCAGGACCAGGCCCAGGTGCACGCGGCGCTGTGCTTGCGCTTCGAACATTTGCGGGGAGAACGGAACCAACTTGGGATCGATACCGCGTTGTTTCAAGTCCGCCTGCGCGGATTCTGCCAAACGACCGATCTCCAGGCCGACCAGGGACTTGGGCAATTCAACCGGTGTAGCCTCGATCAGCGCGGTCATCACGCTTTCCTTGGCACGGGCTTTCAGACGGAAACGCACTTCGCGCTCGAGGTTGGCTTTGACTTCAGCGCGCATCTTGGCGATGTCGCCGTCTTCAATGCCCAGGCTCTTGGCGAATTCTGCGTTCACTTCCGGCAGCAGCGATTGAGCTACGTTCTTCAGGGTGATCGCGAACACGGCGGTTTTACCAGCCACGTCCTTGCCATGATAGTCAGCCGGGAAGCTTACTTCCACGCTTTTGGTTTCATCTTCTTTCATGCCGCGAATACCGGCTTCGAACTCAGGCAACATCTGGCCCTTGCCCAGCAGGAATGCATAATTGTCAGAAGAACCACCTTCAAACGGCTCACCATCAATGGTGCCCTTGAAGTCGATAATAACGCGGTCTTCGTCAGCAGCAGCACGTTCAACGCGCTCGTAACGGGTACGCTGGCGACGCAGGATATCCAGGGTCTTGTCGATTTCAGCGTCGGATACATTCAGTACCGGCTTTTCGATTTCGACGCCGTTCAGATCACCCAGCGTCACTTCCGGATAAACTTCAAAAGTGGCCACAAATTCAAAGTCGCCCTCGCCCGAAGCGCCTTGCTTCGGTTCGAAACGCGGGTAGCCGGCAACGCTCAGCTTTTGTTCTTGAACGGCTTGGCCGAACGAGCGCTCAACGGTTTCGCCCATGACTTCTTCTTGGACGCGGAAGCCATATTGTTGCGAAACGATGCTCATCGGCGCTTTGCCAGGACGGAAACCGTCAATACGAGCCGTTTTTGCGACGTTTTTCAGACGAGCGCTAACTTGCGCATTGATTTGATCGCGCGGTACGGAGAAGCTGAGGCGGCGTTCAAGCGCGCCCAAGGTTTCCAGTTGTGCTTGCATGTGTTGATCCATCCTTCACATTGATTCAGTTCAGGCCAACAAGCACTGCTTGGGCCAGGCCAGCCCGGTCAATCCGGACCTTATTACAAAAAGGTGGTGCGAGCGCAAAGACTCGGGAACCGTGTGCTGCAAGCATTTGCATCGGCTCTGTGGACACAATCAAGAACACCGTAAAGTGGCTCACGATAGCGTCACCAAGGCCAGACACGCCTACCGGCATACGCAGCAAACACGACACCTGCTCTCAAACGAGCCCATTAGGATAGCTGATCCGGGCAAGGTTCGCCAACACCGGCGCGGTGCAAAGTGTCAGGATGGTGTGTGTATTTTGCCACTGGGCTGGCTGACATGCACCAGGGTGCGGGTCTTGTTGGCAGGCAGGTGCTGCGCTGGCGGGGAGGATTCGACTTGCCACTCAGTTACCGGGGCCATTCAGATACACCGATTTGCCACGGATTTGCATCCAGATCGTGAACCCTAAAAGTTGGACCAGACCAGCCTTGGCCCCCGCCTACACGCCAGGATTTGGCTCCCTCAGGAAGCGTGGCGAGAGTTGGCCGACGCCACGTTGGCAAGCTCAGCAGAATGAGGGCGTTTAGCCGGAGCAAACGGCCCAGCCAGGAATAACTGCCGCCAGTCGGCAACAGACCTGAATTCGATATAGCGATAAGTCATTGCGGCCAGGAACAATACCGTCAATCCAAACGCCGCTATAAACGCAGGATCGGTATTTCCTTTGAAAATGCCATAGGCGTTCATGACTGGCAGATGCCATAGATAGATGCTGTAGCAGGCCATCCCCAGAACCTGCAGCACACGCGAACGCAACATTTGCGCCAATACGAACCGCTCGTCCAGCGCGGCCAGCAGCAATAGCACCAGGCCCAGATCAAGCACGTTACTTAATACCGCCAGCAATTCAGCCGGTGCAGTGAGCTCAATAATGCAGCGATTAAAGCCGTAAAAAGCGATGCCAATCAGCAGCGCACCCAGACCCACAAACACCGCGCTCGGCAATCGCCAGCACCGGTTATGGACATGCGCCTGGGCCAGCATCATGCCGATCACGAACTCATCCAGGCGCCCTAGCAGCAAGCCATCCGCAACCCAGTCTGGTCCGTCGTGCCGCCCATGAATCAGACATAACACCCGCACGAGCAGCGACAACACCAGCGCACCGACCAGCACCGACTTGAGCCCCACCCTCGCCGTTATCCATAACAACAGGGGAAATACCAGACTAAACAGCACTTCTGTACCAATCGACCAAAGCGCCCAGTTGGATGACGGCACAAAGGTATGGGAAGAGAACATGAAGGTAAACGTGGCGATGGTCAGCGCCTGGCGCAACACGCCGCCGTCAGGCGCAGCCAAGGTGCCACTGAGGACCAATGTGGCAATGCTGACCAGATAATAAAGCGGCATCAGGCGAAAAAAACGATGTTTGTAGAACACCAGCGCATCGGCCCTGCTTTGCATTTGCCGTTTCTGCGCGGCATAGGGCAAATAAAGGACAAAACCCGACAAAATGAAAAAGAGATTAACGCCGGTCCACCCGTTAAAAACCAAGGGCGCTGTCGAAAGCTGGAAGATCACCGGCGCCTTGACCTTCAGTGCAATGGTCAGGTGATGCCAGATAATGGCCAGAATGGCGACGCCGCGCAGCCCGTTAATCTCAGGCAAGCGCAAGCGCGGCATTATGGGTTCAGCAGTTTGCAGCACTGGGCCACCTCGCATCGGATTCAGCGGTCGGTCATACCTGCCAAGGCCATCGTCTGGTGCGCCGCAATGCAAAGAGCGGCTGCGCCAGATGTATCGACTTGAGCATCGAGCCCTCTCCTGCCACCGCATTCAATTACAACACAACCAGAACATGGGTCAGCCTGGCGCAGGACTTTGTTGGCTCGGCCATTGCTGTATAGCAGCAATTCGATGACGTAGCAGCGCTACATATCGGTTACCGGCCAGGAAGGACTGGAACGAGCGGGCAAAAAATCGGGGGGATAACGGGGCCGAGGTATGACCCCAAACAGGATCGGATGGTTAAACGCGCGCAACAAAAAAGCCCGCAAAGCCAACGATGACGGGGCTTGACGGGCTAAATTGCAAAACCGTGTTTGTGTATTGTGGTGCGAGCGGAGAGACTCGAACTCTCACGCCTTACAGCGCTGGAACCTAAATCCAGTGCGTCTACCAATTCCGCCACGCTCGCATTCAATACATGCAACCTGATAGCCCGCAAAACGAGGGCCAACGCCGGGCATTGCAACTATCACACAAAGCCGGCAACTCAGGTTGGAGGGCGATTATAAAGGAAATGTTGTACGAAAAACAAACAGAGTCTGGCGTGTTTCGTGAGCAGTTACGCTTTATGTCATACTTCCCGCCGTCCAAGTCAGGTAAAAAGCACACCTGAGCCTGTCCCGCAGCCTGCGTGGATATCTGAACCGCCCCGTACAAGTGACCGCATTTGTGAGCATTTCTGCACATTATTCCTTTGTCTTGCTTCGACTCGTGCTTGCCGGCAATCCCGCCCCCGATACCGTCATCCGCTGGTGTGGGATAGATGCCAGTGGCAAATTGCGGCATGGCGAAGACATCGCAGGCCAATTACCTGCGGCAACTGCGGTAGAAGCCGTGGTGCTACCAACCCATTATTCCTTGCATTTGCTCGAACTGCCGCGCCAGTCCAGCCAACGTTTGCGTGCACTAGTGCCGCATGCGCTGGACGACCGGCTGCTGGCGGGTGGCCAGCAACGTCACTTTGCGCTTGGTAGCGCAGCGGACGGTAAAACCCGGGTCATCGCCTGTGACAAGGCCTGGTTGCAGCGCTGGGTTGCCGTATTGGCTAGTCAAGGGCTGAGCTTGCGCAACGCGTGGCCGCTGGTTGATCTGGTGCAACCACTGGACGAGTGGCAGCGCGTGCAACTGGATGATGGCGTGCTGCTGGTCAAAGGCGACCAAAGCACCTGGTTTGATTCAGCCGCCGTTGCCAGCCAATGGCTGGAAGACCAACCAGTTCACGATCTGGCCTGGTCTGATATTTATGGCGACCCTATCCGTAGCGGGGCTATCAATCTGCTGCAAGGCGATCTCACCCCCAAGCTTTCCCTGCCGTTTGACACACGCAAACTCAAGCGTACTGTCGGTATTTTGATCGCACTATTTGTGGTGCTAACCGTAGGCAGCCTGTGGGATTGGTGGCAGTTGCGCCAACAGGCAACCGCGCTGCAACGCGAACTGCGTCAGACTTTTGCCGCAGCCTTCCCGGGCACCCCGATTGTTGATCCGATCCTGCAATTGCAAAGCCAGCTACAAGCCGCCGGCGCCGGACAAGGTAGCGGGACGGCAAGTGGCGCTGACTTTACCGGCTTGTTACAGCGTATCGATGGCATCGCCACCGGAACTCATCTGCGCCGCTTGCAATTTGAAAACGGCCAGCTGCAAATGGAACTCGCCACCGCCGAAGCCCCTGCCCTGCAACAAAAACTGGCTGGTGCTGGCTTTAAGGTTGATCAACAGCCTGGCGCGGTAGGCACCACTGTATTGCGCGTTCAAGGAGGCCAGAAATGAAGCTGAATCAACTGACCGCCCGTGCGCAAGGTTTCTGGCAAGCGCGTAATGCTCGTGAGCGCAATATTCTGGCGGTTGGCGGCGCCATTGTGCTGATCGCGGTCGTCTACGCCGGCATCTGGCAACCATTGGTGACCCAGCGCGCGCAATTGAACAAACGCGTACCGCAACTCCAGGCCGATCTGGCGCAAATGCAACGCGGACTGCAGCTACTTAAGGGTGGCAGCAACGTGGTGCGTACCGATGACCTGCGCGCAGCAGTCACCGCCAGCCTGCAACAGCATGGCATCAAGGCCGATCTGCAAGCGCAACCGGACAACAAGATCAGGATCGATGCGCCGCAGGCCGACTTCGCCCAAGTGCTCGAACTGGTCGGTGCTTTGCCGCGCGAAACCGGCAGCCATGTTGTGACTTTTGATGCCAATGGTGCCCAGAACGATGGCGTTGTGCACTTTACTGCGGTTGTCCAGCGATGAAACAACACCTGAAACACCCTCTTCTCTGGTTTGGCATTGCACTGTTTGTGTTGTTTGCGCTGGTGCGCTTGCCGATGGTTCTGTTCGCCAGCGCTATCCCCGCCCCGGTCAAAACCGGTGACGTAACGGGCAATTTGTGGGAAGGCCGCATTGGTCAGTTAGGCCTGGGCGATCAGTTATTGCTGCAAGATGTACGCTGGCACTGGCAACCATCTGCCTTGTTGCACGCCCAACTTGCCTGGCAACTGGATACTCGTGACGGCGAAACACCCGGCCAGGCGCGCGCCGTATTGGGCATGACCGGTTGGCGACTGGAGCAGGTCGCCCTGAACATACCAGCCAGCCCGTTGTTTGCCCAGGTCAAGATGCTGGCGCCATTTCAGTTGGGTGGCAGCCTGCAAGTCCGGGCACAACAAATTGCCGCAGGCAAGTTTGATCAATTGAGCATGCAACTGACCGATGCCACGTCCATGGTGACGCCGCAAGCCAATCCATTTGGCAATTATCTGATCAATGTGGTGCAAGGCAGTGGCGCACCAACCTGGCAAATCACTCCGCAAGGCGGGTTGTTGGCTATTAACGGCAGTGGCCAGATCACCAACGATGGTCCCAAAGGGCAATTGAGCTTTACCCCGACCAAGGGCAAAGAAGCATTGTTCTCCAGCCTGCTTGACCGCATGGGGCCAGGCCATACCGTTCAGCTTGGCGGCCAATAAAGCACCATCTGGCAGTATTGGGAGCTTCGGCCCAGACGTAAACCAGACAAAGCAGCGCACTTTCGTAAACTGCGCTGCTAAACTGGCAGTTGACTCCAGCACAAACCGTTAACGGCTAGCCGTTCGATCAAGCAACCAACCGGGCCATACGCAGCCCACCAGGAAAACCAATGAAAAAAATCGAAGCCATTATCAAACCGTTCAAGCTTGACGATGTTCGTGAAGCGCTTTCCGATCTGGGCATTTCCGGGCTGACCGTGACCGAAGTAAAAGGCTTTGGCCGTCAAAAGGGTCATACCGAACTGTACCGTGGCGCCGAGTATGTTGTTGATTTTTTGCCGAAAATCAAACTGGACGTCGTTCTGGCTGACGACAAACTTGATGCCGCCCTTGAAGCGATCCAGAACGCCGCGCGTACCGGCAAAATTGGCGACGGCAAGATTTTTGTATTCAATGTCGAGCAGGCAATCCGCATTCGTACCGGCGAGAGCAACGAAGACGCCATCTGACAGTAGCGAGCGTGTTTAGCCCATAAAAAAACCGCCTGCGTCCTGGCGGTTTTTTTATGGGCTCATTAAACGTAGCCACCTGCTGACTTCTTTGATCAGAGGCAGAACACCGCGGCGTATCAAGCCTGCCGAACCAGCAGCTTATTTTGCACAGCGGGCCTGGCTAAATCTAAGCCTCAAACATCCACCGGATCAACATCCAGCGCCCAGCGCACGCCGGGGTGTTTTTCCACGCCAAGTTGCTCCAGCATCTCGCGCAATGCAGCCTGCATGGCCGGGCGACGTTGCGCGGAGATGAGCACTTGCGCCCGCTCCCAGCCCGCCTTGCGTACCATCAGCGCGGGCACGGGGGCGGCCAGATGCAGCCCTGGAAAATCGCGCCAGCGTTCACGAATCTGTTTGAGAAAATCCACCGCGCGCTCCAGCGTTTTGGCTTCAGCGCGCAGCATTGCCCAGGCGGCAAAGGGCGGCAAACCATTGGCTTTGCGTTCCTGCATGGTGCGATCAGCAAACACGGCGTAATCCCCGGCAATCAACATCGGGTAAAACGGATCGTCGTGATAACGCGTCTGGATTAGCACCTTGCCCGGCTGCCCTGCCCGCCCGGCGCGACCCGCTACTTGCAGTAGCAACGCAAACAGCCGTTCCTGCGCACGAAAATCCAGCGAGAACAAACCGCCATCGGCATTCAACACGACCACCAGTTGCAGATTGGCAAAGTCATGACCTTTGGCCATCATTTGCGTGCCAATCAGCAAGCGCGCTTGCCCGTCATGGATTTGCTTGAGCATGGCATCCAGACTGCCTTTGCGCCGGGTATTGTCGCGATCAATGCGCAACGGCGGCGCCTCGGGAAACAACTGAGCGAGCGATTCTTCCAGCCGCTGGGTGCCAAAGCCGAGCGGCTGCAAATCGGCGTTACCGCAATCCGGACAATGCACCGGCGGGGGACTTTCCCAGCCACAGTGGTGACAGCGCAGACGGCGATCTTCCCGATGCAGCACCAGCCGCGCGGTACACCGTTTGCAACTGGCTATCCAGCCGCATTCATGGCACGCCAATACCGGCGCATAACCACGCCGGTTGATGAACACCAGCACCTGACCACCGGCATTCAAGGTATCGCGAATCGCATTGATTGCCGGTTGCGCCAGGCCATCAAACAACCGCAACTGCTGGGTGGGCAGCAAGTGGATCTGCGGCGCGGTGGCTGCGGCAATGGCGCGCCGCGTGAGCGACAACAACTGGTAGCGCTTCTCACGCATATTGCGCCAGCTTTCAATGCTCGGCGTGGCGCTCCCCAGAATGATCGGCACATTGGCCTGACGCGCACGGTACACGGCCACATCGCGCGCGGAATAGCGAAAACCCTCTTGCTGGCGGTATGACAGATCATGCTCTTCATCGACCACAATCAGTGCCAGCTCAGGCATCGGCGTGAACACCGCCAGCCGGGTACCAAGGACAATCCGGGCCCGCCCTTGCGCCGCCAGCAGCCAGTTACGGGTGCGTTCACCATCGGCCAGGCCACTATGCAATGACACCAGATGTTCGTGCGGAAAGCGGGCGCGAAAACGCGATTCCAGCTGCGGGGTGAGGTTGATTTCCGGAATCAGCACCAGCACCTGCCCGCCTTGCGCCAGCCGGGCTTCGATCTCGCGCAGATATATTTCGGTTTTGCCGCTGCCAGTCACGCCATAGAGCAGAAATGGCGCGTAGCCGGTCGCAACCTTGAGTTTTTCCAGCGCGGCTTGTTGCTCGTCGGTGAGTGTCGGCAAATTCTGCGTTACCGGTACGCGAGCTGGGGCGAGCTCGGGCTCAACCTCGTTAACCCAACCGGATTCTTGCCAGGCTTTCAACCAACCAGCAGCACTGGCCGACACGGCGCGAATCTCATCAAGGCTGCGCGGAAGCGCAAGCAAGGTCGCCAGTTCTTTCTGCTTGCGTGCGCGGTCGGGAATCTGCGCCAACAAACCGGCGTGATCGACCGCAGCGAAAAAGGCCATGTCCCTTGCACCGGCCCAAAGCTGGGTCTGGCGAAACGCGCCTGGCAGCGCTGCGGCGACTACCTGACCAATCGGCCACGCATAGTAATCAGAACAGAAACGGCATAAATCGAGGATGGCGGCAGGCAGCGGCGGCATATCCGCTGGAATCACCTGCACCGATTTGAGTTGCTCTACCGTGAAGCCAGCCGAGCCATCATATTGCTCGCTCACCTGCAGTACTACACCGGCCAGCAACTGTCGCCCGAACGGAACAATCACCCGCGCCCCGCGCTGGGGCGCCGTCCCTGACCAGCGATAATCAAATGTTCGCTGGAGAGGCACATCCAGGGCAATTTGTAAGTAAAGTTCAGGCATTCAGGCACCAAAATATGCCACGAAAAACTACCCACAGCTTCTGTGGATAACTTTGTGAAGAACTTGCAGGAAACTGCGTGAAACCCGCGTTACAACAAGATGTAGGCTGGATTGCCTATTTTTTAAACCAAAATATAATTTCGTTATAAATCAATAACTTAAATTATATGTATTGTTTTGACATCTCTTTGTGACGAGGGCTTGACAAAGCTGTTTTGTGGCAAATTTTCAGTGTGAATAAGTAAATCACCATACGCCAGGCGCGCTTGAACATTGCGCGCTAAATGATTGATTCACAATGACTTGGAAAAATCAGGAATGATAGGGTCTTGAAAGCTTATGCACGCTTTCAACGAGAACCTTTACATTATCCGGGGGAGTAAACTGACCAATGCCGTGACCCAGATTAAAGATATGGCCAGTTCCATTACCCCATGATGCAAGCAACCGCGCCACTTCGGCTTCAATGGCAGCGGGTTGCGCCATCAGTGCCACCGGATCAAAGTTACCTTGCAGAGCAACCTGACTGCCAACGCGCTGACGCGCAGCGCCCAAGTCTACAGTCCAGTCCAGACCCAAAGCATCGCAGCCAGTGCCAGCCATTTCTTCCAGCCACAAGCCGCCGCCCTTGGTAAACAGGATCACCGGCACCTTACGCCCATCGGCCTGACGGGTCAGGCCGTTCACCACGCGCTGCATATACGCCAGCGAGAACTCCTGATATTTACCAGCGGCGAGTGAACCACCCCAGGTATCAAAAATCATCAGTGCTTGTGCACCAGCTTCGACCTGCGCGTTCAGGTAGTCAATCACCGTGCGGGCGTTAACGTCCAGGATGTGGTGCAACAAATCCGGGCGGTCGTACAGCATGGTTTTGACCGTGGCGTAATTGTCCGAGCCACCGCCTTCGATCATGTAACAGGCCAGGGTAAACGGGCTGCCGGAGAAACCAATCAGCGGCACCCGGCCGTCCAGTGCGGTGCGGATGGAACTCACAGCATCGAATACGTATTGCAGTTCGGTGCCAACATCGGGCACGGCCAGCTTGCGGATGGCGGTTTCGTCACGCAATGGGCGCGCAAACTTGGGGCCTTCGCCCTCAGCAAAGTACAAGCCCAGACCCATGGCGTCCGGTACGGTGAGGATGTCCGAAAACAAAATGGCAGCGTCCAGCTCGAAGCGATCCAGCGGCTGCAGGGTGACTTCGGTGGCATATTCTTTAGACTTGCACAGATCAAGAAACGAACCCGCTTTGGCCCGCGTGGCGCGGTATTCCGGCAAGTACCGACCGGCCTGACGCATCAGCCATACGGGTGTGTAGGGCACCGGTTCACGCGCCAGGGCACGCAGGAAAACGTCGTTCTTGAGCTGTGATGTTGCCATGTTCTCGCCTGTCTTCAGATCTCAGAGAGACCGGTCAAAATGTTGGTTCATGCGCAAACCCTGCGCCGTCATGTCATCTGCCAGTTGCCCGGCGCCGTGCAGGATAACACCTTGTTGTGATACGGCCGCAGTTCATCGCCATGCGCCACGCTCACCATGATGCAGCCGGGCAAGCGCGCCAGCAGCGCGGCAAACAAGGTGGCTTCGGTTTCGGAATCCAGCGCCGAGGTCGCTTCATCCATCAGCAACACGCCGGGCGGGTTCAACAACGCCCGCAACAAAGCCACCCGTTGTTGCTCACCGATGCTCAGGATATGCGACCACATATCGCGTTTATCCAGCTGGGGCTGTAGATGCTGCAAATTGGCCAGTTCCAGCAACTGCGCCAGTGCGGCATCGTCATGACGTGGGGGGCATGGATAATACATAGCCTCGCGCAGGGTGCCAAGCGGCAAATAGGGTCTTTGCGAGAGAAACAATGTACTGCCTTGTTCCGGGTAAGCCAGCTTGCCATGGGCGTACGGCCAGATACCCGCCAGCGCGCGAATCAACGTCGATTTGCCACAACCGGAGCGCCCCTGGATCATCAATCTGTCGCCACTTTGCAATGACCAGCTAACGTCCTGCAGCAGGACCTCGCCATCGGGTTTGGTGACGGATTGCAAGTCAACCTGCATGGATTGACCCGCGTATTCCGGCTGCAATCTGGGCATGACCGCAACCTGGTCGAGCCCGGACTGAAATGTGGATAAACGATCGACCACCGACTTCCAGCGCGCCCATTCGGTGAAGTTGTTAATAAAGCTGGATAACGCCCCCTGCACCTGGCCGAAAGCATCGGCAATCTGGATGTACACACCTAAAGTAACTTGTTTGGCAAACACGCGGGGCGCCATCACCACCATTGGGAAAAGTATGGACAACTGCGTGTAAGAGCTGACGTAGAAACCCAAAGCTTTGCGTTTTTTCATCAACAACCAGAAGTTGCTCATCACGTTGCCAAAACGTTGCTGCAAGATGGTGCTTTCCTGCGTTTCCCCTTTATACAGAGCGACTGCATCCGCATTTTCACGCAAACGAATCAGGCCATAACGAAAATCAGCCTCATAGCGTTGCTGGAAAAAATTAAGTCTTACCAGAGGCAATCCAATCCAGAACGTAATAACCGTGCCAATCACCGCGTAAACAAGCGCTATCCAGAACATATAACCGGGAATGACTAATTGATGGCCGCCCAATATCGTGCGCAACGGCCCAGATAACTGCCACAGCAAAGCCGAAAATGTAACCAAGGTACCAATATCACTCAGAGTACTTAGAAAGAGACCCAGCGAGCGGCTAACGAATTCATCCACATCCTCGGCGATCCGTTGGTCCGGGTTGTCGGTTTTATGGTCAGTCAGTTGCAGTCGATAGTAGTTTTGCTCAGTCAGCCATTGGTTGAGCAACGAGCGCGTGAGCCAGCGCCGCCAGATGATCTGCAGCATTTGCTGGAAATAAGTGCTGTAGACCCCCGCCACGATGGTAAGGCCGGAAATCCAGCAAAATTCCAGGATCAGCTTTTTGAAAGCACCAAAGTCCAGAGTCTGCAGCGCGTTGTACAGATCACCCTGCCAGGCGTTGAACCACTTATTGAGATAAATATTGCCGCCAGTTAGCGACAACACCAGCGCCAGCAAGCCCCAAGCCTGCCACCAGTGCGCGCGGTCCACCCAGAACGGGCGACATAAACGCCAGAAATTAGCGAGCAAATGGCGGGTGTTTTTTGATGCAGAAACGTGCAGCGTTGCGTGATCTTCAGCCATTCAGCGCCCCTATTCACAGAAAGCCGCATCGGATAATGCAGGCTGTGAAAATGACAACGACCTTCAACGCAATCGGTGGACCGGCCCACCGAACCGAATACCCGGCGTGGCTGCGGCAAGCGGCCTGCGTCACACACCGGGTTCTTGCATGCTTTCTACTTTCGAATTAATGCACTGTATGGAGTGCTGCCACAGTAACGCGCCACGCTAACTGCGATGACGCCGCTCACGCGCATCTAGCCAGGTTGGTCGTGTTATTTGCAGGGACGCTGTGTCCAGCCGCTACCACTTGCGTGGCACTTCCAGTCTTGTCGGGCGGCGGTAATGAACCATGTTTTATCTGCATAAAGCATTTTCAGCTGAAAACGCTGAGCCGCACGGGCACTTTCCAGGGCACCGAGCATGGTTACATCGACATTCACTTGCTGGCGATCTTTGCTGGTTGCGATCTGATTCACACTCAACTTTTGATAGTCGATTTGTCCGACTTCATCGGAAGCGTGGTCGCCCAGAAAACTGAAAGCCACTTGCATCGGCGCTTCACCCACGCGTCCGCGAAAAATCGGGTGCGAGGGTGGCGGCAGTTGCGCTGCAGCGGGTGGCGCATCGGGTGCGTCATCCGCTGCAGCGCCCGCTTCAACCGTAACGGTACTGGCTGCGGCATCATCAGCGGCATGCGCCGCCCATGCCGTTGCCGCCAGCGCCAATGCAAGCAGGGTTCGTTTCAGCATCTTCTGTTTTCAGCTTTATTTGTTATTGACCGATTTCATCGGTTTTATTGATTACTCTTTCGCCGCCCAGGTATCGCGCAGGGTGACGGTGCGGTTAAACACCGGCTTGCCGCCTGCGACATGATCTCTGCGATCGGTGACGAAGTAACCCAAACGTTCAAACTGGTAACGCGTTTCTGGCGCTGCGTCTTTCACTATCGGCTCAATATAGCCCGTCACCACTTTCAGTGAATTCGGGTTAATGAACTGTTTGAAATCCACATATTCGCCATCGGCACCACGCACGGCATCTGGGCGCGACTCGGTAAACAGGCGGTCGTACATGCGCACTTCTGCTTCAATGGCATGTGCGGCGGAAATCCAGTGGATCACGCCCTTCACCTTGCGGCCAACCGGGTTCTGCCCCAGCGTTTCGGTATCGAGCGAGCATTTGAGCTCAACCACGTTGCCAGCAGCGTCCTTGATGACTTCATCACACTTGATCACATACGAATAACGCAGGCGAACTTCGGCGCCCAACGTCAGGCGTTGCCACTTGGGCGGTGGCACTTCGGCAAAGTCTTCACGCTCGATGAAGATTTCACGCGACAGCGGAATCTCGCGCTCGCCCCATTCTTCGTGATGCGGATGGAACGGTGCGCTACGGCTGCCGGTCACGCCTTCTTCGAAGTTGGTCAGCGTCACCTTGATCGGATCAAGGACGGCAATCACGCGCGGGCTGGTTTCTTCCAGCGTTTCGCGCACCGCGCCTTCAAGCGAAGTAAAGTCGACCACGTTTGGTGTTTTGGAAACACCGGCGCGTTGCGCAAACAAGCGCACGCCTTCCGGGCTGTAACCACGACGGCGCATGCCAGTCACGGTTGGCATACGTGGGTCATCCCAACCGCTTACCAGTTTTTCGTCGACCAGTTGCTTGAGCTTGCGCTTGGAGGTCACCACGCTCAACAACTCCAGCCGCGAGAATTCGATCTGTTGCGGGTGGGTCGGAATGGTGATGTTGTCCAGCACCCAGTCGTACAGCGGGCGATGGTCTTCAAACTCCAGCGTACACAGTGAGTGCGTAATGCCTTCCAGCGCATCAGAAATGCAATGGGTGTAGTCGTACATCGGGTAGATGCACCACTTGTCACCAGTCTGATGGTGCGTGGCACGGCGGATGCGGTAGATCACCGGATCGCGCAGATTGATGTTGCCCGAGCTCATGTCGATTTTCAGGCGCAGCGTCTTGCTGCCATCGGCAAACGCGCCGTCACGCATTTGCTGGAACAACGCCAGGTTTTCTTCCGGCGTGCGCGTGCGGTACGGGCTATCTTTGCCGGGTTCGCTCAGATTGCCGCGATACTGGCGCATTTCTTCCGGCGTCAGATCATCAACATACGCTTTGCCAGCGCCAATCAGTTCTTCAGCAAACGCATAAAGCTGGTCGAAGTAGTTGGATGCGTAACGAACCTCGCCATCCCATTCGTAACCCAGCCAGCGCACGTCTTCCTGGATCGCGGCAATGTATTCGTCTTCTTCTTTCTCCGGATTGGTGTCGTCCATACGCAGATGGCAAACGCCCTGGTAATCCTGTGCCACGCCAAAATTCAGGCAGATGGATTTGGCATGACCGACGTGCAGATAACCATTGGGCTCAGGCGGAAAGCGGGTAACCACACCGCTGCGCTTGCCGGAGGCCAGATCGCCTTCGATGATATGACGGATGAAATTGCTGATAACCGGTGCTGGGGCTTCGTTGCTCATGACGGTGCAATTAGTAAATATCGAAAACGACGATTGTAGCTGAAACCGGCCATCTGGACGGCCAAATGCCAGCGCGGCGTACAAAAGCACTGACAGCGCCGCCGAGCGCACTGTACATCCCGCAATCCGGTTCACCAGGCTGGGCGTCAAATCACCGGCTGCACTTCATCGGATAGTCAGCCACGCGGTAGATATTTCTGACGTTACGGCAGTCCAATACAGTGCGCATACCAACACACTTCATGCGCGATCCAACAGGCTCAGGAGGTTACGATGAAAATCTCTAGCTATTCGCACATGCTGGTTTCGGATCACCGTGGCTGGGACGAATTGCGGGTTAAACATCCCACCGCGCGCGGCATCTTCTTCAAGCTGGTCCTGCCCTTATCCATTCTGCCGGTATTGATGATTACTTACGCCGGAATGGCCCATGGCAGCTTCTACGCGCCGAATGCGCCCATGCAGTACTGGCTCAGTACCGCACTGCTGTTCTTCGTGGCAGAACTCTTGTCGGTACGCGGTATGGCGTGGGTGATTAACGTGTTGTCGCGCCAGGTGGCAGGCAAAGCCGATAAAGACAACAGTTACCTGCTGGCCACACTGGCGGCGGTACCACTTTGGTTATCTTCACTGACCTTGTTTGTGCCGGTGGTGGCGTTCAACATGCTGTGCGGTTTGCTCGGCTTGGGTATCGCCTGCTTGCTGCTGTATCACGGCGTTCCGGCAATGCTGTCGCATGATCGCGACGAAGATACGCGTGATATGACCTGGCTGGTGATGTGGATTGGCGCGGGTGCCTGGGCTGTGTTGGGCGTGATCGCCGCGTTGCCGGTGATTATTATTCATTGATTTGCCAGTTAACCGATGGTGATCTGCAGCCCGGATTTACACAGCAATCCGGGCTGTTGCTATTGGTGCCGGTTCTGCAGCGATTCCATCTTGTGGCCCGCCCCTTTTATGCCTGAGCGATAATCCGCAACAAGTCTCCCCTCTCAGGCTTCACATGCCCTCAGCCGCGCCAATCCGTTTTGACTGGAAAGACCTGGAACTGTTTGTCAGCGTCGCCGAAACCGGCAGCATCGCCGCGACGGCAGAACGCAGCCATATGGTGGCTTCTGCTGTCAGCAAACGGATCTCTGACCTTGAGACCCACTTTGCGACGGCATTGATTGAACGCCACAGCCGTGGTGTGCGGCTCACTCCCGCCGGCCAAGCGTTGCGGGGCCGGGCACAGGGGTTGCTGGAACAAGCGCGGCAGCTTGAAGGCGAAATGCGCGACTACGCCGATGGTGTTTCAGGGCATGTGCGGCTGTTTGCCAATATTTCGGCAATTGTTGAGTTTCTACCGGGCGCACTGGTGGCGTTTCGGCACGTGTATCCGGGCATACGCGTGCAGTTGCAGGAGCAAGTCAGCAGTGTGGTCGCCCAAGCCGTGCTGGATGGCGTGGCGGATTTAGGCATCGTCAGCGAATTGCCACACCTGCCGGGGCTAACACTGACGCCCTTTCGGCAGGATGAGCTGCAATTGGTCGTCCCGCCAGATCACCCGCTCGCAACACAAACCCATATCTCCTTTGCACAGGCGCTGGCGTGGCCGCTGGTGGGACTGCATGCCACCAGCACCTTGCATGCGCGGCTAACCCGCGAAGCCGCCGAGGCTGGTCACGATTTGCGCCCGCTAGTGCAAGTCACCAGCTTTGACGCGGTCTGCGCCATGGTCGCGGCAGGTTTGGGCGTTGGCGTGGTGCCGCGAGCGGCGACGACGCCCTATGTAGCGTCGCTGGGTTTGCATGGGCTAACGCTGACCGATACGTGGGCGCAGCGGCAGTTATGCCTGTGCACCCGCGACAACGAACCACCCTCGCCCGCTACGCAAAAATTGTTCGAGCATCTGCAGCAACAATATTGAGTGGCTTGATTGGCACAGCCATCTCCGTTTGCGATGCCATCGTCGCCAGACTTCAGTTCTGCAAGATGGCTGATTACTGCAAGCTAGAGCCCTTACCAACAGGGAGCAACAAAACATGGCACGCTGGAATCCACAAGACTATGCCCAGAATTCGACCGGCCAGGAACGCTGGGCCAAAGAGCTGATTGCGCAACTCGACCTGAAACACGACGACACCGTGCTGGATATTGGCTGTGGTGATGGCCGTCATACCGCGGTAATCGCCTCGCTGGTGCCGCAGGGCAGCGTGCTCGGTACCGATTTTTCGCCAGAGATGATCGCCCACGCCCAACGCGAGCATATGAGCGCGCCACTGCCTAATCTCAGTTTTGAAGTGGCCGACGCGGCAGCTTTGCCCTACCCAGCACGCTTTTCGGTGATTTTCTCCAACGCGGCGATTCATTGGGTGCCGGGTGACCATGCCAGCGTCTTGCGTGGCATTGCCAATGCGCTGTTGCCACATGGCCATGCGCTGTTGCAGTTGGGTGGGCACGGCAACGGTGCTGGCATTATTGCTGCATTCGATACTGTGCGCAGCCGCCCCGAGTGGGCCGCCCATTTTGCCGAATTCCGCTTTCCCTATGGCTTTCATCGGGTCGAGGATTATCAGCGCTGGGCACAAGAAGCCGGGTTGACGGTGGTCGATGCGCAGTTGATCCCAAAGATCATGCCGTATGCGGATCGTGCTGCATTCAACGGCTGGCTGCGCACTGCCTGGTTGCCGTTTATTGAACCAGTGCCAGAAGCCGCACAAGCGGATTACATCGAATCGGTGGTTGACGCTTATCTGGCGGCCAACCCGGGTGACATCAATGTCCGCATGGTGCGCTTGCAGGTGTCATTGCGCCACGCCAGCCACGCTTAAGCGCTAATCCGCGGCGGTTCGTACACCTCATCGGCCTGGCCCGGCGAGGTGTACGAAAACGGGTTCGGGTGTCATCACAATGTGCGCCCAATCGTGGAATAATCCGTCTGAATCTTTTCCACTCGTGCCCATCGGCGCGACCAGGCCCACGCGGAGCAAACCATGCTGATCCAGAACCATATCGTCGATCTGCCCACGCCCACCGGCACCATGCGCACTTATGTGCATCGCCCGAATGCAGCGGGCGCTTTTCCGGCCATTCTGTTTTATTCAGAGATTTTTCAGCAAACCGCACCGATCGCCCGCGCCGCGCGTTTTCTGGCCGGTCATGGCTACGCTGTGCTGGTGCCGGAGGTGTTCCACGAACTCAATCCGATTGGCACGGTGCTGGGCTATGACGATGCGGGCAAAGACAAAGGCAACGCAGATAAAGAAGCCAAGCCAGTTGAGAGTTATGACGCAGATAACCGCGCCATGATCGACTATCTGGGCCAGCAAGACTGGTTCAACGGGCATCTGGGTGCGATGGGTTTCTGCATTGGCGGCCATCTGGCGTTTCGTGCCGCGTTGCAGCCAGAAGTAAAAGGCACCGCATGTTTCTATGCCACTGACCTGCATACCAACACCATTCCGAATCAACCTGGCCAGCACACGCTGGAACGCATCGGTGATATCACCGGCGAAATGCTGATGATCTGGGGCAAGCAAGATCCGCATATTCCACCGCAAGGACGCGCGCAGGTTTACCAAAAGCTCACTGATGCCAAGCTCAGCTTTACCTGGCATGAACTGAACGGCCAGCACGCCTTTATGCGCGATGAGGGCGACCGTTTTGATCCGCAACTGTCGTCGCTGGGTTATCAGCTGGCGTTTGACCTGTTCAGCCGCACCCTGCGCTAAACATTCATAGTTACGCAAATGCATAGAGGGCGGTCTTGATAGTTGCCCTCTATGCATTGGGTTGGAATATTTCATTTCCACAAATGAGAATGGTTATCGATAATGAATTCCAACGACATCTCGTCACAGGATTTACCCGATGACCACGCTCATACTCAACTTGGGGCAGCAACTCTCAGCGCCAGCTGCAAATAATGCCCCGCCGCAACGTGCGCGCACTTATCTGTTGTGGTTATCGGCGCTGGCTGCGTTGGCCGCATTTTTCTGGCTTACTCGCGACAGCCTCAAGCCAGGCTGGATTGCCGGTGTCAGCGTGGCTGCAGCAACTGCCATCGGCGCCCTGCCTGTCGCCTTTGCCCGTCGCATGCCGGAAAAACTCGCCAGTGGTTTGATGATGGCAGGCGGCGGCATTATGGCCACCGTCACCCTCAGCGGCGTATTGCCAGAAGCGTTTGCCGGCATGCAAAAGATCGTGCCATCCGCCAGCGCTTCATTGCTGGCCATTGCCACCATCACCGCCTTGGGCGCATTTGGTTTTGCCCGCTGGCAAGCCGGGGCGCAAAGTCTGGCTGCGTTGAAAGGAGCAGAGGCAGAACGTTTTGGCCTGTTGCTGTTTGCGCTGGCCATGACGCTGCAAAATCTGCCAGAAGGGATTGCGGCCGGGGTTTCCATGGCTGGCTCGCAACGTGGCGACGCGCTCACTTTTGGCATCAGCTTGCAAGATATCCCCGAAGGCTTTGCCGTCGCTACTGCGTTGTTGCGAGCTGGTGCTTCGCCATGGAAAGCGGCATTGGGCGGCATGGCCAGCGGCCTGGTAGAACTGGCTGGAGCATTGTTGGGCGCGGCGGCGTTGAGTATCTCTGCCGCATTGCTGCCCGCATTGCTGGCGTTGGCTGCCGGGGCAATGTTGTGGGTGATTGGCCGCGAGATGGGGCCACGCTTATGGCAACGACCAAGTGCCGCGCAAGCATGCTTTAGCGCTGGCATTGTTGTGGCGGTATTGTTCAACTTTTTGCCTGGTTGAGCCCGCAAACCCGGTTAAACAAAAAGCGCCCCGAGATCGGCGCTTTTTTGTTGCCGTAACAAGGGGTTCTCCCACAAAACCTGGCTAAATTATTGCAGTCAGCTATATTCCTGCAAACTTCAAACTATATTTAGGTCATGCCTTCGCCACCTTGAAGGTTGCCACTTGCACCCCTCTTCCAACGAGTAGTTGAATGATCGATGAGCACCTGATTGCCTGTCATGAGTGTGATCTGCTGCTACGCCCGCCACAGCTGGAGCCCGGTGGCGTCGCTCGTTGTCCGCGTTGTAACGCCACGTTGTTCGCAGCCCCGCAAAATAGTCAGGAGCGCACGCTGGCTTTTACCTTGGGCGCTACCATTCTGTTTTTGCTGGCTAATTTCTTTCCGATCATGGGTTTGCAGATTGGCGGTACTGAAATCACCTGCACGCTGACCGGCGCTGCGCTGGAGCTGTACAACGACGGCATGCACACGCTTGGCATTCTGGTCATGATCACCACGGTGATCGTGCCGGCGACTCAGTTATTGATCATGCTTTATATGTTGCTACCACTTTCGCTGGGCATCATGCCGCCGCGAGTGCCAGACTTGCTGCGCATGCTGCAGTTGCTGCGGCCATGGAGCATGGTTGAGGTGTTCATGCTAGGCATTCTGGTGTCGCTGACCAAGCTGGCGGCCATGGCCACCGTTATTCCCGGCATTGCCTTGTGGTCGTTCGCCCTGTTGATGCTATTGATGACCGCCGCTTTTTCGGTGTTCGATGCCCGCCAGATCTGGCGTCAATTGCCGGTGGAGGGAAGATGAAACCTCATCCGGCCTCCGCCGCTGCCCAGGGTTTGCTTAATTGCCATTCCTGCGGTTTGCTCAGCAAAAACGTGCCCAACGCCAGCGACCGCTGTCCGCGCTGCGGCACGCACTTGCACATGCGCAAGCCCAATAGCCTCACGCGCACTTGGGCCTTGCTGATTGCCGCGTTCATTCTTTATATCCCGGCCAACTTGTTGCCGGTGATGCATACCGCTTCGATCATTTACGAAGAAGATGACACCATCATGAGCGGTGTTATTTATCTGTGGACCTCCGGCTCGTGGCCGCTGGCGATTCTGGTGTTTTGTGCCAGCGTGACGGTGCCCTTGGCCAAATTGATTGCGCTCACCATTCTGGCCATTACTGCGCAGCGCAAATCAACCTGGCGCCAGCAAGAACGCACCAAGCTTTATCGTATGGTGGAATTTGTCGGTCGCTGGTCCATGCTCGATATTTTTGTGGTGGCGTTAATGGTGGGGCTGGTGCACTTCCAGTCGCTGGCGACGATTTCCGCCGGCCCCGGCGCCCTGGCATTTGCCAGCGTTGTGGTCATTACCATGTTTGCCGCCATGTCGTTCGATCCACGCCTCATCTGGGACCCAGAGCCAAAAGACGATGACTGATCATCCCCAAAATACTCCCCCGCAATCCCCGGACGAAGAACAGGTGCCCACCGCCAAAGCGGTGCCCAAACGCCGTCTGCCCTCATTGATCTGGTTGATCCCCATTGTCGCTGCTCTGGCCGGTGGCTGGATTGCCGTACACGCTTACTTGCAGCGCGGCCCGACCATCACCATTACCTTTGAGACCGCCGACGGCATTGAAGCCGGCAAGACCAAAATCAAATACAAGGATGTGGATATCGGCAGCGTCACCGGCGTAGTACTGACCGATGATCGCCAGCACATCAAGGTCACCGCGCAACTGGCTCATGCTACGGACGACCTGTTGGGTGATAAAACCCGTTTCTGGGTCGTGCGCCCACGTATTTCCGGTGGCTCAGTCAGCGGCTTGGGCACGTTATTGTCTGGCGCTTATATCGGCATTGATCCCACGCGTCAGGCCAGTAGCAAACGTGATTTCACCGGGCTGGAACAAGCTCCGATTGTGACCACGCGCCAGGCGGGCCGGGAGTTCGTGTTGCATGCGCAGGACATGGGCTCGATCGACGTCGGCGCCCCGCTGTTCTTCCGCCGCGTCCAGGTCGGCGAAGTCTCTGCCTATAAACTGGATAAAGATGGCAAGGGCATCACCATGAAGGCCTTCGTCCATGCGCCATATGACCAGTATGTCACCACCAATACCCGCTTCTGGCATGCCAGTGGCGTGGACGTGACGCTGGATGCCAATGGTTTGAAAATCGACACCCAGTCGCTTGCTTCCATCGCTATCGGTGGTATTGCCTTCCAGGCGCCACCTGGCCAGGACATGGCCGAAGCCGCCCCCGCGGATACCCAATTTACGCTGGCCTCGGACCGTATCACCGCCATGACTGAGGCGGACCGCGAACGTGCGCCATTTGTGCTGTACTTCCGCGAATCGCTACGTGGTTTGAGCATCGGTGCACCGGTAGATTTTCGCGGTATCAATATTGGTGAAGTCAAAGCCATCAATTTTGAATTCTCCAAGGAAGAACACAGCCTGCTTATGCCGGTCACCATTGATCTGTATCCGGAGCGTCTGCGTGGGCGGCTCAAGGGCGGCGATGAAGTGGTCAAGACGGACACCATGCGTATCAAGATACTCAACACGATGGTGGAACATGGGCTGCGCGCGCAATTGCGTACGGGCAACCTGATTACCGGCCAGTTGTATGTGGCGCTCGATTTTGTGCCGACTGCCGCCAAGGCCAGCATCGACTGGAAGCAATTCCCGCCGTCTTTGCCGACCATCAATGGCAGCCTGACGCAGTTGCAAGACACCGCGTTGTCTATCGCCAAGAAGCTGGATAGCTTGCCGATTGAGGCCATGGGTGACCACGCCGATGAGGCCCTGCGCAATCTGAACGTAGTGCTGGATAACAGTAATGCGCTAATCAATCGCCTGAAGAACGAAGTGGCGCCAGAAGCACAGAACACGCTCAAGCAGGCGCAAGAGGCGATCAATCAGGCCAAACAAACCCTCTCGCCTGATGCACCGGTGCAGCAAAACATGAACGACACGCTGCAGGAAGTGGCCAAAGCCGCGCAGGCCTTCCGTGACCTGTCCGATTATCTCAGCCGCCATCCGGACGCTTTGCTCCGTGGGCAGAAGGAAGACGCTAAATGATCCGCCCCTCTCTCAACGCCGCTTTGACGATTTCGATCCTGGCGCTGGCTCTGGCCGGATGTGGCTCGGCGCCACCGGAGTACTACTACTCGCTCAACCCGGTGGCAGCGCCAGCCACCACCAGCGCACCTGCCAATCTGGTGGTCGCGGTGGCGGCGGTCACGGTGCCAGCGGTGGTAGACCGGCCCCAATTTGTGCTTAACCAGCCCGACCATAGCTTGACCTTGCTGGAACAGCAGCGCTGGGCGGCACCGCTTAAATCGCAGATACCTGCGGTGCTGGCAGTCGATCTGGCACGGCTTCTGGGTACGCCCAACGTCACTGGCTGGCCACAACTGGCCTTGCCCAACACCAACTGGACAGTTGCTGTAGGTATCCAGCGCTTTGAATCGCAACTGGACAAAACGGCGGTCATTGAAGCGGTATGGCAAGTGGTCGACAAGACCAATACGCCGGTGCAGTCGGGCCGCAATGTCATTGAAGAACCGGTGCAAGGCACCGGCTACGCTGCGCTGGCTGCGGCACATGACCGCGCACTGGCAAAGCTGGCACAAGCGATTGCGGCGGCTATTCCGGGTAGCAAGGTGCAGTAACCCGGCTGAGGTAGCATTTGCCTGGCAGTTTGCTGAACGGCCCGCAGTTGCAGGGTGGATTCGCGCAGTAATCCACCCTTAGGGCAATTGATCGCGCATGTTGAGGCACAGGGTTGCCTGATGTAGAACCCGTTCTAGGCCGTGGCGGTGCCGTCTTTGGGTGGTGCCGGCAAAGGTTCTGGCTGCTGCAAACTGCCGTTCAAGTGCACGTCCATCTGCGGGAATGGCATTGTTACTCCCGCTTTGTCGAAGTTCTTCTTCAGACGCAGATTGAACGTACGCGCCACGTCCCACTGTTCCAGCGGCCGCGTCCTGAAGCGTGCTCTCACCACAATAGCACTGGTGTCGAAGCGCTCCAGACCTTGCACTTCCAGCGGCGCCAGCAACACATTGCGCCACGCCACGTCGTGACTCATTTCCCGTCCGGTATCGCGCATGATCTGCAGCACCTTGTCGAGGTCGCTGTCGTACGCCACGCTAATGTCGAATACCGCGTAGGCAAAGTCGCGCCCAAGATTCTTGACCGCTTTGATCTGGCTGAACGGAACCGTATGCACCGCCCCCTGAATATCGCGAATCCGCACCGTACGCATGGTAATGCCCTCGACCGTGCCCACATGGCCGCCAGCATCAATCACATCACCCAGCGCGATGGTGTCTTCTACAAGCATGAAAATGCCGGTGATCAGATCCTGCACCAGCGCCTGCGCCCCAAAGCCCACCGCCAGACCGATTACCCCGGCACCTGCGAGCAGAGGGTTGACGTTAATCCCCAAATTAGCCAGCGACAGAATCACGGCAACGATCAGAATCACCACCAGCAAGACACTGCGGAACAAAGGCAAAACGGTGCGCGCACGATTGGAAACCCGCTCGCCTCGCCGTTGTGATTTTCTGCCGGTAATGCGCTCTTCAATAATGGCGTCCAGCACGACCCACACCAGCCAGGAAACGCATAGCGTGGTGGCGATGCTGAAAAACACCTGATCCAGCCGCCGCCCAGCCACCACGATTTTTGCCAGGTCATCCGTCGAGTAATGCCACGTATGCAAAATCAGCTCAAGGAACACCAGTCCGACCACCAGATTGGCAAACGCAAACACCATTTGCAGCAAGCGCCGCACATAGACCGAGCCTCTTTCAATAGACGAGGGATGGCGCGTCCGGGCGTGATAACTGCGTCGCAACATCAAGCTGATAAAAATAGCCAACACCAGCCACATTACGGTACGAACTGCCTGGTCAGTGAGTTGCCCGTTGCGCCCGGCGCTGGCAAGAATCCCCAGTCCTGCCACCACCGCAATCGTGATAATCGGCCACTGCCAGATAATCGAGACAAGCTGCAAGGTCTCGTTTACGGCTTTACGATTCTGACGCACGTTCCATGCGTTGTTACGGATCAGCTGTGCAATTGGCCGCCGAAAGCGCACTGCAAAAATCGCCAGCAAAGCCGCGTTGATCAGATGGCTCACGGTGGTAATAAAGAAACAGACATTCATACCCAGGGCCAATTGCGTACGCACATCGTTTCCGGCGTCGTTAAGCGCTGCCATCGCGCCAAAAGTGGCTAGCCAAGGCATGCTCTTACGCAACAACACCCGCACCGCTACTTTGCGGTGGCCAGCGCCGCACAGCGAAAACAACACCAGCGCCATCGCGGCAAACACGACCCCGCACAGCGAGCACCAAGCCAGCAGGAAGGCCAACGCCCCGCCGACCGAATGCGACCAGTCGCGAGTAAAAAGCACGGTCAAAACAAAAGCCAGGGCCCATGGCCCGATCATGCGTGCCGCGTAGGCCAGTAACGTCAGAGTCGAAGAATCGGCAGGTAGACCCTGAGATTGCACGTTAAAACGGGCCAGCACCCGAGTCAGCAACCGGTTGAGTATCCACGCCGCTGCCGCCCATATGGCCAAAGCACCAGTGAATCCAAATAACACCCGCCAGATGCCGCCGGGTGTCTGCTCTATGTGCTGGACCATTTCGTAATGCGCGTTGCGCACCAACTGCACCCACGCCACCTGGTTGGTCAGCAGCTCATCTGTTTGCTCGGTCAACCACTTGGTCAGTCCGTTCACGCTGCCCAGCAAACCATTGTTTTGTTCCGCCTTGGCTTGTTCGGCCACCGCGCTGGCGACGGTACGCATTTTCTTGAGCTGGGCGACCAGCGCATCGCGGCGCTGGTTGTCTTCCAGAGTATTGATGACGTTATCGAGCGAGGCCGCAAAAGCCACCGCAGAAGCCTCGCTTGCAGCCGCAGTCGCGGTCGCAGGCTTGGATGGCAAGCCTGGAACGGTAATGGCCTGTGCCGATTGCAGCCAGAGCGCCAGCAACAACACGCTCAACGATGCCAGCAAGCGTGGCAAGACGCCAAAAACAATCACAACGCGATTCAAAGGATGTCCTCGAAAAAATGCCCGGTCGCACCCATATGCAAGACGCATGGGAAGCCTTTGCAGAATAGACCAAGGGCAGCGACCGTGTCAGGCGTGATCCGCGCCACAGGCCCTAACCCGTAAACCTGTCGTTAAGACATCTTTAAGCGAGCGTGCGGATACTGCGCCATGAAAACCCCGCTTGCGTCGACCAGCCCATGGTCAGCCGCAAGCGGAACCGGCTTATTGCCAGATCAGGAGAAAAAACATGCGTTGGATTGCCAGTCTGTTTTTTGCACTAGCGACTACGCTCGCCTTTGCGTTGCCGTCTGAACAAGATGTCCAGGCCGCAGTACGCGCCGGAGACTATGCCCAAGCCCAGACACTGATGGCGCAAGTGGTCGAAGGCAAGCCAGGCAGCGCCAAAGCGCACTATGTGTACGCTGAAATTCTCGCGCACAACGGCCGTTTTGCCGACGCGACCAATCAGGCCCTGCAGGCAAAAACACTCGATCCGCAGATCCGCTTCACCAATCCGGATAAATTCCACAAGTTTGAAACGCAACTGCTTAACGCTGGCCAAGCCGATTCCGGCACCGCCACAACGCCCAGAACCGTCACCACTGTCAGCAAATCTGCAGTAGAAGCTCCGGTCGTGAATGCCCAGCGCAGTAGCGGTTTTGGCAGCAACTGGTTGATGATCGCGTTGCTGGTTGCAGCAGGCTTTGCCGTATTGATCTGGCTGACCCGCCGGCGCGAGCCTGCGGTGTTTAACGGCGGCATGGGCGCTGCTGGTCCTGGCGTAGGCGCCGGTGGTCCGGTTTATGGCGGCGGCACGCCTGCCGGTTACGGCTATGGCAACGGCCCGGTGGTGGTCAACCAGGGTGGCAGCGGTCTGGGCGCTGGCTTGGCGGGTGCAGCTGGTGGTCTGGCCGCAGGGGTATTGATTGGCGAGATGCTGGACCATCGCGGTGGCGGTCTGGCCGGTCAGCCAGGGGTGGTAGAAAACAACACCTACATCTACGAAAACGGTGCGGGCAACGGCAAGGTGGACCAGCAACTGGAATCCCAGCCCGTCGACTTTGGCAACGGCAATGATTGGGATAATAGCGGCGGCTCCAGCGGCTTCTCGGACAGCGCTCTGGATATCGGTAGCGACGACAGCAGCAACTGGTAAACCGGTTTGCCTGCGACAAAAACAAAACCCGGCGCAGGCCGGGTTTTGTTTTGAACATCCGCCATGCATGAAGTGAACGTGCGTACACGTAGCGAGGTGTGGTCGATCAGACTTGCCAGACCTGGCTCAGGCATGCGAGGCTAACCGACCGTATTCATTTATGCCAAGCCATGTACATCCGTCGTTTGCTCCCCGCCGATGCGCACGCTTATCGCGCATTGCGCCTTGCTGCTCTGGCCGACTCGCCCACCTCGTTCATGCCCACAGTGGAAGAAGAACTTACTACGCTAACCCCCACCGAACTGGAACGACGTCTGGCACCCGACGGCCCGAACCAGGTATTGGGCGCGTTTGATAATGACGCGCTGGTCGGCATTGTCGGCTTGCTGCACGACCAACGCCGCAAACTGGCGCACAAGATGCTGGTCGTTGGCGTATTTGTCGCCGCCGCCGCGCGTGGTCAGGGCTATGCCAAAGCCTTGATGCAAGAAGCCATCCGTACGGCGCGCGAGACTACCGGCGTGCGGCAATTGTTGCTCAACGTGCGCACTGACAATCTGCCCGCCAAAGCCCTCTACACGCATCTGGGCTTTGTCGCCTATGGCTGCGAGCCGGATGCCATTCTGGTCAACGGCCAGTTTTACGATGAAGAAATGGCGATACTGCGGCTTTAAATCCCGACGAAACGCTACATCCCGATCACCGTCAAACTCCGCACACCCTGCGCACCGCGAATCAGCACACCTTCTATATCTGCCGTGGCCGATGGCCCGGTCATCAATACGCAATAGCGCGCCACATGAAACCCGCGCTGGTGATAGGCGTGATGCAGATTCGGCACAATGCTGGCCGGGTCGAGCAGCACGATCAGATGTTGCGCCAGGTAACCCAGTGCATTCACCTTGTATTCGTCTTCCGACAACCACACCGACCCGGTCTCCGCCACGCCAAAGCGTGCCCGTACGATGCCAACGTCTACGTCATAGAGCGTGGCCGGTTCAGTCACCGTTTCAATCCGCCGTGTGCCGTCGGTCTCCGGTACGGCCGAGCAGATGACTTTGGCGTCGGGAAAGCGCGTGGCAATCCAGCCATCGAGGTTGGCAGGCGCGCCCAGCCATTGGCCGCCCATCTTCGCCAACCCCAGTTTGAATTGCTCAAACGCGGGCGGCAGGTCTGCATCAAACAATGGCACGTCGGGCAACGGCGTTGACGTGCGCCCGGCAGCGCGCAGAGCACCCAGAATTGCGTCACGGCTGCTCATTGTTCGTCCTCCTCTTTGG
The DNA here is from genome assembly GCF_030035605.1 of Silvimonas soli. Taxonomy (NCBI): domain Bacteria; kingdom Pseudomonadati; phylum Pseudomonadota; class Betaproteobacteria; order Neisseriales; family Chitinibacteraceae; genus Silvimonas; species Silvimonas soli. Next base: position 4,146,226 of record NZ_CP106736.1, on the reverse strand, counting down.
CTTGGCGATTGGCGGCATACCACTGGTGGAAAGTCTGTTTGGGTGGTTCTGGCAGTTCACGCTGTTTGCCCCAGGCATTGAACGGGTTGTAGAGAAATGAACGTGGCAGACCGGCCAGTGCTTTGTTGGTGCCTGCCGTCCACTGCCGATAGCGCTTGGGATCAGCCAACACCTTGCCAGCCATTTTCATTGCTTCTTTTTTCACAAACGACACTTCGCCCTGCTCCACCACAATCTGCCGCCATTTGTAGATTTGCTCGTGGATATTGATCTTCACCGGGCAAACATTGGTGCAACTGCCATTGAGCGTGCTGGCAAACGGCAGCGCGGAATATTTTTTCAGATCAAACGTCGGATTGATGATCGCCCCAATCGGCCCGGCGTAAACGCCGCCATAACTGAGCCCGCCACTGCGCCGGTACACCGGGCAGGTATTCATGCAGGCACCACAGCGAATGCACTTGAGCGAATACCAGAAGTCATCCATCGCAAGCCGCTCGCTGCGCCCGTTATCCACCAGAATGTAATGCGATTCGCCGCCGTCTCTTGGGCCGCGAAAATGCGAGGTATATTGGGTAATCGGCGAGCCCAGCGCGCTGCGCGACAGCATGCGGATAAACACGCCCAGGTGTTCCATCTTGGGAATGATCTTTTCGATGCCGATGCTGGCGATATACAGCGGTGGTACGTTGCCAGACAAATCCGCGTTGCCTTCGTTGGTACAGGTGACCACAGTGCCGGTTTCCGCGATGGCAAAGTTGGCGCCAGTCATGCCCGCACCGGCTTTCAAAAAATACGGCCGCGTGTCCTGGCGCATGCCTTCGGCCAGATAGTGCGGATCGGCATTGTTGCGATCCGTGCCGATGGTATCGGCGAACACTTCAGCGACATCGGTCGCCAGTTTGTGCACGGCAGGCACGACGATGTGGGTTGGCGGCTCGTCATCCAGTTGCTGAATGCGCTCGCCGAGGTCAGTCTCCACCACCGTAATGCCGCGCGCTTCCAAGTACGGGCGCATGTCGCATTCTTCGGTGAGCATGGATTTACTCTTCACCAGCGTATCGACGTTTCTGGTGGCCAGAATCTCGTGCACGATGCGATTGTGTTCCGCCGCATCTTTGGCCCAATGCACCGTCACGCCATTGGCGGTGGCGTTGCGCTCGAACTCTTCCAGGTAATCGGCCAGATGCGTCAGCGTGTGTTCTTTGATGCCAGAGGCCAGCACGCGCAGTTCTTCCCATTCCGGGATGGCATTGGCCTGGCCATCGCGCAGCGTGCGCAGTGTCCACAGACGCTTGTCGTGGAACGCAATGTGCGGCTCATCGGCGATGAACTCGCGCGATATCTTGACGTGATCGACGCTCTTTTTGCCCACCTTTTTACCCAATACCGCGCTCATGCCATTTCTCCCTGATCACCGTTGAGAATTTGCGCGATGTGGATGAATTTGAGCGGCAGGCTCAAGCGTTCGGCACAACCCTTTTGATGCATCAAACAGGACATATCCGCCGACACAATATATTCGGCGCCTGCGCCGGAATGATCACGCACTTTGTCGTAACCCATGCGGGCGGAAACCGGTTCTTCGGTCACACAAAAGGTGCCACCAAAGCCACAGCATTCATCCGGACGCTGTGGCATGACCAACTCAATGCCTTTGACACCGCGCAGCAAATCCAGCGGTTTGGACCAGTCGGGTACGTTCAGTTCGCTCGGCTTGGCATGGCCCAGCCGCCGCAAAGTACCGCAACTGTTATGCAATCCCACCTTGTGCGGAAATTCGGCCCACGGAAACTGCCGCACTTGCAGGATATCGTGCAAAAACTCCACCAGTTCATAAGTAGACGCCCGCACTTTGCGGGTAGTGCTGTCTTGTTCCACGGCGGTGAGGTGATCGCGCACGTGGTGCACGCAACTGCCGCTGGGCGAAACCACGTAGTCGTAATCGGCAAAGTTGCGCACAAACAGTGCCTCGGCGGCGCGGGCATCGGTTTCACAACCGCTGTTGCCCATGGGCTGGCCGCAACAGGTCTGATCGAATGGATAAACCACCTCACAGCCCAGCCGCTCCAGCAATTCAAGTGTGGCGACGCCCACTTCCGGGAAAAACGAATCGATAAAACACGGTACAAACAAGGCAACTCGCATGCGTCACAGTCCTGGTTGAGTACACCGCTTGCAGGCGGTGCGCCGGTAACAACAACGGATATTCGTAAACGTATGTGGCTTAATCTGCCACCAGGCTGCGCTGCGGGTTTTTGCCACGAGCGGAACATGAAGCGGCGATGTCAGTCGTACTAGTGATTGTCCGCATCAAATCAGCGGACGCAACCCGGAAAACCCGTACGGGTTGCCTATATAAAACATCGATAACTTTGAACAGGAGAACCCCATGCCAACCATGCAGATCACTTCGGAATGGGTATTGCGTAACTTGATGAACTTTGGCGTGGACGCCATGCTGGCCGCGCTGATTCTGATTATTGGCTGGTGGTTGTCTAACCGCCTTAGCGCGCTGTTGATGCGCTCGCTGGCCAAAACCAGCGCCGACGTCACCATTCGCCCGATCTTGACCAGTATTGTGATGTGGGCCATCCGCCTGATCGCGCTGACTGCTGCGCTGGATCGCTTTGGCGTGCGCACCACCAGCATCGTCGCGGCTTTGGGTGCGGCGGGTTTGGCAATTGGCCTGGCGCTGCAAGGCACGCTGCAGAACATCGCCGCGGGTTTCATGATTTTGCTGCTGCGCCCGTTTCGGGTAGGCGATTACATTGAAGGCAGTGGCACCGTCGCCGGGTCGGTCAAAGAAATCAGCCTGTTTTATACGCGACTGACCAAACCCGACGGCCAAGGCATGTTTGTGCCGAACAGCCAGTTGTGGAGCAGTGCCATTACCAATTACACGGTCAACGCCACCCGCCGCATCGACGCCAGCATGGTGGTGCCGCATACCGAAGTCTCGACCGCCATCGACAAGCTGCGCTCGTTGATTGAAGCGGATTCGCGCATTTTGGCCGAACCGGCGCCGAACGTGGTCGTGTCTGACTTTACCGATATTGGCACCAAAATCACGGTGTATGCGTGGACGCAAAACGCCGACTTCCTCGCGGTGAAAAGTGAGCTGTTGGGCCAGGTACCGCCAGAGTTGAAGAAGACGGCAGCACTGGCCCAACGGGTTTGATACTTTGATGTTTGATGGTTTTGTACCAAGAACACGGCGGCTCAGTTCAGATGGCAGCCCGCAAGCTGAATCCGCTCGTTCTCACATCAATCAGAAGTTGAAGTTATCAATATTGGATGCATCAAACGTGGTCGGTGGTCCAAGAATGACCTCGCCGCTCTTGCCGACGGTGCGTTTACCCAACTTGCCAGCTTCAAAGGTATCGCCTTCCTTGCCGGTGATGGTGCCCGAAGCCAGGTTAGCCGCAGCGTAAGCAGCCAGGTAACCCAAAGCACCCGGGTCCCACAACTGGAACGCTTTCACTGTGCCGTTCTTCACGAAGGCGCGCATCTGGTTAGGCGTACCCAGACCAGTCACCACAAACGTGCCTTTCTTGGGCGAAGTGGAGATATAACGCGCGGCGGCGGAGATGCCCACGGTGGTTGGCGCCACAATCGCTTTCAGGTTTGGATACGCTTGCAGCAGACCTTGGGTTTCGACGAAGGACTTTTGGTCGTCGTCGTTACCGTAGGCCACTTTCACCAGCTTGATCTTGGCGTATTCCGGCTTTTTCAGTTCCTCTTCCATCCACTTGATCCAGGTATTCTGGTTAGTGGCGTTCGGTGTGGCCGACAGCACGGCAAATTCGCCTTCGCCACCAATCAGCTTGGACAGCAACTGAATCTGGCCACGGCCAATGGATTCGCTATCGGCCTGGTTGATAAACAGCGTGCGGCCTTCTGGCGCGGTGTCCGAATCAAACGTCACTACTTTGATACCCTGGGCTTGGGCCTTTTTCAGATAAGGCACTACAGCGTTGGCATCATTGGCAGCGATCACGATGGCATTCTGCTTTTGCGTAATCAGCGTGTTGATATACGACACCTGTGAAGACGCACCCGCATCGGACGGCCCGACCACCTTGCCGATCCCGCCCATCTCCTTGATGGCTTCCAGACCGCCGTTATCGGCAATCACTTCATACGGGTTGTTGATCTGTTTGGGCAGGAACGCAATCTTGAGATCCTTTTTCAGACCTGCGCCAAACGCTGTGGCACACAGCAACGCCGCCAGTAGTGCCGGTACTGCAAGCAACTTGATGTTTCTACGCATGAGTCGACTCCTCGTCAGTGGTGCGGTCAAAAATGCCGACCGTGGTTTTTGGGTACTACCCCCAGCCTTGTTCCGGCCTTGAGTTTTTTACTGCTTGTTCTTTGTGGTGCCTGCATGGCGGGTTGCACCCGCCCTACAACGTGTCCCGTAGCCCGGATGGAGCCGCAGGCGGGAATCCGGGCTACGGTGTGATCACCGCTGCAGCCCGCGCCGCAATCGCCCGTTTCTGCCGCATTTCTTTCGCGCGCTGGACCAGGTTGGGCACCAGCACTGACGACAACAACAGCAAGCCAGTGACAATCGTCAGCACTTCGCTGGAAACGTCGTACAGCGTCAGCGCGTTTTTCAGCACGCCGATAATCACCAGTGACAACAACACGCCAACCAGCGAGCCCTTGCCGCCAAAAATCGATACCCCGCCAAACAGCACTGCTGCAACCACGGACAACTCAAAGCCTTCACCGTTATCGCCGCGAGCGCTGGAAAAGCGCAGCGTATAAACCACGCCAGCGATGGCGCTCATCAGCCCGGACATCACAAACAATTTGATCTTGGTTTTGGCGACATCAATGCCAGAGAAATGCGCAGCAGTCTGGTTGCTGCCGATGGCATACAAACTGCGACCAAAAGCGGTGGACTGGAGCAACACCGTGAACAGGATCGCGGCGATGATCACCAGTACAAACGGCTGCGGCAAAAAGGTATCGCCAATCGAACCAATACCAAACGCCGTGTAATTGGCCGGAAAATCCGCAATCGCCTGATCGCCCAGCAGCAAATAAGAGAACCCGCGAAACATGGCCATGGTGCCGATGGTGATCGCCAGCGACGGCAAACCCAGGCGCACAATCACCAACCCGTTAAACAACCCCGCCGCAATGCCGCCAAGTAGTACCAGCGTAATGACCAAGGGCATTGGCAAACCCATATGCCACAGCACGCCCATCAGGCTGCTGGACATACCCATGACTGACGCGACCGACAGGTCGATTTCTGCCGCAACAATGATCAGCGTCATGGGCAATGCCATGAGGGCGATTTCGGTGAAGTCCGCCAGCAAGTTGGAGACATTGGCTGCGCCCAGGAACTCTGGCGACAGCAAACGGCCCAGCGAAAGCGAGAGAACCAGCACCACGCAGAGCATCCCTTCCCAGCCGAAGGTGCGTTGCAGTTTTTGGGTTTGGAGCATTTTGTGCCTTTGTGTATCTGCTACTGGTGATTCTTAAGTGCCTTCGGCACGGTGTTTTCATACCCGGCGGTGGCCGGGAGCCTAAGATTTCCCGACACTCCTTCGGCAGTGGCATCCGGGGGGTTAAAAGCATTTCGTCTGTTGGCGAGTGCCCATTGTTTTTCGTTGCTACCACAACCGTTCACTGTTGCACTGGATTCCCGCCTTCGCGGGAATGACGAGACTCTGGTACTGCCAAAGGTTTCTGCCATTGCTGTTGCTGTTGCTGTTGCTGTTGCTGTTGCTGTTGCTGTTGCTGTTGCTGTTGCTTTTGCTTTTGCTGTTAGCTCCCCTCTTCTGGAAGAGGGGCTGGGGGAGATGGCTGCAATGAGGGATTAACCACTGCGGCCTGGTCCACTCCAAAACCCAATCTCCCCTAACCCCTCTTTGAAAAAGAGGGGGACTAATATCGGCTGTTCCTTCCAGGCACATCATCCATGCTTACCACGCCGACCGAGAGCGGGAGACCTCAGGCTGCGGCCGACCGAGGGAACGGCGGAGCCGCGCAAAAGAACCCTGATACACAAACTGTTCGTTTCCCCCTGCAACTTGCATCCGATACGCGTAACGGCATTGTGGGGGTACCCCCGAGGGGCACGGCTTTTGACCTTGGGCCCCGTTTGCGCTTGCGCTGTCGGGTCGCCTTTCTTTTGGTTTCTTTTCTTTGGCGACTCAAAGAAAAGAAACGTGCTCCCGGTCACCACCGGGTATCTCAATCAAACCGTGCCGAAGGCACTAACAAGTCAGCGTTATCAGCTTATTGACACCCTGCCCCCGGATTCCCGCTACCTCACTGCAAGTGTCATACGCAACGTCCAGCGACTTTGTGGGGGACCCCCGAGGGGCAGCTTCATCCGGGCTACGGACTTCGCGCCGAATCCACCCTACGCCCCACAATCTCAAGCATGCTCACGCTTCCTCACCGACCACTTCGCAATCTGCCGAGACAACAACGTATCCCCCACAATCGCCAGCACAATCAACCCGCCCTGGATCGCCAGTTGCCAGAACGACGACACCCGCAATACCACCAGCGAAATATTGATCACCCCCAGCAGCAGCGCACCCAGCGTGGCACCCCACACATTGCCCACACCACCGGTAATCGCCACGCTCCCCACCACCGCCGCAGCAACCACTTGCAACTCCACGCCTTTACCAGTGCTGGCATCCACCGTACCAAACCGCGCCAGCCACAACACTCCGGCCAAACCAGCCAGCGCGCCAGATAGCGCAAAACCGTTGAACACCCGCTTGTTCACGCGGATACCGGCCAGCGTAGCGGCTTCAGGATTGGAGCCGATGGCGTAAAACTCGCGGCCGCCACGATAGAACTTGAGGTAATAACCCACCGCTATCAGCACTACGGCGGCGATGATTACCAGCAGCGGCAGGCCGAAAAAATTGCCGTTGGCGATATGCGAGAACGCGTCTGGCAAGCTGGTGGCGTTGATCTGGCCGCCGTGGACCCACGCATAATCAATGCCGCGAAAGATGTAGAGCGTAGACAGCGTGGCAACCAGCGATGGCACCCGGCCTAACGTGACCAGCGCGCCGTTGATACACCCGGCAAACAGCCCGATCAGCACCCCGGCAAATACGGCCAGCGGGATCGGCAAACCCGGTATCGCGATAAACAACGAGCCCACTGCATAGGCGGTGATACCGAGTGTGGAGCTGATCGACAAATCGATATGTCGCATCAGCATCACCACGGTCATGCCAGCGGTAAGGATGGCGGTGATGGCCACGTTCAGCAGCACATCGCGCGCGTTATGCCAGCTCAGGAATGCCGGATTGGCCAGCGAGGTGCCCACAATCAACAGCACCAGCACCACCAGCAATGTGCTTTCACGGTTGCGGGCCAGCGTTAATGCCCAGCGCTGCGGTTCTTGTTGTTTTTGTGGCATGGGTGGTGCGCCTGCTGAGTGAACCGAAGGAGTGGGATGAATGATCGAGGACATGTTCATGCTGCTTGCCTCACGCCGTTTTCCATCTGGCCCAACGCGGCAGCCATGATGCGTTCTTCGTTGGCCTCGCTGCGTGGGATATCCGCCGTGATGCGGCCTTCGTGCATAACCAGTACGCGATCAGCCATGCCCAGTACTTCAGGTAGTTCGCTGGAGATCATTAATACGGCCATGCCGTTTTTCACCAGATCAGTCATGGTCTGATAGACCTCGGCCTTCGCACCGACGTCGATGCCACGCGTGGGTTCGTCAATGACCAACACGTGCGGATTGGTCGCCAGCCATTTGCCCAGCACCACTTTTTGCTGATTGCCGCCAGAGAGCGTCCCGGCAGGCGCATCGACGGTGTGGGCCTTGAGCTTGAGTTTGTTGCCCCAAGTGGTGGCCAGATCACGTTCGGATTTGCCCGAGATCAGCCCGTAACGCACCAGCCGTTGCAACACGGTGAGCGAGGCATTGCGTGAGATTGGCATATCCAGCGCCAAGCCTTGCTGGCGGCGGTCTTCCGGCACCAGTGCCACACCGGCTTTTACGGCGGTGGACGGCTGGCCCAGCTTGAGTTGTTTGCCTTCCACCCACACCTGGCCCGACTCAACTGGATCGACCCCAAAGATGGCCCGCGCTACTTCGCTGCGCCCGGCACCGACCAAGCCGGAGAGCGCCACAATCTCGCCTTTGCGCACATCAAACGAGATATCGCGAAACACGCCGGGACGCGTGAGATTGCGCACCGACAAGCCGACTTCACCGAATTCGACTTCGGCCTTGGGGTAATAGGTGGAGAGATCACGCCCGACCATTTTGGCGACGATGCTGTCGTGGTTCATTTCATGGGTCTGGGCGAAATGAACAGCGGCGCCGTCACGCATGATGGTGATGCGTTGCGCCAGGCGGAACACTTCTTCCAGCCGGTGAGTAATAAACAGAATGGCCACGTTGGTGCCGCGCAAGCGCTCGGCCACCGCAAACAGGCGCTCCACTTCGGGCTTGGAGAGCGCAGCGGTCGGCTCATCCATGATCAATACATTGGCGTTGAGCGACAGCGCTTTGGCAATCTCCACCACTTGCTGATCGGCAATGGACAAACCGCGCACCAGTTGCGTGGCCTTGAGCGACACGCCCAGCGAGTTGAGCATTTCCTGGGTCCAGCGATTCATTTCGTCGTAACGAATGCGCCCGAACTTGTCCACCGGCTGGCGCCGCATGTAGATGTTCTCGGCAATCGAAAGGTCGGCAAACAGCGTCGGTTCCTGGTAGATCACTGCGATACCCGCTTCCAGCGCGTCCGATGGCCAGGCGAAATGGCGTTGCACCCCGTCGATGATCAACGCGCCGGTATCGGGCTTGTGTACACCCGCCAGAATCTTCACCAGCGTAGATTTCCCTGCGCCGTTCTCGCCCAACAAGGCATGGACTTCGCCCGGATACAGCGACAGGCAGCCGTTGAGCAAGGCCTGGACCTCACCAAACGCTTTACTGGCGCCGCGTAATTCCAGCCGGGGTTGCATTGCACTCGAATCCATCAAATATTCCTTGGTATACGTAGGGTTTGCACGCACCGCGTGCGAACGCATTCAATGTTCGGTGCGCATGAAGGCGCACCCTACTTCCTGCATACCCGCCAACCCTTGAAACGGCGATGGCTATCAATAAACTCAAATCCGGTAAACCCGTTCGGCATTCAGCCGGAACAACTGCGCTTTTTCTTCATTGCTGGCATCCGCCACAATCTGCGCGAACGCCTGCCAGATCGCCGGATAGCTGCTGTACAGCTTGTCGACCGGAAAATTCGAAGCAAACATGCAATGTTCTGCCCCAAAAATCTCGATCACCGTCAGCACGTACGGACGCAGGCTTTCGACCGTCCATTGGTGGTCAAACATCCCCAGCCCGCTGATCTTGACCGACACATTCGGCAACGCGGCCAATGCCATCAGACCTTCGTGCCACTGGCGCCAGCCATCCACGCTGTTGCGATCTACAAACATGCCAGCGTGGTTAATGACGAATGTCGTATCCGGGTTGTCTCGCGCCAGCACGGCGGCGGCAGGCATTTGCGACGGATACAGCTGCATATCAAACGACAGCTTGTATTTGGCCAGCAGCTTGAAATTGCGCCGCCACTGCACCTCGTTCATGTAATGGCGGCCGACGTAGTCGTAAAACGGGTTTTCATGCACGTTCAGAATTTGCCGAATGCCGCGCACATTGCGGTATTCAGCGTGCGCAGCCAGCAGGTGTTCCACGTCTGGCTGTGATAAATCTGCCGCCGCGACGATCGCCAGCGGGATGTTGGCTGGATCGTTGGCCAGCGATTGCACCCATTGGGTTTCGCCCAGTTGATCTTCGGGGATCGCTTCGATGTGCACGACCTTGAGTACCTGTACGGCGTCCCCGGCATCAGCCAGCAGATCCGCCGGCAAGTACGGTTTTTTGATGGCCGCCGTGTCACCGTTAAAACCGACCGCTTCACTTTCCATCCACGGGTAGCGCAAGGTGCCCGGTGCCCAGAGGTGAATATGCGGATCAACAATCTGTAGCGTCATGACCTTGTTACTCCAGGTGAAACACTGGCGTGAGCGCCCATTGCTGCGGCTTGTTATCCGGTTCAACCAACATCACATCGGCCATGTAATCCCACCATTTGCGCATGATCGGCAGCTTGGGCAAATCGTCCATGCCATGGTCTTCAGTCGCCTTGAGCACGGCAAACAGGCTATGCGTTTGTTCGTCCAGAAAAATCCAGTAATCGCTGATCCCGGCAGCTTTTAGCGCAACCACCAGTTCCGGCCAGATTTCGTCATGGCGACGCTGGTATTCGGCTTTCATGCCAGGGTTGAGCTGCATTCGGAATGCGTGGGTTTGCATGTTGTTTTCCGTTTTCAATGCATTTGTAGGGTGTGCATTTATGCGCACCGTGACTCCCGGAAAATCTTTGAACGCGTTCGCACAAAAAACGTGCAAACCCTACACCCCGGGATTTACTGCAAATTCACAAACAAACCACCGTCCACCAGCAACGATGCGCCAGTCACATACGCGGCCATATCCGATGCCAAAAACACCACCGCACCGCCCAGGTCTTCCGGCTGGCCAAAGCGGCCCAGCGGGATGCGTTTCTCGAAATACGCGACCTTTTCCGGGTCGGACAAATCATCTTTGTTGATGTCGGTAAGAATCGTGCCCGGCATCACCGAGTTACAGCGAATGCCGTACTTACCCAGCGCAATCGCACACGATTGCATCAGCGAATGCACACCAGCTTTAGTCGGCGTGTAGTGGGTCTGGAACTCGCCGCCGACCAGTGCAGAGATCGAACTCACTGCGACAATCGCCCCGCCCCGGCCCTGGTTTTTCATCTGGTTAGCCACGGCCTGGGTCACGTAGAACGCGCCGTGCAGGTTGACTTCCATGGTGCGCTGGAAGGTTTCCAGTGGCATATCCAGAAAAGCGTGGAACGGGCAGATACCCGCGTTGCTGACCAACACATCGACACCGCCAAAGTTCTCCACGGCAGCTTGTACCAGCAGGTGGCCAGTTTGCGGATCAGCCACATCGCCTTTCACCGCCACCACGCCACGGCCCAACGCCTTGATCGCCGTGACGGTTTCATCGGCGTGACTGTGATGGCTGACCACCACGTTGGCGCCGTGCTCAGCGCAAGCGATTGCAACAGCCTTGCCAATGCCGCGGGAACCACCGGTGACGATGACGGTTTTATCTTTTAACAGCATGTGTTTCTCCAGCGAATTCTTGTTTCGTTCTGCATCTGTAGCCCGGATTCGCGAAGCAATCCGGGAGACGAAATGGGCAAAATTCAGCCACCGTTGTTCATTGTTACATCGCAACCCCGGATTCCCGCTTCCCCGCTGCAACAGTCATACGTGTTCTCCAAGAGCTTTGTAGGGGTACCCCCGAGGGGCACGCTTCATCCGGGCTACATCACGGTTACTGCTCTGTCGCTGGCAATCCATGCGGCAAACCACGCCGACCGAGGGAACGCAGGATGCGCGTAAAAGCCCCCGCCAAACAGATGGTTTGTTTCGGTTTTTGAACTTGGGCCCCCTTGCGGCAGCGGGGTCGCCTTTTGCTATCCCGCTCTGCGGGACTTTTGGTTTCTTTTCTTTGGCGACGCAAAGAAAAGAAACGTGCTCCCGGGCACCCCCGGGTATCAAATGCCTTTACTTGTGCCAAAGGCACATAAAACCAACTACGCAAAATCAATGCTCATAAGGCCTAAACAACTTGCACTCCGGATTCAACCTCACCCCAAACCCAGGCTTATCCAGCGCGCTGGCGGACATCCGTCCATTCACTGGCACCGGCTCATCCAGCAATAACGGGTTAAACATCGGCACCACCTGGTCAGCCTTGGGCGCCATCATCAAAAACTCGGCAAACGGGCTGTTATGGCGGGTAATGACAAAGTGATAGCTGTAGACCGATGAGCCATGAGGCACGACCAGCGCGTTGTGCGCGTCGGCCAAGGCGGAAATTTTGATCAGTTCGGTAATGCCGCCGCACCAGCCCACGTCCGGCTGGATGATGTCGCAGCAACCCATTTCCAGCAGCAGACGAAAACCCCAGCGCGTGGCTTCGTGCTCACCGGTGGTCACCAACATGCCTTTGGGTACGTTTTTGCGCAGTTCGGCGTAGCCCCAGTAGTCATCTGGCGGCAGCGCTTCTTCAATCCACTTCAGGCCGTATTGATGCGCCTTGGTCGCCAGTTTGCTGGCGTAGTTAACGTCCAGGCTCATCCAGCAATCGAGCATCAGCCAGAAGTCATCGCCCACGCGGTTACGCATGTCTTCGATCATGGCCAGGTTCTTTTTCAGGCCTTCTTCGCCTTCGGCCGGGCCGTGATGAAGTGGCATCTTGCCGCCGATAAAGCCCATTTCTTTGGCCAGATCAGGCCGCGCGCCAGTGGCGTAAAACTGCAGTTGATCGCGCACCGGGCCGCCCAGCAATTGATGCACCGGTTCGCCGCGAACCTTGGCCAGCAAATCCCACAGCGCCAGATCAACGCCGGAGATCGTATTGATCACCACGCCTTTGCGGCCGTAATACAGCGTGGCGTTGAACATCTGGTCCCACATTTTTTCAATGTCGGTCACCTTCTGGCCTTCGATGAAACGCGCCAGGTGTTTCTCGACAATGAACGCGCCAATTTCGCCGCCCGTAGTTACGGCAAAACCCACCGTGCCATCGCTGGCCTCAACCTCAACCACCAGAGTGCCAAGCACGTTGATACCGAAGGACTGGCGGCTTTGGCGGTATTGCTCGTACTTGCTCATCGGCGTGGCGATATGGTCGTCAATCCAGTGACCAGCGCCCTGATCGTGGTAATCCGCCCCGCCGCCGCGCACGGTGAAAGCGCGGATGTGTTTAATGGTTGGCATGCTCATGCTTCGCCCTTTATTACGGTAGGGTGCGCACGGGTGCGCACCGTTCAATTACCCGCGTTCGCACATGCAGTGTGCAAACCCTACAAACGCTTAATACGTTGCACGGCCGCCGGAGATGTCGATTACACCCCCAGTGGTGAACGAGCAATCTTCAGAGCTGAGCCAGCCGATCAGTGCGGCGACTTCGTCCACCTGCAAGAAGCGCCCCATCGGAATTTTGGACAGCATGTAATCGATGTGCTGCTGCGCCATCTGGTCGAAGATTTCGGTCTTGGCGGCTGCTGGGGTAATGCAATTGACGATGATGTTTTTGGTCGCCAACTCTTTACCCAGCGATTTGGTCAGGCCGATCAAACCGGCCTTGGAGGCGCTGTAGTGCGAGGCGGTCGGGTTGCCTTCTTTACCGGCAATCGAGGCCACATTCACAATCCGGCCATAGCCGTTTTCCAGCATTTTCGGGATGACCGCGTGACAGACCAGGAACGGCGCAACCAGATTAACTTCAATCACCCGCGCCCAGCCTTTGGGGTCGAGTTCCCAAGTCAGGCCGTTGCCGCCGGTAATGCCCGCGTTGTTGACCAGAATGTCGATTTTGCCGTGCGCAGCAACGGTGGCCTCAGCGGCGGCATTTACGGCGGCGGTGTCAGTCAGATCCAGCGCATGCACGCTGACCTTGCCCAGCTTGGAGAGCTCGCTGGCGGCTTCATCCAGGCGTTTGGCATCGATGTCCCACAGCGCTACGCTGGCGCCCGATTGCAGCATGCGTTGGGCCGAGCCATAGCCGATACCACGAGCACCGCCGGTGATGATGGCAACGCGGTTATTGAGGTCTAGCTGGTTCATCTGGTTTCCTTTGCGATCTTGAAAGGCGGCTTGTGCCTGCCCTACCTGTCTGTCGCCTTAGCGACCCGGCACTTTCGCTGGCACGGTTAGCTGCGTTTGTTCACCCAAACCGGCAATACCCAATTTCATGGTTTGCCCGGCGTGCAGGTATACCGGCGGCTTCTGGCCCAAACCCACACCGGGCGGTGTGCCGGTGGCAATCACATCGCCGGGCTGTAGCGTCATGAACTGGCTGATGTACGACACCAGCGTAGCCACATCAAAAATCATGGTTTTGGTGCTGCCGTTCTGATAACGGTGGCCATCCACGTCCAGCCACATCGCCAGGTTTTGCGGGTCTGGCACTTCGTCACGCGTGACCAGCCAAGGGCCGATGGGGGCGAAAGTGTCGTGACCTTTACCCTTGTCCCACTGGCCACCACGTTCCAGCTGAAAAGCGCGCTCGGACACATCGTTCACCACGCAGTAACCGGCTACGTGTTCCAGCGCGTGTTCTTTCTCGACATATTTGGCGGTTTTGCCGATCACCACGCCCAGCTCGACTTCCCAGTCGGTCTTCTCGCCACCACGCGGGATTTCCACATGATCGTTCGGTCCGCAAATGGAACTGACCGGCTTCATGAACAGGATCGGCTCGGTCGGGATCGCCATATTTGATTCTTTGGCGTGGTCGCTGTAGTTCAGCCCCACGCAAATGATCTTGCCCACGCCCGCCACACACGGCCCGATTCGGGCACCGGCTGGCGCGGTCGGCAGCGTTTCGGGTTTTACATCCTTGAGTTTGGCCAGACTGCCTGGCAATAGCGTGGCGCCGCCAATGTCATTGACCACCGCGGAGAGATCACGGATTACGCCATTGGCATCAACCAGACCGGGTTTTTCATGGCCAGCAGGGCCGAAACGCAGCAATTTCATCAAGCTTCTCCTCGTGCGATGCACCGACATCGAGTCGGCCAAACACGTAGTTCGTTTGCAATGGCTACAGTTTTAACCCGCCGTGAAATACCTGACTAATGCGAATTTGGTTATATTCGATAATTAAAAGGTATCGCACAATCACTTTATGCGACCGCAGCATTTGTAATTTAAATCATACAAATCAATACACTGAAGACAGATCAATCCACTGGAATGGTGCACCGCAATGCTCAAACAATATTTTTATCAATCGTTGTTACATCGCCTGCGCTACAAACATTTGTTCTTGCTGGTGTCGCTGGCCGACCACGGCAACTTGCATCAGGCAGCGGAAACGCTAGCCATGTCGCAGCCCGCAGCCACGCGCATGCTGCGAGAAGTGGAAGAGTTTCTGGATTGCACGCTTTTCGAGCGGCTGGCACGCGGTGTGCGGCCCACGGCGGTGGGCGAAGAGGTCATCCGCTTTGCCCGCACTACCCTGGGCGGCTTGCAGCGTTGCGCCGATAGTCTGCAGTTGTGGCAGCAAGGCGGCTTTGGGCAGTTGATCATCGGCACCATCATGGGCGCAGCGCCGGATCTGGTCGCGCAGTCAGTCTCGGAACTCAAAACCCGCAAGCCGCTGCTGCGCATCCGCATCAAAGGCGAAACCAGCGATCAACTGATTGATCTGCTGGAACAAGGCAAAGTGGATTTTGCAATTGGGCGGTTTTCTGAGCTGAATCAGCACAACTGGCTGGACTTTGAACCACTGGGCAATGAAGTGATGAAAGTGGTGGTGCGCAGCGGCCATGCGCTGGCCGGGCGCGAGAGCATCACGCTGGCGGAACTGGCCAAATGGCCGTGGGTACTACAGCCGCTCGCCAGTCCGGCACGCCAGGTGCTGGAACGCGAGTTTGAACACAATCACACGGCAACGCCAGTCAATACCGTTGAATGTGATTCGATCTTCGCGACTTTGCAGTTGGTACAACGCAGCGATGCAGTTACTGCTTTGGCAGAACCTGTTCTGCGCGACCACCTCACAGCCAAGCTGCTCACCGCCCTGCCTTTGGCCATTGGGCAGAACCTGGCGCCATTTGGGTTGTTGACGCGTAAAGGCGAAACGCTGAGTGGGATTGGGGTGGAGTTTATTGAGATTGTGCGAAGGATGGCGCTGCAGGCGCGGGTGGCGGCGGTTTGATTGGCGGCCCAGTTCACATGGTCAGCGCCCACGCAAACCCTGTAGCCCGGATGGAACGCAGTGAGAATCCGGGGTTGATTCCGCTGGAATACTTTTCGCCAGTGGCCTGTTGTAGCGTTGCTGCCCCGTATTCCCGCTAGCGCTTCATCCGGGCTATAGGTTGGGTCAGCAACTGGTGGATTGCCGCTTTACTCCGAATCCACCCTACGCTACGTCGGTTTTGGTTTTTACCTGGCAGACAAAACCGCAGAACACGCCGACCGAGAGCCGGAGACCTTAGGCTCCGGCCGACCGAGGGAACACAGAATGCGCGTAAAGATACCTGGCAAGCAGTCTGTTCGTTTCGGCTTTTGACTTCGGGCCCCGTCGGCGCTTGCGCCCGGGTCGCCTTTTCTTTGGTTTCTTTCTTTTGGCGACGCAAAAGAAAGAAACGTGCTCCCGGGCACCCCGGGGTATCAAACGCATTTCAACACCATGCCGATAGGCACTTAAAGCACACTCTCACGCGCAAGTCGCTACAACTCAATCCCCCGCGCCATCGCCGTTGCAGCCAACACCATCACCACCAGCAACCCATTCTGCACATAACTGATCTGCGCCAGTCGCCGCACCACGCCGATGTTGGACGGGCGGGTGTCCTTGCGGGCGAGACGCCAGCGCAGCAGGGTGATCATCGGGTAGATTTCCAGCAGCAGAACCACCACCAGACAGCCCATTTTGATATGAAAGAACGGCTGGTGGCCGTAGTATTCTGTGCCTTTCTCGAACCCGCCAAATGCCCGGGTGAGGCCGGTGAGGACCAATAGCAGCGCACTCAGTCCCCAGACCGAATCAGCGGCAAAGACCGGCGCCAGATCGGCGTAACCGTGTACCCGACCCAGCGCGCGGGCGCGGCACCAGATTGCGACGAAGGCAATGCACACGCCCAGTAGATGTATCGCAGCCAGTAGCCAACTCATGGTCATGGTTCCAGCGCTCCGGGGGTTAGTCTCATGATGTTAGACCAGATTGATCAAACATCACCCCCGCTTTAGGCGCGCTGCAAAAAACCGACTGCCGCTGCCACGCTGGCTTGGTCTTTCAGTATTTTCAGATGGCCCAGTTGTGAGCTGGTGCGCAGCGCTGCCCCACGCCAGTTGGCCACCAGCGCTTCACCTTGGCCAATCGCCACCTTGTCGTCATGCAGGTCATGCAGCACCAGTAGCGGGGTTTGCAATTGCCCGGCCAGCACTACGGGCTCGATCTCGTCAAAGCCCAGACAAAACCGTGCTTCCATACGGGAAATCATGCGCTGTACCAAACGCTGCGAAACGCCGGTGCGCGCCTGTACCGCCGCCCAGAGCGCGCCAAATTGCGTCATTGGCCCGACAAATACCACGCGCGGAATCTGCAATCCCCGCGACAAACCATAGGTTGCTGCCGCTGCGCCGAACGAATGCGCAATCAAGCCCTGTACCGAATCCCGCCCGGCGCGGCTGGCCATTTCTTCAATGGCTTCGTGAAAGTGCGGCAGCGCCACTTGCCCGCGTGGCGAATCGCCGTGGCCTGGCACATCCACCGCCAGCACGCGATAACCCGCCGCCAGCAATGGCTCAACCATGCCCGACATATGCCCGGCATGCCCGCCCCAACCATGAATCAACAACACGGCCGGGTCGTCCGGATTTCCCCATTCATAGCCCGACATCGCCATGCCGCGCACGCGACCCTGCCAGCGCCGGGCTTGCGCTAGCACGGCAGCTTCGTCCGGGCGTAGCGCGGGGCGCGGCGGAGTAGTGAACAAGCGCTGCAACACACTGGCTGCGGTGCGCGGCATCACCACGTCCAGCGTCCGCAGGCCGGTTTTGAGCCACTTCGGCGCGGGCGGCTCGTAAGAACGACCGGTCGTGCTATTTTTTGCAGAGATCACTTTGGCGTCGGCCTGGTTCATGGTGCGGCTCCGTAATTGGGTGGAACGGGATTCGATATGACGGTCTGGTTTTACTATCGCTGCGCGCGCATTCAAGCCGCATCAAACGGTACGTTGCGCGGCGACGGGCTGGATTCAACAATGCGGTAAGAACGCATCAAGCGCTTGAAGGCCAGACGTGCCCGCGCTTCGGCCTGCGTTTCTCCCAGCAGTTTGTGTGCGTGCTGGAACACCATGACAATGCCGACGAACTCAAAGGCAAACTGGGCTGGGTCACAATCCGGGCGAAACTCGCCTTCGGTGATAGCGGTAGCGGCCACGCGCGCCACAGAACCGCCAAAGTCACGCCAGCTTTGCACCAGTACATCGCGAATCTCGCCGGGGCGATCATCATATTCGTGGGCCAGCGCCATAAAGATGCAACTGCCCTGACTGGTCTGGCCGCGTATCCAGGCCAGATAATGCTCAAACAAGCCGTTCAAGCGCTTTTGCCCACGTGGCAAAGCCACTGCTGGCACCAGTACTTCGGCCGCAAACCGTTCGCAAGCCAGTTCCAGCACCGCTAACTGCAGCGCCTCTTTGGATTTGAAATGCGCAAACAGCCCGCTCTTGGAAATCGCCATGCTCGCCGCCAGGCCGCCCAGGCTCAGGCCTTCCAGCCCGACTTTGCCCGCGAGCAGCAACGCATGCTCGATAATGTCTTGCCGTTTCTGTTCGCCTTTGCCCATGCGTTGAAAATTAGCACGGTCGGTCGTTTTATTCAATCAACATATCTTGATCGGCGCTGAACGGTTTTCGGCGCCCTACTCTGTTGCAGATCAAGCTGCTACGCTGAGGCAGTTCATCCAGATCAAAACCCATAAGAAATGATGTCTCCATTACGCGTTTCCTGTCTGACCCTGTTGGCCATGATCGCCTTTGCTGGCAATTCATTGCTTTGCCGCATGGCGTTGCGCCACACCACTATCGATCCGGCCAGCTTTACCAGTGTTCGCCTGGCATCCGGTGCGGCTGTGTTGTATTTGCTGGCGCGTACGCGAACCAGCTCCGCACGAGGGCAAGGGAGCTGGAAGTCTGCGGTAGCGCTGCTGATTTACGCAGCGGGCTTCTCGTTTGCGTATGTCAATCTGCCCGCCGCCACGGGCGCCTTGCTGTTATTCGGCGCGGTACAAATCAGCATGATTAGCCATGGCCTATGGCGCGGCGAACGGCTGCGAGCCATGCAATGGCTGGGATTGCTGCTGGCGGCGGCGGGCGTGATCGGTCTGTTGTTACCCGGTCTGACTGCACCACCGCTGCAAGCCTCTTTGCTGATGATTGGCGCAGGCGTGGCCTGGGGCGTGTATTCGTTGCGTGGTCGCGGGGCGGGCGATCCTACCCGTGTTACTGCGGGCAACTTTGCGCGAGCGGTTCCCATTGCCCTGCTCTGCAGTTTGCTGCAGTGGCGCAGCGCAAGCGTAGACCCGGCTGGTCTGGCGTATGCGCTGGCATCGGGTGCGCTGGCTTCCGGCATTGGCTACGCCATCTGGTACGCCGTGTTGCCCGCGCTTAAAGCGACTACCGCAGCAACGGTGCAATTGAGTGTGCCCGCACTGGCGGCCATGGGCGGCATTCTGTTTTTGGGTGAGCCATTTGGTTTTCGCCTGCTGGTGGCATCTGTCGCCATTCTGGGCGGGATTGTATTGGTCATCGTGCAAAGGCAACGCTGAGCGATCCTCTCCGGGATTAATCCGGTTCGGGTTCTAGCTGTTCAACTTCGAGAAATGGGCATATCACCATGTCAGACATCAGCACATCGGCACAGCAATACCAGGCCATCAATTTTGCGCAGAAGTTGGCGTTATTTGCCGAGCAATGGACGCCCAAAGTCGTCGCCGAAATGAACGATTACCAGTTCAAAGTGGTGCGCATTGAGGGCGATTTTGTCTGGCATTCGCATGCCGATACCGACGAAACCTTCATCGTGCTGGCTGGCGATTTGCGTATTGATTTTCGTGATGGCGCGGTGCATCTGCGGCCGGGCGAAATGTATGTCGTCCCCAAGGGCGTTGAGCACAAACCGTATGCGCAAAGTGAAGTACAGCTGTTGTTGATCGAACCACGCGGCGTGCTCAATACCGGCGAGGTCGGCGGCGAGCGCACCGCGCAGAATGATGTCTGGATCTAGACGCTGGCGGCATTAGCCTGCTGAAACCAGTCGATGAAAACCCGCAATTTGCGTGGCATCCACGTGCGGTTGGCGTAATACAAAAAGAACCCGGCAAAGGGCGTGCACCACGGTTCCAGCACGCGCTCCAGTTCGCCACTGGCCAGTTCTGCGGCGATCACGTCTTCGGTCACGTGCACCAGACCCAAGCCGTGGCGGGCGGCGTCGATCATGTCGTAAATGTCGTTGTAAACCAGCCGGCCATCCAGTTCGATTTCAAACTCGCGCCCGTCGCGCGTGAACTCCCAGTTATACAAACGCCCGCTGGTGACAAAGCGATAGCGCAGACAATCATGCTGCAGCAAGTCTTCAGGCGTTTGCGGACGCCCACGCTGGTTCAGGTACGCGGGTGTAGCGGCAACCGCAATGCGGCGCGGACCGCCAATGCGCGCGGCGACCATATCGCGCGCCACGCTTTCGCCAAAGCGGATGCCCGCATCAAAACCGTCTCCCACAATGTCGCTCATCCCCTCTTCCATACGGAACTCCAGCCGCAAATCGGGATACGTCTGCATGAACCCGGCCAGATGCGGGGCAATGATGGTGCGATAGGCAATGCGCGGCAGGTTGATGCGCAGCGTTCCTGCGGGCTGATCGCGGAAGTCCTCGAGATCAAGCAGCGCGGCTTCGATCTGCGCCAGCCCGGGAGCGGCTCCGGCCAGCAAGCGCATGCCCGCCTCCGTCACACTCACCTTGCGCGTGGTGCGATTGAGCAAATGAATGCCGGTGCGCGCTTCCAGGTTGCGAATGGTTTGCGACAACGCCGACGGCGAGACGCCCATTTCATCTGCCGCCTTACTGAAGTTGCCGTGTCGCGCCACTCGCTCAAAGGCCAGCAATGCGGGCAATTGGGCGGCGTCCATTTTGAAGTTTTGCTTCATGGTCTATCAATCCATATGGCATTTTTCTTCACAATTAAGCAGAGCAATATGGGTTCCGTCAACACCGAGTCGCCCACCGGGATGGCTCTTCTTCTCGCCAATTCAAGGAGCTACATCATGACTACCGCCACTTACAACCTGCTGGGCCGTTCCGGTTTGCGCGTCAGCCCGTTCTCACTGGGCACCATGACCTTTGGCACCGAATGGGGCTGGGGTACAGAACGCGATACGGCCAAAAGTCTGTTTGATATTTACCTGGAGCATGGCGGCAACTTTGTCGATACCGCCGACCTGTATACGGGCGGCACCAGCGAGCAATGGCTGGGTGAATTCATTGCCGAGCGCGGCGTGCGCGATCGGATCGTGCTGGCGACCAAATACAGCTACAACGCCGAACCCGGCAACCCCAACGCGGGCGGCAACCATCGCAAAAACCTGATGCGCGCGCTGGATGGCTCGCTCAAGCGCATGGGCACGGACTACATCGATCTTTACTACCTGCATACGTGGGACCGCATGACACCAGTGGAAGAAGTGATGCGCACCATGGACGATGCCGTGCGCGCGGGCAAGATCCGCTACGTGGGTTTGTCCGATACGCCAGCCTGGTATGCTGGTCGCGCCCAAACCATTGCGCAGTGGCGCGGCTACGAGCCGGTCGCCGCCATGCAGCTGGAATACTCGATGATTGAGCGCAACGCCGAGCTTGAATTTGCTGATCTGGCTACTGAACTGGGCATGGGCCTGGTCACCTGGAGCCCGCTGGCGATGGGTCTGTTGTCTGGCAAATACAAACCCAGCCAGGGCGGCCAGTTTGGCGATGGGCGTTTGCAGCAAGTGGCAGACAAACCCTCGCCCGGCTTTGAAAAACTGACCCCACGCAATTTTGCAATCGTGGCCGAGCTGGAAAAAGTCGCCAACGAACTCAACCGCCCAATGGCGCAAGTGGCGCTTAACTGGCTGTCTCACCGCAAAGGCGTTGCCAGCGTGATCGTCGGCGCCACCAAACCGGAACAGCTGCAGCAAACCCTGCGCTCGCTGGAGTTCGATATCCCCACCGAACTGGTTGCGCGACTGGATCAAGCCAGCGAACCAGCCCGGCCGTTTCCGTATTACATGTTTGCCGACAACCACCAGCATCGCATTCATGGCGGAGTAACCGTGGCCAGCCAGCCGACGAGTTTTGCGCCAGCAACGGTAGTACCTCCGGCGCAGGAATAAACGGGCGGGCTTCTCGCCACGCTTCATCTGGGCTACAGAAATGACTCGATCATGTAGCCCGGATGAAGCCGCAGGCGGGAATCCGGGGTTGCCATATTCGCCAAGATATATGCAGATGAACCAGTGATACATTGCCACCCCGGATTCTCGCTGCGCTTCATACGGGCTACGATGCTTTTCTAAAAACCTAAAAGAAAAAAGCCGCATAAAGCGGCTTTTTTCTTCAAACACACAACCTCAATCCCAGCTCAACGCCCCACCCGTCTGATACTCAGTTACCCGAGTCTCAAAGAAATTCTTTTCTTTCTTCAAGTCGATCATCTCGCTCATCCATGGGAATGGGTTAGAGACGCCGGGGAACAAAGCTTCCAGGCCGATTTGTTGCAGGCGGCGGTTGGCGATGAAGCGCAGGTATTCTTTGAACTGGCTGGCGTTCAGGCCCAGCACGCCGCGCGGCATGGTGTCTTCGGCGTAGGCATATTCGAGTTCTACGGCCTTTTTGAACAGGTCATAGATTTCGTTTTTGAAAGGCTCAGTCCACAGTTGCGGGTTTTCTTGCTTGATGGTGTTGATCAAGTCGATGCCGAAATTGCAGTGCATCGATTCATCACGCAGGATGTATTGATACTGTTCCGCAGCGCCGGTCATTTTGTTCTGGCGGCCGAGCGCCAGGATTTGCACAAAGCCGACGTAGAAGAACAGGCCTTCCATGATGCAGGCAAACACGATGATCGAACGCAGCAGTTGCTGATCGGTTTCCAGCGTGCCGGTTTTGAATTCCGGGTTGGTCAGCACGTTGATGAACGGAATCAGGAATTCGTCTTTGTCGCGGATCGACGCCACTTCCTGGTAGGCGTTGAACACTTCGCCTTCGTCCAGGCCCAGACTTTCCACAATATATTGGTAAGCGTGGGTGTGAATGGCTTCGTCAAACGCCTGGCGCAGCAAGAACTGGCGGCATTCTGGCGAGGTGATCTGGCGATATGTGCCCAGCACGATGTTGTTGGCGGCCAGCGAATCGGCGGTCACAAAGAAGCCCAGGTTGCGCTTCACCAAACGGCGTTCGTCGTCGGTCAGGCCATTGGGGCTCTTCCACAGTTCGATGTCGCGCTGCATGTTCACTTCTTGCGGCATCCAGTGGTTTGCACACTGCGCCAGATACTTTTCCCACGCCCATTTGTGCTTGAACGGCACCAGCTGGTTGACGTCGGTAGTGCCGTTGATGACGCGTTTGTCGTCGGCGCGCACACGGTTGCTGATGGCCGATGCCGGTACAGCATGAGTGCTGGCAGCGGGGGCAGCAGGCTTGGGGGCCGGGGCGGAAACGATGTCGTCGTCAAAACTCAGCATGGGTTGGTCCTTTCAAATAACTCTAAATTAATCAGAATGAGTAAAAATCAAATTTTGTACTTTGAATCAGTCAGATAGCGATGAAGTGATTCATCCGCGCACTCCGCTCGTTCGTGTATTTCTGGCACTCTTCTTGTTGCCGTAGTTGCATGCATCAGTGGCGATGCTGCCCCGCTATTGCGCGGGCTGTACTGCTGGCGTTGCCGTTCCCGGTATCGGTTGCGGCAAGCGAATCTGGATGCTGGAGGTATCCGGCACTTTCCAGATGGTTTTTATATGGTTGAAATCCCGGGCATGCTGATCGCTTAATCGCGCGCTGGATCGCAGATTCAGATCCAGATGCACGTCGCCCAGGTAAATCACTTCGCCCGCTGCAACATCAAACTGCAGATTCAGCGGTATCCGGTCTACATGGTGGCTGAACATGATCGTATCGCTGCCGTCATTCCAGCGCCCCCAAGCCATCGGCATGGTGTAGTGGCCCGGCGGCAAGGTAATCAGGTGCAGCTTGCCCGGCGTATCCGGGATATCGCCCGCATCGCGGATAAAGTCCGTCATGACTTGGGCAAAATATTCTTTCTGGCCCATCGGGCCTTGCAGCACCACGCTGGTATTGGTGGTGTCGCGATCAAAACTGGTAAACGTAATGGCCAGTACCGCATAAGCCTGCCCCGCTGGCGGCACCATAATGCCAGTGGTGGAGAGTTGCGGCCTGGTGGCGCAAGCCGATAACAGCACGATGCAAGTCAATAACAGCAACAGCCGCTTCAGCATTGTGGCAAACCCTCTGGGCAAACCATTTGGACCTGTCTACAGGCAAAACGTTGTTCCGCCTGGCTATTTCGATCTGTCCGAGCTTTGTCTGATCTGACAACAACACCGCCCCGAAAGCGGGGCGGTGTGTCACGCGGCTTTACTGGCAAGCCTCGCAATCAGGGTTGTCGATGGAGCAAAACTTCATGTCGGTTGCGGGTTCCATTTCTGCTACCGCGGCTGGCGCTGCGGGTGCCGAAGGGATTGCCGGTGCGTTAGGGGCAGGAGGTGCAGACAAGCCACCATCCACCGGCACCGAGTTCAGTTCACCACCACGACCTGTCGACTTCTCAGCGCTGCTGGCAGACAAAGTACGCAGATAGTAAGTGGTCTTCAGACCGCGCAACCATGCGTGCTTGTACAGTTCGTCCAGCTTCTTGCCCGAGGCACCGGCCATGTAGATGTTCAGGCTTTGGGCCTGGTCGATCCACTTCTGGCGACGCGATGCGGCTTCCACCAGCCATTTCGGGTCCATCTCGAACGCAGTGGCATATTGCTCGCGCAGGTCAGCCGGAATGCGGTCGATCTTGGCCACGGAACCGTCGAAGTACTTGAGGTCGGAGATCATGACTTCATCCCACAGACCGCGTTCTTTCAGGTCATGCACCAAGTGATCGTTGATCACGGTGAACTCGCCAGACAGGTTCGATTTCACGAACAAGTTCTGGTAAGTCGGTTCGATCGAAGCATCTACGCCAACAATGTTGGAAATCGTTGCGGTCGGCGCAATCGCCAGGCAGTTGCTGTTACGCATACCGTAGGTGGCGATGCGTTCGCGCAGCGATGTCCAGTCCAGTTGTGAGCTGGTATCCACTTCCAGGTAACCACCGCGCTCTTCGGCCAGCAGTTGGTTGGAGTCCTGCGGCAGAATGCCACGGTCCCACAGGCTGCCCTTGTAGCTTGGGTAGGTGCCACGTTCCTGTGCCAGTTCGGTCGAAGCCCAGTAAGCGTGATAAGCGATGATTTCCATCGATTCATCAGCAAACTGCACGGCGGCGTCAGAGGCATACGGCATACGCAGGGTGTGCAACGCATCCTGGAAGCCCATCAGACCCATACCCACCGGGCGATGTTTCAGGTTGGAGTTACGGGCCTTGCGCACAGCGTAGTAGTTGATGTCGATCACATTATCGAGCATGCGCATCGCAGTCTTCACGGTGCGGCCGACTTTTTCGGAATCCAGCTTGCCGTCTTTCAGATGGTTCGCCAGGTTCACGGAACCCAGGTTACATACCGCGATTTCGCTGTCATTGGTGTTCAAGGTGATTTCAGTGCACAGGTTGGAACTGTGAACCACACCAATATGTTGTTGCGGGCTACGGATGTTGCATGGGTCTTTGAACGTGATCCATGGGTGACCTGTTTCAAACAACATGGTCAGCATCTTGCGCCACAGGGTTTGTGCCGGCAGCTTCTTGGCTACGCGCATTTCGCCACGCGCCGCTTTTTCCTCGTAGCGGGTGTAAACCTCTTCAAACTTCTTGCCGTACAGATCGTGCAGATCTGGTGTTTCAGCTGGCGAGAACAGAGTCCAGTCAGAGCCTTCCATCACACGCTTCATGAACAAGTCCGGAATCCAGTTCGCGGTGTTCATGTCGTGGGTGCGGCGGCGATCATCACCGGTGTTCTTGCGCAGTTCCAGGAATTCTTCGATATCTGCGTGCCATGTTTCCAGGTACGCGCAGACCGCGCCTTTGCGCTTGCCGCCCTGATTCACCGCCACGGCGGTGTCGTTCACCACTTTCAGGAACGGCACCACGCCTTGCGATTTGCCGTTGGTGCCCTTGATGTGGCTACCCAGCGAACGCACTGGCGTCCAGTCATTACCCAGACCACCGGCAAACTTGGACAGCAACGCGTTTTCTTTCAGTGCTTCATAAATGCCTTCCAGATCATCAGCCACGGTGGTCAGGTAGCAGCTGGACAATTGGCTGCGACGGGTACCGGAGTTGAACAGTGTCGGGGTGCTGGACATGAAGTCAAAGGTCGACAACACGTTGTAGAACTCGATGGCGCGCGCTTCGCGGTCCACTTCGTTCAGCGACAGGCCCATGGCCACGCGCATGAAGAACACTTGCGGCAGTTCAATGCGGGTGCCGTGCACGTGCAGGAAATAGCGGTCATACAGGGTTTGCAGACCCAGGTAGCCGAATTTGTAATCGCGGGTGTGATCCAGCGCTGCGCCCAGGCGCGCCAGATCGTACTGGCCGAGTTTTTCGTCCAGCAGTTCGTTCTCGATGCCCTTTTTGATCAGGCGCGGGAACGCTTCAGCGTATTTGGTCGCCATTTCTTCATGGCTGGCTTCTTCGCCCAACACTTCGCGGCGAGCTACATCCAGCAGCAGACGCGCAGTGACAAAGCTGTAGGCCGGGTCGATTTCAATACGGCCACGTGCCGCCAGAATCGCCGACTTGCGCACTTCTTCAACCGGCACACCGTCGTACAGGTTCTTCAGCGTTTCAGCCAGGATGGTCGATGCGCTGGTTTCTTTTTCGAAACCGGAGCAAGACGAAGCAATCAGGGCCTTCAGGCGAGCGATATCCAGCGGGCGACGGCTGCCGTCATCAAACGCGACATTGATGCTGCCGTGTTGCTCGGTGGTGATCTCGTGGCTTTCGCCCTTGGCGGCGCGATCCGACTTGCGTTGCTCGCGATACAGCACATAAGCGCGGGCGATGTCATGCTCGCCGGAACGCATCAGGGCCAGTTCAACCTGGTCCTGGATATCTTCAATATGGATTGCACCGCCTTCAGGCTTGCGGCGCATGAGCGCGTTGACGACCTGCTCGGTCAGCGCTTCCACCCGTTCACGCACCGCTGCACTGGCCGCAGCTTGATTCCCATGCACAGCGATATACGCCTTGGTCACGGCTACCGTGATTTTGGACGGCGCAAACGGCACCACAGCGCCGTTACGGCGAATGGTTTTATATTGCTCGTAGCGAGTGTTATCGGTGGCAACTTGGGGATCTACAGCTTCGGTCATGCGGCTTCCTGCGGTGCTATCCAGTGTGGCGTACATTTGCGCGTGCTTCCTTCTGGCTAGGTGTTATTTGTGGCCGGTTTGTTCCACAAATCAAAGACTTGGGAGTGGACCGACCCACTGTGGACAATTCTGTGTATAAATTGTGAAGAACCACTACATCTTGTGTTCGACTCAACGTTCAGACACAAATACTAGGGGAAGACCCAGCGCTAGCGCAACCGGAAAAAGATGTGATAAGGCGACAAACGGAAATATATTTGCAATGCATAACGCGAAGCCTTTATTCATGCGGCATAGGAGGCGTTGCACGATTGAGACAGCCTGTCGAAAGCGGATATTCGGTGTTGCGAGGATGCTTGGGCGGGCACCAAAACGGGTAAAACCAGAACCTCTGAAAGCGCCAAAACAGTGCCTTTCAGAGGCGTTTTTGCGATCAGTGATGCAACATGAAAATGGCGAACCTCTGCCCGTAACCCGGATGGAGCTGCCCTTCGGGGGTTCCCCCGCAACGCCCTTGAACGTTACACATGACAATTGCAATGGAGCAGCGGGTATTCGGGACCGCAATGCGCCAACAAACCACCAACATTTAAATTTTCCACCGTTGCACCCCGGATTCTCGCCTGTGGCTCCATCCGGGCTACAAAACCAGGACAAATTGAGATGCCTTGGGCTAATGAAGCCCTTTCGCCCACCACAAAATAGAAAAAGGCGAACCGCATTGGTTCGCCTTTTGCAACGCTCGCATGCCATCAAGGCATCGGGCCAGCCCTGCACACCTTGCGCTACGGCTTAGTGATGATGACCGTGTTCGCCGTGCACGTGACCGTGCGCGATTTCTTCATCAGTTGCCGCGCGGACGTCTTCTACCTTGCCCACAAAGCGGATTTTCACGCCTGCGAACGGGTGGTTAGCGTCAACGGTGACTTCACCGCCGTTGATTTCGGTTACGCGGAACAGCATGACGTCGCCAGTGGCAGGATCATCGGCTTCAAACATCATGCCGGCTTCAACTTCCATCGGGAACACGTCTTTGGCTTCTTTACGCACCAGTTCTGGCTCGTATTCGCCAAATGCATCATCGGGTTCCATGGTGACATCAATGGAATCACCCTTGGCCTTGCCATGCAGTGCTTCTTCTACCAGCGGCAGAATGTTGTCGTAACCGCCGTGCAGATAAACGATAGGCTGTTCGGTTTTGTCGAGCGATTTGCCCGAGGTGTCGAACATCTCGTAGTTCAGCGTTACGACCGTGTCTTTGGCGATTTGCATCGGGTTTATCCTAACTGTTTAACAAGTGAAAGTATTTCCGCCGCGTGCCCTTTCGGGAGCACGTGATACAGCGCGTGGCGGATCACGCCCTGCCGGTCGATCACAAAGGTAGAGCGTTCAATCCCGTATTTTACCATGCCTGCGCCCACCCATTCCCGCAAAACATGATAGAGCCGGCTCACCTCGCCTTCCGCATCAGACAAAAGATGAAATTCGATGCCGTGTTCATCGCGAAAAGCCTCATGCGCCAGACAGTCATCCAGACTCACGCCCAACACCAGCGTGCCGTGCGCCCGAAATGTTTCGGCGCGATCACTGAACTCTACGGCCTCGGTCACTCCGCCAGGAGAGTGATCCCTGTTAAAGAAATAGAGCACCACATGATGTTGCCCAAGCAAATCCGATAGCCGGATCAACTGCATCTGGGCATCGTGTAATGCAAAGTCCGGTGCAATTTCCCCGTCTTTGAGCATGTCAGCTCCCTTGCGTAGTGGGATAATGATTGCCTCGTTTTTCTCCGTTATAGCCGAGCCAATGAACAAACAACTCCTGGGTGGACTGACTGCAGAGCAATTTCTGACAGATTACTGGCAAAAGCAGCCGTTATTGATCCGCAATGCCTGGCAAGATTTCCCAGAACTGATTGATTTACCCAGGTTGATTGCGCTCGCTCAGCAAGATGACGTGGAATCGCGGCTCATTGAGCGTCGTGATGAGCGCTGGCTGGTAGAAAACGGCCCGTTTCGCGCCAGCCGCTTTGACCGATTGCCAGAAACCGACTGGACAGTGCTGGTGCAGAGCGTGAATCACCACGTGCCGCATATTGCTGATCTGCTCTATGAATTCAATTTTTTGCCGTATACCCGGCTGGACGATCTGATGATCTCCTACGCCCCACCGGGCGGCACGGTTGGCCCACACTACGATTCTTATGATGTGTTCTTGCTGCAGGTGGGCGGCAAAAAGCGCTGGCAGATTTCCAGCGATGACGCGGGCAATTTTATTGAAGACGCGCCCATCCGCGTTTTGCGCGATTTTTCATCCGAACAGGAATGGATTCTGGATCACGGCGACATGCTGTATCTGCCGCCCAAATACGCGCACTACGGCGTGGCGCTGGAACCTGGCATGACATATTCGATCGGTTTTCGGGCGCCCACTGAACAGGAAATCGTCGGCAAGTTTCTGGAATACCTGCAAGACGAGCTGCGTCTGACCGGCGTTTATGGCGATCCGGAGCGTCAACCCACTGCTCGACCGGGTGAGATTGATCTGGCCTTTGTGGGCAAAATCGAATCAATGCTCACGCAACTAACGTGGACCGACGCCGATGTGCGCAAGTTTGTTGGCCGTTACTTTACCGAGCCCAAACCACACGTGTTCTACACCGCGCCAGATGAAGCACTGGATTTTGACGAATTTGCCGAACAAGCGCAGGCACAGGGCGTTTATCTGGACCTGAAATCCCTCATGCTCTATGAAGGAGAACAGCTCTTTATTAATGGCGAAGAACTGGAGGCCGAAGCAGACGCGGTGGAAACCTTGCGTCGCCTGGCCGATAGCCGCCGCCTGCCAGCGGCGCAATATGACGATGCAGTACTCGAAGCGCTCTATACCTGCTACGACTATGGCTACCTTCATGTCGGCAAAATTTGAGACTTACAAAGAATATCGTGAGGCCACACTGGCGCTGATTCAGGGCGCCAGCCACAGCCTCATGATGTACGAACGAGACTTCAGCCAGTGCGGCCTTGAGAGCCGCGCCATGACCGAGGCCATGGCCGCCTTGCTGGCGCGCAATCCCGCAGCGCAGATCCGCATTCTGGCGCATTCAACCGAATTCATTGCCAGCCAATGTCCGTTGCTACTGGAATTGGAGAATCGCCAGAATCAAAGATTACAGATGCATTTGGCTAATCCGGATATGCCAGCGTTGTTTTCGCCATTTATTCTGGCCGATATGCAACGGTTTGTAAGACGTTGTCACTTTGATTGGCCGAAAAGTGAATGCGCAGACGATGCGCGCGACGTCGCTAAAATGCGACAAGCCTTTGATAAGGCGTGGGAATGTTCGAACGTTACGCCAGATTGGCGTAGGCTTGATTTATGAGCGTTTGACATTTGTTGTAAAAATCTCAGCGCGCTACAGTTTGGTGCGCCTCCCAGGCTACCCTTTTATTCAAATCGTGCTAGAATTCCGCCCGTCGGTCGTCAGTGATGTAACTGGTTTCCAAATAGCCATCGATCACGGTCGATAGCCTAACAACGCTGTAATTTGTAATTTACTTGTCCAACCCCCCATTCTGCTAAAGGTAAGAAGAATGAAACAGTCTCTGCTCGTTGCTGCCCTGCTGGCCCTCGCACTCACCGCTTGCGGCAAGAAAGATGAAGCTCCTGCTGATGCATCCGCTCCTGCTGCTGAAGCATCTGCTCCGGCCGCTTCCGACGCTGCTGCTGCACCTGCTTCCGACGTCGCTTCCGACGCTGCTGCTGCTCCTGCTGCTGCTTCCGACGCTGCTGCTTCGGACGCTTCCGCTGCCAAGTAATTCACGGCGCGCAAGCAAAAAAGCCGACCAACTGGTCGGCTTTTTGCTTTTCTACAGTCTGTAATATCCAGTTATCAAGCTAGCGCCCCGAATCTTCAAGGCTGGCTCAGCCGCCTTTCCCTCTCAAATATTGCCTTTGCAAGCATCGCATGCCCATACAAGTCATCATTCCGCGCTGGATTATCCCGATTGAACCGCAAGCGCTGGTTCTAACCGACCATGCCTTGGTGCTGGAGGGGGAACATATCCGCGCCCTGCTGCCGGTGTCTCAGGCCCTGCAGCAGTATCCACAAGCCGAGCGCATCCACCTGCCGGATCACGCCTTGCTGCCCGGGCTGATCAATCTGCACGCTCACTCAGCCATGACTTTGCTGCGTGGCTATGCCGACGATCTGGCACTGATGACCTGGCTGAACGAGCACATCTGGCCGGCTGAAGGGAAGTTTGTATCTGATGAATTTGTCTTCGATGGCACGCAACTGGCCATCGCGGAAATGATTGCTGGCGGCACCACCTGCGCCAACGACATGTACTTTCACCACAGCACTGTTGCCCGCGCTGCATTGACCAGCGATTTTCGCATGATGGTGGGTTGCTCGATTCTGGAGTTCCCCACAGCGTATGCCAGCAATGCCGACGACTACATCCGCAAAGCTATCGCCTGCATGGATGAATTCCGCGGCGAATCACTGGTTGGGTTCACCTTGGCACCACACGCGCCGTATACGGTAAGCGATGCCACCTTCGGCAATGTGATCATGCTGGCCGATCAACTGAACGTGGGTATTCATTGCCATATTCACGAAAGCCAGGACGAAATTGCTGGCAGCCTCAAAGAGCACGGCACGCGTCCTTTGGCACGGCTGGCCGGGCTGGGCCTGCTAAGCAACCAGTTAATTGCCGCGCATATGGTACACACCACCGATGAAGAAATCGCGCTGCTGGCGCGGCACGGGGTGAACGTCTCGCACAATCCGGCATCGAATCTGAAACTGGCATCCGG
The DNA here is from genome assembly GCF_030035605.1 of Silvimonas soli. NCBI lineage: Bacteria > Pseudomonadati > Pseudomonadota > Betaproteobacteria > Neisseriales > Chitinibacteraceae > Silvimonas > Silvimonas soli. The sequence goes on along the minus strand of NZ_CP106736.1, from coordinate 4,114,222 downwards.
CTTTGCCCGCATTGCCGATCAAATCGCTGGCGGAATCAACGTCGGCATCGGCACCGATGGTGCTGCCAGTAATAACAAGCTGGATATGTTCGCCGAACTGCGCATGGCCGCCTTGCTGGCCAAGGGCCAGAGCGGCAATCCCGAAGCACTGCCCGCGTGGCAAGCACTGGAAATGGCCACCCTCAATGGCGCCAAAGCACTGGGCTGGCAGGACCGCATCGGCAGCCTGGTGGCAGGCAAACAGGCGGACATGATCGCCGTTGACCTCTCTGCGGCAGGCACCGCGCCATGTTACGATCCGGTATCGCATCTGGTTTACGCCGCTGACCGCACCCAGGTCAGCCACGTCTGGATTGCTGGCCGCACGGTGTATCACAATGGCCAGCACACCAGCCTGAATCGCCAGGAAATCCTCACCCGCGCCCGCCGCTGGCAAGCGCGCATGGAAGGCAAGAAATCATGACAGAACCCCAATCCGCGCCCGACAACATCCTGAACGCCGATGCCGCCGAAATCGCCAAGTTTTCGGCGCTGGCTCACAAATGGTGGGACAAAACCAGCGAGTTCAAACCGCTGCACGACATCAACCCGCTGCGCTTGGCATTTATTGATGAGCACGCTGGCCTGACGGGCAAAAAGGTGCTGGATGTGGGCTGCGGTGGCGGTATTTTGTCCGAGGGCATGGCGGCCAGTGGCGCGCAGGTGACCGGCATTGATCTGGCCGACAAATCACTCAAAATCGCCAAGCTGCATTTGCATGAATCTGGCTTGAGTGTGGAATATCGAAAAGTTGCGGTCGAGGCGCTGGCCGAAGAAGCGCCCGAATCGTTCGATGTGCTGACCTGCATGGAAATGCTGGAGCATGTCCCCTCGCCCGCCAGCATTATTGAAGCCTGCGCACGACTGGTAAAACCAGGTGGCTGGCTGTTTTTCTCCACGCTCAATCGCAACGCCAAGAGCTATGCGCTGGCCGTACTCGGCGCCGAGTACATCATGGGCATGCTGCCACGCGGTACTCACGATTACGCCAAGTTCATCAAGCCGTCTGAACTGGGCCGCATGACCCGCACCAGCGGCATCGAAACCGTAGCGCTTACCGGGCTAACCTACAACCCGCTCACCAAGGTTTACAAACTGGGCGCGGATACTGACGTCAATTACATGGTGGCTTGCCGCAAGCCGCTCTAACCTATCCGCAACCGGCCACATCCAGCCGCCAACTGACTCGGCGGCGGCGCGCTCAGCAATATCAGGAATCCACTCGCAATGACCGACCCCGTTCGCGCAGTCTTGTTTGATCTGGATGGCACGCTGGCGGATACCGCGCCAGACTTGGGCGCCGCGCTCAACCGCCTGCTGGCCGAAGAAGGTCTGCCGCTGCAACCCTATCAGGCCATTCGCCCCATTGCCTCGCACGGCGCGCGTGGTTTGATTGGGCTAGGTTTTGGCATCACTCCACAGCAGCCCGAACAATTCATCGCCTTGAGGGATCGTTTTCTGGCGCACTACGCGCTACATCTGGCCGATGACACCATTTTGTTTGATGGCGTCACTCCGCTGATCGAAGCGATTGTTTCGCGCGGTTGGCGCTGGGGCATTGTCACCAACAAACCGGCGCGATTTACCGACCCGCTGGTGGCCCTGCTGCCGCTGCCGTTCGCGCCAGGCGTGGTGGTGTCTGGCGATACCGTGGGCGCACCCAAGCCAGACCCCAAGCCGATGTACCACGCTGCCGAAGCGCTGGGCGTGGACCCTGCCAACTGCATTTATGTGGGCGATGCCGAACGCGATATCGAGGCCGGCCGCCGAGTGGGCATGACAACAGTCATTGCCAGCTACGGCTATATCGCCAGCACCGACCAGCCCGAAAATTGGGGCGCCGACCTGAGCATTGGTCACCCGCTGGATTTGCTGGCGCACCTACCGGCCTGAGCACAGCCAACTGCGGATGAATAATTGAGGCAAGGCGCGCACTGCGTCTTGCCTCAAGTAAGTGGTTTACCGGTTTACATCTACCACAAACCGCCCGCGATGCCGCCCGGCCAGAATGTCCTGCGCGGCATCAACGCAATCGGCCAGACCAATCTGCGTGGTCGCCGCACGCAGCAAATCGTGATCCAGATCTTGCGCCAGCCGTTGCCATGCAGCCATGCGGCGGGCTTTAGGTGCCATCACGCTATCAATGCCATACAGCGTCACCCCACGCAAAATGAACGGTGCGACGGTGCCCGGCAAATCCATTCCTTGCGCCAGCCCGCATGCGGCAACCGCGCCGCCATAACGCACCTGGGCACACGCGTTCACCAACGTATGGCTACCGGCCGAATCGATCACGCCTGCCCACAGTTCTTTCTGCAATGGTTTACCCGCAGCGGCAAACGCGGCCCGATCCAGCACCTCGGTAGCGCCTAACTGCTGCAAATAATCGCTCGCCGTGGTTTTACCCGTAAGCGCTGTCACCGAGTAACCCAGGCGAGCCAGCAAGGCCACCGCAATCGACCCCACGCCGCCAGTCGCACCGGTAACCAGAATCGGGCCGTCTGCCGGAGTAAGCCCGTGCCGTTCCAGCGCTTGCACGCACAACATGGCGGTATAACCGGCGGTGCCAATGGCCATGGCCTGCGCAGGTGTAAACGCCGCAGGCAGCGGAATCAACCAGTCTCCCGACAAACTGGCCTTTTGAGCCAGGCAGCCCCAATGGCGCTCTCCCACGCCCCAGCCATTAAGCACTACTGCATCACCGGGTTTGAAATCCGCATGGCGCGATGCGGTAACGATGCCCGCACCATCCACGCCGGGCACCATCGGCCACTTGCGCACGATCGGGCTGGTATTGCCAATCGCCAGCGCATCTTTGTAATTGAGTGTTGAGAACTGCACATCAATCTGCACATCGCCTTCTGGCAATGCCGCTTCATCCAGCGTTGTAACCTGCGCCGAGAACCCGGCATCTGACTGGTTCAACAATAACGCTTTAAACATGGGGCCTCCGGTTTTGCCGTATTTACTGCGTGTTGCGCAATCGACAAAGTACGACGGCATAACACGCGATGAATTGCATGGCAGTGTGCACGCAAAACAAACCGTCGCTCAATGCGGTTTTTGCGAATTCTGATCCTGCTTTGACCCTTCCTTGACCTGACCCGTCCTTCTGGCCCAAAACATGAATCTTTATTTTCGTTTGATCTGGCAAATGCTGTTTGCGCGCTTCAGACCAGTGTGCCCGGTACTCGGCCCCTGTCGCACGCCCTATCAGGTCTACCCCAATGATCTGGATATCCTGCGGCACGTGAACAATGGCCGTTATTTCACCCTGCTCGACCTGGCCCGCACCGACTTGATGATTCGCTCTGGCCTGGCCGACAAGGTCAAGCAGGCGGGCTGGTTTCCGGTGGTGGCAATGGAAACCATCCACTTTCGCAAAGCGCTGACTGTGTGGCAGCGGTTTGAAGTGCAAACCGACGTACTGGGCTGGGACGAGAAAGCCGTATTCCTGCAGCACCGCATAGAGCGCAAAGGCGAAATCATTGCCGTAGCCGTGGTCGCCGCCCGCTTTTTGCGCAGAACCGGCGGCTCTGTGCTCACCAGCGACCTGATGGCATTGGGCGGCATTACCCACCCGTCACCGCCGCTACCCGACTGGATTGTTGCTTGGGTGCAAGGCCAGAACCAAACCCAGAATCAAACCCAATAATCCGGACCAGTCACCCGCACACCAACAGCGCTCACACGGTGGGGCTGCGCCGAAATGCGGTTTCGAGGTATACTAGGCATTCTTCATCTGGGGCCGCCATGGTTTCGACGGGGGTTACAAAGCGGATGAGGGCATGCCGGGTTCTCAGTTACCCGTAAAACACTGAACCAAGTTAGTTGCAAACGACGAAACTTACGCCCTAGCTGCTTAACCAGCTAGGCTCTGCACTACTTCTCCCTTCGGGTAGACCGGGCAACCGGTAGCAGAGTCATATAGAAGGGATCGCGCTGCATCGGGTCACTTGATGCAGTGTCAAACTAAGGTGACTCGCCCGAAACAAGCCTGCCGGTCGGCTCGTTAAAGGTTAAATCCAGTTGACCAGGCTAAGCATGTAGAACTCTTCGTAGAGGACTTTCGGACGTGGGTTCGACTCCCACCGGCTCCACCAGTTTCACTTCTGCGCCCGGCGCCGTTATGCGGTTCCGGGCGTTTGTTTTTGCGGGCCTGGATTGTGGTCCGGGCATGGAGAAGTAACTTGATAAACAAGAACATGACGCCCACCCAACACCCCAAAATCAGCACAAAAAAGTTACTGCTCAACGCCGCATGGGGTATCGCCATTGGGCTGCTGATGTATTCCCAAGTTGGGTTGTGGGCCGTGCTGATTGGCATGTTGGTAGCGATTGCAGGAATAGCGGAAACCACCTGGCGCTCCCGCAAAACAACGCGCGCCCAGGAAATTGACCCTGCACGCGAGCAATAAAGCAGTCCTCACGATGGGGGGGCCGATTTCAGCCGCAGCCCCATCCCCTGACCCGCTTTATTGTTTCAAATTTGAATCTGAATTCCCTGGCGAATTGCCGTCTTGCTCCAACAAACCACCTCCGGTTTCAGCTTCACACATTGACAAGATGTTCGTGAAATCAGCTAGTCTAGGGAGACGGTGCGCATCAATGCGCACCCTACAGAACTAAGATTTATAGCTTTGATCCATTCTCTGCCGCTAAATTTCCTTCCGCAGCATTAAAAGTTTGGAGGTCTCTTGAAGCCATTTCTTGCTTCATCATCTTGCTTATCCCATCAAGACCAGGAAACATTGTTGCGGGATTAATTCCCATATATCTCAGATCTTCAAGAGCAACGATTACTTCTGAGACCGGTATATCTACAGCGTAGAGATATGCAGCATTATTAAATTGCTCAAGTTCTCTCAGAAATTTTTCCACGTCACAAACGTTCGTAACCAAGAAGCTGCCTTGTTGAGCATAAAGGCGCGGATTGTCGCGTGCCGTGGCGCTTAACGCAAATGCGTACGGTCCGTATGCATTCAACGAAACAATAGGAGGCTGATGAGCGTCGTAGAACGCGCGCGTCAGCGCAAATACCCGCACATGCGTAACATCCTTTCTATTATCTTTGTTTTCAAGATAATCAGAAAAGGCAAAGAATGCCGCCACGTATGGTGAGCGAGACCAATCAAGCATCGGCGTTGGGAGGCCATGATGTTGCGCTAATGCCAGCAAATATGAATATTCTGCTGCATCATTTCTATTAATTCGTTGATTTTTAAATGCCTCAACATGCTCCTGAAACATTGGCAAAGTTTCATTGCAATATCTAGGCATAACTGTACGCCCAGCACGTGCCAATGTCGTTTTCAAATGAAACTTAGAATTGCCATGACCTCTAAAAGAGCCAATATTATTTTTATTTTCCTTAATCCATTTTAAAAAATCAAGCCAGTCTTCGCATATATAAACTGGCTCAAACGTCTCTTCGCTCGAAGGTGCCTTGAATGCAAAAGATGACTTCCCGTCAGTACTTTTTCCAAGGACGCCTCCATCCGTGCCTTCGGTAATTTCAACCTTTAATTCGCCCTTTGGATTAATATCTCCAATTATGGAGACAGTTTGCGATGGTTTTTCCTTGTCAGGACCGAAGGCCTCTACGACAGCGTAGATAGATTTATCTATCTTTTTTTCTATTTCTCGCAGTGTGAAGAGTGCCGAATAGCCAGTTGCCGGGTTGTATACCTGCAAACTCAAAACATCAGGGCGATCCGCATCAGAACACAATAGCGCAGGCAATTCAACACCATCCAGCTTAACGGTGCCAAGGTATTGATTATGCTTCATCAAGACTCACTTTAACTAGTTTAAGCAGGTCAATTCCGCTCAGCATATTATGGCCTCGTCAATTGCATACTTACAAGGCCGAAAAGTCAACCGTCGCCTGATGCAATATTGGCAGGACATTTTTCGCTACCCCAAAGATAAAATGGTTGCCAAACAAAGCTGGTTTGCATCTACCTGCTACGTCAAGAAAGACGTAATATGCTTCCTGGCCGGTCAGGCATACGCTCGCAACGAAGCCCCAGTCAATCCCAACCCCAAAATGACATCAACATAGCCAGGGAGAGCCAATAGCGGCATGCCTCTCTTCGCTGTCTTTAGGCAACATATTCATGAAAGCAATCTCAATACTGTCGGTTCTTGCCCTAGCACTTGCAGCGGGTCAAGCCCAAGCGCAAAGCACCTGTCAATACATTGGTAATCAGCGGGTCTGTACTGATGGATATGGTAATAGCGCTACTACCCAACAGTTCGGTAATCAGGCGATTACTAACTACAACAATGGTCAGTCTGCCACTACTCAGCAGTTCGGCAACCAGACAATCACGAACTACAGCAACGGCCAATCAGCAAACTCGCAACAATTTGGCAACCAGCGCATAACCAACTATAGCGATGGTACCAGCGCCAACACCCAGCAGATTGGAAACCAGACGATCACTCACTTTAGCGACGGGCGTACGGTAACTTGTCAGAACATCGGTAATCAGCGTATTTGTAACTAATTCTACGACCGACCTATCGTGATTCCCCAAGTACACAAGATTTAGCTCTAGCCACTGGGCCATGGAGTATTGGAAGTGTTGTGGTAAAAGCGGCACAAGCATTAGAAACTGTCGGTACTTATGTCGGTACTTTTAAAAAATCATATCGTGCACATTAAGCAAGAAAGCCACACATAGACGTTCTTTCGACTCCCACCGGCCCACTTGTACCAACCAGCACCAGATTTAAATACTCCCCCATAAAGAAACCTAAAACCCGCAAAGATAAACGCTTTGCGGGTTTTTCTTGTCCAATGCATACCACCCCACCCGCCATAACGTGTGTCCTTGATCGAAAATGTATCGAAAATGACGGGGATTTCATTACATGGGGGATGGCCGTAGGGTTTGCGTCTTCTTTGTAAACTCGCAGCCAAAGGATGCGCAATGTCCTTTCCTCCCATTTCGCCGGCCGGCGTTTCTGTAGACCTTAATATGATCGATGCACGCAGAGCGTGCGGCAAATTCGCCAATGCCAATTCCTACAGTGGTTTTATGATCATGTATGGGGTCACGGACCTATGGACTACAAGCAGCGTGGTCGGCAGTATGCCGATTTGGGCAACTTCAATTACGGTGCTACCGGAACGGCGCTTGGCATTCCCGAAGTTGTGCTGCTGAGGGCAGCGGGTTACGCCCAAGAGGCAGCACGCACCTCCACATCGGGCTGGGGCGTTTACTGGGGACGAGCACCTTACGGGGATGATCCTTCGGACCAAAAACAAATCAAGGCTGGCATCGAATATGCAAAACGCCGGGGGTTTTAAGCGCAAATGGGTATGGCTGGTTATTCTACTGGCAATGGTGGCGGTATTTTTTGCGGGATTAGGCATTGGTAGCTCGCGAAGCAACCCGTATCCCGGCGTGCTTAAAACCTTGGTCCCCATTGGCTCAACCGGAGCTATTTATGTTTTCCGTTGGGACAAAGGCGGCACTACCGTACCCAATTTGTACCGGTATTACTTTCTGGCCAAAACCAGCAACGCGGGTGAAGCACTCAAATTGGCACAAGCCGCTACTCCGTTTTTGGTCACCGATGATGCAGATAGCAAAATACTTGCAAGTGCCGACTCGGCCCAAATCACTACCGATGCACGGATTTACGAATTTTCCAGCAAAGCCGGTTTCAATAGTGGTGATGACTACATCTCTGCCACTTTCTATTTAAGCAACTCCCTGCACCGGCCTTGAAGCAATTAGTGTGAGCGGCTCAGCAAGTAGCCCCGATGAAGTGAAGCGAGAATCCGGGGCAGTAATACACTGCCTCGGGCCAGTGAAGGTGATATTGCGAATATGGCATCCCGGATTCTCGCTGCGTTTATGCCGATTCTCGGCCTTCATCCGGGCTACGGAATCGGTGAGACGAGGCAACCCACCCTGCCGCATTCGCATCAAAGAACTTCCAGATTTCCAACTCCTTCCACGCCAATATAAGGGTAAACCCGTATACCCTCACCCGCCCGATAGCCGCACCATGAAGGTCTGCGTGTAAGAGCGCAGACGGGTTTGACAGCCCGGTAGCAAAGGCGGACAACAGCCGCCGAATTATGATAATTTCGCGGCTATTTTTGCGTCCGTCGCACCCGCACGCCTGTATCTATGGCGGGCCGGGTGGGGAGGCCGCAAGGCCTGCCGGTTCCTTTGCCCGGTCTGTCAACCCTGCCCGGTTCCGCCACCCCGTTTGACAGCGGGGTGGCGGGAGTCAAGACCGCCAGCAAAGGAAGCACCATCATGTTCAGACCACAAGGCACGCCCGCGCCGCCTGTGCGCGTTCTCTCTTTTTTCTCCCTTTCCTCCCTTCCCCGATATATCCAGTTTCGACCCGCCTCATGCCGCAACGGAGGCCAGTCATGACCACCATTGCCCGCAGTCTCTTCGAGCAGATTCCTGGCTACGATGCCCTGCTGGCTGTGGCACGCCAGTTGGCGGTTGCGCAATCGGATATCCGGCAGATGCCCATGATTTATACCTTTGCCGATGGCTCGCAGTTGCGCGCCAGTACGTTGCGGCTGAGCGTGCTTGAGCAACTGCTTGATCTGCACACCGGCGAGGTAGCCGATGCCAGCCAGTGGCTGCAGATGGCGCGCCGCCAGGGGCAAACCCGCCTGATGCAGCGCATGGAACGTGGCCTTGTTCCGGCTTTTCAGGATGAATCTGGCCACTGGCTGGCGGAACACGAGCGGCGGTTCGTTTGTTTCAATCCGCAATACGGTCTGCGCGAGTTTCACCTGGGTGAGTTGCCACCCCAAGCGCCGTTACTGCTCAACCAACGTTTCTACACTGCGGCGCAGGGGCTGGCGGAGGGAACGGTATGGGGGCTGGTCGATGCTGCCTTGCTGGACCAGTTTTCCAGCGATGAATCTGAGGTGATGATCTGGCGGATGCCGCTACCCGCCTCCCGCCCGACGGAGGTGCAAGGATGACCACTATCGCCCAAAGCATCGTCAATCAATTTGTTGATCCGTACATGGTGCGCAAGGCCGCTTTGTGCCTGGCCGTAACGCAAACTAGCCTGGATCAGGCACAACTGGTTTATACCTTTACCGATGGCTCGGAACTGCAAACCAGTGACATGGCACTGGTTCCTGTTGCCTGGTTGCTTGATACCCCATCCGGAGAGGTGGATACCGCCGAGCACTGGCAACAGCGGCAGGCCAATGGCCCCGCCGAACAACCCCTGCCTGCCCGCCAATTGGTTCCGGCAAGCATGAACGGATACGGCAAATGGGTGCCGGAGGTCTACCGGCGCTTTGTCTGTTTTGATCCGCTGCACGGCCTGCGCGATGTCACGCTGGCCGACATTCCCGTCGGAGCAGGCTTGCGCATCGACCAGGCGTTTTACGATGCCGCGTCAAGGCTGGACCTGCACGACATCGGTGGTGCCTGGGGCGTCTGGGGGCTGGTCGATCGCCAATTGCTCGAGCGGGCTTTCCGGAACGGGTATCCGGTGCACGAGTGGGCCGAAGCCGCAAACACGGTCCTGCCCAGATGACGACCGTAGCCCGGGTGAAGGCCGGGCATCGGCATAAACGCAGCGGGAATCCGGGGCACGCTGCCCGCAAAACCAGGGGTATCGGCACGGTGAGATATCGCCACCCCGGATTCTCGTTAACGTTTATGCCGAGAATCGGCCTTCAACCGGGTTACGAGTTGGCCGAAGCCGCAAACGCGGTTCCGGCTGAATCGTCGTCGCGCACTACCGTCATGGTGCTCGCAACATTGGTGTGGATTTATATATTCACGTCATTCACGAATAATGCGACACCACGAATCCCGTAAGGTGAAAAAAAAAGTAAGGCACTTTAACATTCGCCCACTCCCGTATTTTGATGCGAATGTCATGAAACTGTTCTCTTCCCTTCTGGCTGGTGTACTGGCCATGGCGCTGGCTGGATGTGTGCTTGATTCCAGTGATTCAACGTCCACGTCGTCTCATGTGGCTGTTACGCCGACACCTGAGCCAACCTCCGTTCCGACGGCGGCTCCAACGCCAACTCCGGTGCCAACTCCAACCGCAACGCCAACGCCAGTCGTCACTCTCTATACCGTTGGCGGCACAGTATCCGGTCTGACCGGTGGCACCCTGATATTGCAAAACAACGGCGCTGATGCGCTTACCGTAACCGCGAACGGCACATTCACATTCGCCACCGGCATCACATTGGGCAGCAGTTACAACGTTACGGTCGGCACGCAGCCAGCAGGACTGATTTGTAAAGTGAGTGGCGCAAGCGGTTCGAACGTCGTTGCCGATGTTGCGACCATTGCCATCAGTTGCGCCCAAACAATCAAGCTTGCACCCGCCACAGCATTTGCCTCTCTCGGCTATGTCCTTGTGGATCCTGCGGGTAACGTTTATACCTGCGAGACATTCGGGGGGCATGTCTACAAGATTGCCCCAGGTAGCACCACGGCTACCGCGATTCCAGGGCTCACACTCAATATCTGCGGGGGTATGGCACTTGATACGAGTGGCAATCTATATATTGCAGACGGAAATACCACGGCGGTATGGAAAATCGCTTTGGGATCAAACACGTCCACTGCAGTGACGATCAATCAGTCGTTCAGCACCATTTCTGATATCGCAATTGATGCCGCAGGCGCTTTGTACGTCGTCGATGAAAATGCGAGCAGCATTTATAAAATCCCGGCGGGTTCATCGACCGCCACGCTGGTGACCAATTCGGTGACCGGTGCGGCGCTTGTTACGCTGGATGCGTCCGGCAACTTGTATGTGACTACGCTGGGTGCTGGCGTGTATAAAGTTCCGGCCGGAGGCACAAGCGCCACGCTGATACCGGGGTCCACTTCAATTGCGAACGCCTGGAAAACAGCCGTAGATGCTGCTGGCAATATTTTCGTGGCCGGTTCTACAGATCACCTGGTCTACAAGATTGCGGCAGGCACAAACACAATAACCCATGTTGCTACAGGTTCGTTTTCACTTGGAATACCTACGGGTGTCGCTCTGGATTCCGCCGGAAACCTCTATGTAGCAGACCTGAACCCGACAGGACTCTACGAAATCGGCACGCCTTGAGCCATTAGTAATGGCTATCGCGTAGCCATCTATTGAGCACGATATCGCCTTTAAAAGCCCCGATGATGCGGGGCTTTTTTATTGCTATCGGCATTTGGCGAAAAAAGGGCTAGCCGTTGACAAGGGTTGAGCTTTCAACCCCGGTGGATAAGAAGAACTTCTATGTATAGGTCCAGGTGGGCAATTTCTACTTGAACCTAAGCAGTCGCACGTACGGAAACTCTATGTGGTGTTAGGTACTTTCACGGTTTTGCGATTTCATGACACCACACCAGGAATCTTCCCGCAGCAAGAAACTCGTTAGCGCCGCATTTGCAATGCTTTCTCGCTAAACCAGAGCAACATCGTGATCTCATATCGTTTGATCCAGAACCGCATCTTAAAATTCAGAAGCTCATCGACCTACACCAGCGGCATAGGATTTTTCCTATGCATTACTAAAAATTAGTTTAGTGGAAAATAAATTGATATTTATGTATTTAAAGCATTGGGAGTGATTGAATTCAGCAATGACAGCATGGACTGAGTTGAGCTAATGATAAAGCATATTCCCATCAGGAATGTCACCCTCGCAAGCGGTAGTTATATGCCCTTTGAGAAGAGGTGTACAAACCGCCCGCATTGGTGTGATCTGAAAATCAACGGAATACGCAACGTTGATTGCACGTTCGGCACGGATGACGAGCAGCCAACACCAGAAAACAAAGCCAGGCGGCTCTTTACCAGCATGGCGTTTGCCGTGCAAATCTACGTCACTGGTGCAAGTAAAAATCCAGATAAAATTTTCTCGCTCATGATGCTTTTTTCATCCATTAGCGCATTTGCGTTCTCCATTTTATTGCGACATTTATTTATTTCTGAAATTGACGCGGTGGCGGCGAGCTGCCTTCTCATTTTTGGCATTGGGCTATTTTCTCTGCATTCTTATTTCATTTCGGATTATTTTTTCTCTCGAAAAAACCGGAGGAATGGTGATTCAATCCCAGAAAAATATAACAACGGGCTTGGAAAAAGTAATTTTCTATGCAGTGATAATTCCACCAAAACAATTCAATGTGAATATCGCACGACCGTGCCATTACGCATCAAAATAAACGAGCAGCATATTTTATGAAAAATACCAAACATCCCGAGAAAGCGCGCATATTTTTGATTGATGATCATCCGGTTATCCTGCTAGCGCTGTCGATGATTATAGAACCGCAGCCCGATATGGAAGTGGTTGGAACGAGTAGTGACGGCCACGATTTGAGGGAGTTTCTGCACTTAAAAAAGCCGAATCTCGTCATCCTCGATTTAAGCATGCCTGATAGTGACGGCCTGAAAATAATTCGGGACATTCAGCGCATTGATTCAGAAATCAAGATCTTGGTGTATTCCAGTCATGAAGAGCGGGTATTTTCGCCCGAAGTGGCCAACTTGGGCGCAAACGGGTTTTTAACAAAGAACAAACCCCAGCAAGCGGTGCTGCTGACTATTCGTTCCATTTTGATGGGAAACAACGTCTTTCCAAGGCGAGATTCTCATGGGTCTGCACCATCTAAAGATGCGGACATCCTTCATAAATTGTCTGATCGAGAAAAAGACGTGTTGATGAACTTGATCAAAGGGAAGAAAAACATCGAAATTTCCCGTCAGCTTTTTATAAGCCAGAAGACGGTAGCGACTCACAAGTACAACCTTATGAAAAAGCTGAATGTACACAATATTGTTGAACTTATTGATTACGCCAAAGTGTATGGACTAGACGTCACTTGAAGCACGGTGGCTTGTGGCTTGTGGCTTGTCGCTTGTCCCCTGTATTTCTGGAAGACACATGGATTTTGAAGTCTTTTTTTTCAGCCTTTTACTGATCATTAGCTTGGTGGTAACGCTCTCGCTAGCATTCAGAATGCGCTCTGCCACCAAAGAGATAGCCCGTGCCAATCGTAAACTGAGGGATCGGGTTGAGATGTATCAGTCTTTGCTGGATGGCCTTCCTATTGCTGCATTTGCAATAAATCAAGAAGGGGAAGTCCTGGAGTGCAATCGAATTTTTCGGGAGCTTACCAACGAGGGCATTACCAATGTCAGGTTTTCTGCGGAAACTGCTCTACCCATGGGTACGACGTCATTGCAAAGCCTCAAAGAATTTTGTGAAAATCTCAGATCCATTAGTGGTGTGCATTATCAAGATCTGCATCTGAGTTTCGGTGGTTTAGAACAAGATATTTATTTCTGGGCGATTCCGTTTTACGAAAACCAAGGTGCGCCTGCGGGCCGTATTTGCGGCTGGCTTGATATCAGCGAGCGTGTACGTCTTGAAGACGCTTTGCGTCACGCCAAGATGGTTGCAGAACAATCACAGACAAAAGTGGAAGAAGCCAGCAAGGTTAAATCTACCTTTCTTTCCAATATCAGCCACGAAATTCGTACCCCACTCAATGTCATTATCGGTAGTCTCGAAATAGGTTTGCTCCACAGAGATAGCGCTCCAGGTGCAGGGAAAGGCCCGCAAGCCAAAGCAATGGCGCTCAAAGCTGCGCAACATTTGTTGGCGCTGATTGACGACATTCTCGATTTTTCCAAGGCTGAAGCTAACAAACTGGTGCTCCATCCATCGCCGGTGAGATTGGCGGACGTCCTTGCTGAAGTCGGCCAGCTCTACGAAATGCAGCTGAGTAGCAAAGGCATCGAATTTGTAAATGATCTGACGGCTATTCCACAAACTCTGTGGGTGACGCTAGATGCCTTGCGGCTCAAACAAATCATTACCAACCTGTTATCCAATGCTGCCAAATTCACGCCCAAACATGGGCAAGTGTGCCTGCGCGGAGGACTGGTTTCCGGCCAGACTGCCCACTCTGTGAAGATTGAAATTGAGGTAAGCGATACCGGAATCGGCATTGCCACAGCCGATCAGGCCGGACTCTTTCAGCCGTTTAGTCAGGCTGAGCATGGTCGTTTGCAAACGCAGCAAGTAAATCAGGGTACTGGGCTCGGTCTGGCTATTTGTCGGCAACTTGTTGAGCTAATGGGCGGAAAAATCACTCTGCAGAGCGTGTTAGATCATGGCACCACCGTGCAAGTCCTGATTGAAGCGGAACTATGCGATGAACCGAGAGCGGTACCGTTTGAATCAGAGATAGCCACGCAGCAAAGCCATTGGGCCAGGAAAGTCCTGATCGTCGACGATCATTTGCTGAACCTGACCGTGCTGGAAGCGCAATTCCAGCAGCTAGGTTGCGACGTGACGCAAGCGAGTAGCGGCGAAGAGGCTTTGGCCTTATTAACCGCAGGGGAAGGTTTTGACTTGATCGTGACCGATTATTCCATGCCAGGAATGAGCGGCCCGGAACTCGCAGCAAGAGTCCGGACGCATGAACAAAGTAACCATATCGCGCATACAAGAATGATTGGTCTTACTGCATTTACGCAAAGCGAATACCGCAATGCGGCCATCGCAGCTGGCATGGATGACTGCCTGCATAAACCCGTTACGATCGCGGGCTGGGCACGCATTCTGGGTAAAAAGCCGGTGGCCATGATGAACAAGTCCACTGTAAACGATGTGCCCGCAACGCAGGCCCAAGACGCCATCTCATTAGACGGTATCAAAGTCATTACGCTGGAAGACAAACAAAAAGAAGTAGTTTTACTGCGCAATGTTGCCGCAGCTTGTACTGCGGATTGGCAAGACGTGCAAAACGCCTGCGGGCAAAACAGCTGGGGGACATTGCTTGAAAAAATCCACCGTCTGCGCAGTATGACAAATATGTTTGGCTTCACCGCACTAGGGGAACGCTGCCTGGCCGTTGAACAGATTGTCAAAAATGAGAAATTCGCGGCGCTTAATCAGGCAATGACCAACGCAGAACAGCAGCTCCACGCCTTGCTGGCAGCAATACAAGAGCGCCTGAACTGCCTGGCATAGTGATGGTGTAGAACTATCTGATATCTGCAGCCAGGCAAAAGATACAAACGCAATCTGCAATTGCCCAGTCTAGAGTGAAGGTGGATTCCGGCCATATCGGCTGGTTCGTTTCCCCTGGTGCCATATGCGCATCAAGGCATCTAAGGAATTGGCAATGCAGCAGCAGTCCAACACCATATATATTGTGGATGACCATCCTGCCGTGTGCGATGCGCTGGTCACAATGGCGACCAAAGACCCGACGCTAACTGTTGTGGGGCAAGCGCATGATGGAAAAACCGCGCTCGAACAGATGGCAAATCTCAAACCGGATCTGGTGGTGGTTGACCTCAAGCTGCCCGATATGGAAGGACTGGCTCTGATAGCGCGCATGCGCCAGCAAGGTTCCAAAGCCAAGGTCCTGGTCTTCTCAATGCTGGACCCACGGGTTTATATCAGTCGCATTATTCAGGCTGGCGGCAACGGGTTTATCAGCAAAGACCGTCCTGTTCCTGAGGTGCTCACGACCATTCAGCAAGTGCTGCATGGCTATAACTGCTTTCCGACAATTGACCATGAACACTTGTACGATCCGAAGAGTGACCCGCTCGAACGCCTTAGCCAAAGAGAGCTGGCGATCATGCTGGCGTTGGCGCGCGGGATATCCAACAAGGATTTGGCCAATCGCTTGCATCTGAGTGAGCGGACCATCAGTAGCCACAAAACCCATATCCTGGAAAAACTGGGGTTATCAAACCTGGTAGAAGTGATCGACTTTGCCCGCTCGCGGAATCTGCTCGAATAAGGGTGTTGCGCAATGCGCCTGCTGGCAGCTTATCTCATGGCGTTGGCTGTAGCTCTGGCGGCAAACCAGGCCTTGAGCGTGCCGTTGGCAACTACCACCGCAGCTGCACCGCAAACCAATAGTGTTTTGCAGAATAAAGGCTGGAAAGAAGGTGTCTTGCGCATCGGCGTCATCCCGGACCAGCAACCCCCATTGGAAATTCAGGACGCGCCGGGACACTTTATTGGGGTTTCTGTAGATGTCATCGAGGCGATTGCAAAAAAGAACGGGTTATCTCCCACTTACCGTGCTTTTGCCAATGTCGATGAACTGAGAACACGACTGGCTCTAGGGCAAATCGACGTTGCCAGTTCGATACCACGCACGAGGGACGTCACGAACATCTCCTTTGGCTTGCCCTATTACGCCGGACGCCTGGTCATCGTAAAAAGGCGCAATTCCGACTTGGTCAACCAGACCCCCATACGCAAGCTCGCGTACGTTTCGACGCAGGATGTGCTTGGCGATCTCAAACAACATGTCCCCGCCCAAAGCTATCTGCCGTTTAGTTCGGATTTGCAGGCCATTCAGGCAGTCGCGTTTGGCTCCGCCGATGCCGGAGTGGGTAACTATGTGGTTGTTTCATGGCTGATTAAACAACTGCAATTGCGTAATCTGGAGATCAGCAATTTTGCCGGATTCTCGTCAGACGGCTTTTATCTGGCTACTCGCGCTGACGATACCCGCTTGCGTCATTTACTCGATAGCGGCATTGCCACGATGGATGCCGCCACTCGCCAGAATATCCAGTCTCGCTGGGAAAACCGGGATATCCCGTTCTCAACAGACACTCAAATTACTTTTAACCAAGCGGAACTGTCCTGGATCAAGGCAAACCCGATCGTTCGATATGCCACCATTAAAGAGTTCGCCCCGTTTTTCTTTCTCACACCAGACGACAAGCCCGCAGGCATCAGCGTCGATTTACTGGACAAAATCCACAAGCAAACCGGCCAGCAATTTGAAGCGGTCCTCCTGGATTCAGCGGGACAGATTCCGGATGTAATGCGCTCAGCCAAAGCCAGCCTCACCCTGTTTTCACCATCTGATCTTGCCGCAGACTTTATGGATCAAAGTTACCCGTATGCCACTTCGCTTTGGGTGATGGTAGGACGCTCAGGTGCCCAGTCTTCTTCCGTCAGCCAGCCCGCGAATCAACGGGTCGGGATAATTGGTGGCCAACTTATTTACAACGCTGTTGCCCCGCATTTTCAGCCCGGCCAGCTCACGCTATTTGCCACGCCGCGAGCTTTGTTTGATGCGGTCAAGCTATCTCGTATTGACGTAGCGATTACGGATATCGCCGTTGCAAATTACCTGATTGGCGAGTTCTACAAAGATCAGCTAGTCATTCAGGGCACACTGGCGCCCCTGCCCAAACACTTTGGCTTTGGCGTCACCAAGCAAGCGCCTGAACTGCTGAGCATCGTAAATAAAGTCATCCTCACCCTGCCCCCAGACTATATGGAAACCTGGGAAAGCCGCTGGCTTTCTGAAGCGCATCCTGACCCGACCTGGCAGCGGTATCGCGCACAAATTGCCGGGGGATTGGCGCTTGCGATTGCACTCGCGATAATTGCTTTAGGCTGGGGCTGGACGTTGCGGCGACAAGTTCGTCTTCGCAAGGCAGCAAATACGGCCTTGTCAGCCAACCTTGCACTCAACAAAGCATTGTTCAACAGTATCCCAGTACCCATTTTTGTGTGCGATACACAAGGTGCTCTACAAAGTGCCAATCGCACTTACCTGGCGAGTACTCAGCAAGAGATGTCGCACATACAGAGTCAATTGGTCCAGCAATTACCGGTGACACGCGAGCCAGATGTGCAGCAATTGCTATTCGATCCGGCGCATCGACCAGAGGACATGTCCGACGTCGAGGTCAGTTTGAACGGGCATTTGCACAATCTGTATGTCTGGGCCACCTCATTTGAGGACGGAAAAGGCCACAAAGCCGGTTATGCCGGGGGATGGCTGGATGTTACCGCTCGTATTGAACTGGAGAACCAGCTACGAGCCGCGCGCGATGAAGCAGCCCAGGCCAACCAGATCAAAAGCCTGTTCCTGGCTGGCATGAGCCATGAGGTGCGCACGCCGCTAAGTGCCGTCATTGGCATACTGGACTTACGCCTGGACGCCGCCAAAGACCCGACTGATAGCGCGCAACTGCTGGCGGCACGTGGCTCAGCCAGCCATTTGCTGGCGTTAGTGGACGAAGTCCTCGATTTGTCCCGCATTGAATCCGAGACTTTGGTACTGCACCCTGCCCCCGTAAACCTGGCAGCACTGGCGGCAGAACTGCGTGAAGTCTTTACTTTGCAGGCCAACAACAAAGGGCTGGAATTTGTTTGCACTGAACAAAATACGGCGTGCGAAGTCAGCATTGATCTGGTTCGGCTGCGGCAAATCATCACCAACCTGATCACCAACGCCCTGAAATTCACCAACCAGGGTCGAGTCACACTTACCCTTCAACTGACAACGCAAAACGATAACCCGCAGCTGCACATCGCGGTTAGCGATACCGGTATTGGTATCGCGCAGAAAGACCAGCCCATGCTGTTTGAACCCTTTTATCGCGCGCCAACCGAAGGCCCCCAGATTTACGAAGGGACCGGACTGGGCCTTGCCCTGACCCATCGACTGGTGCAGGTCATGCAGGGCACGTTGACGCTTCATAGCGTGTTACGCCAAGGCACGACATTTGAGGTCTGTCTGCCGGTCGCCGTAATTGGCCCGACCCAAGCTGCAGCTGTCATGGCCAACAAGCCGCGTGAGATCTGGTTTCCGGGGCTGGCGGTGCTGATCGTGGATGATCATCCGGTAAACCGCTTGATACTACGCGGCCAGCTGGAAAAACTGGGGTGCCACGTTGATGAAGCCGCAGATGGCTTTGCCGCACTGGATATGCTCAAGCGCCGGGATTATGGCTTGGTCGTCATTGACTGCACCATGCCGCTAATGTCTGGCCCCCAACTGGCCAAGGCAATTCGCAGCGTCGAACCTGCCGAGCAGCATCGACCATTGATTGGCATGACTGCATCTTTGCAAAAAGAACTGCATGAGCAAGCGCTATCTGCAGGCATGAATAGTTGCCAGATCCGGCCAGTGAGCATCCAGACATGGTCAAAATTGCTGAATGAGTACTGCTGGGACTACTGCGATTTGCGGCCGGATTTCACGCAGTCTGGCGAGAACACCGCAGAAAGCATCAAGATCAAACAAACATTAACCTCGAGCCTTGCCAGCGACCTGCTCAATGCCAGGGAGCTCATGGCTACCCGCCAATTCAGCGCATTGGCAGATGTCATACATCGAATCAAAGGCCCATTCAGCATGCTGGCGCGACAAGAACTTGTGGCCGCATGTGCCGCCGTTGAATCGGCCTGCACCGATCCGGACGAACGCGGAAACATCCCGAATTTATTGCGGCGGCTGGAACGAATGTGCGCCGAATACATGGATAACCAGTAATACGCTTTCGCGCTGCCACACACAGTACCCGTGATTTCACTGCAGATTCACGGGTACAACCGATTGGGTACTGAGGGCTACTGATAAGTGATGGTGTATTCGACTTGTGTGTTGGCGCTTCCGGCGGTCACGGTCCCCGTTCCTCCGGTATTGACGTAGGTGGCAGTCAACGGAATGTTGTAATTGCCTGCCGTGCCGGTGTATCCGCTATTGGATGGAAAGGCCACTTCAAATCCCACCGGCGTCGTCGTCCCGGATTTCGTGATTTGCAATCCCACCCCGGTCGCTACGCCAGCCACCGGGGCAAGTGTGGCAATACTGTTGGCGCTGGCGCCAATTGTCCCATTTACCGGGTGTAACGAAATGGATATGCCAGACATGCTGGCCGGGCAGCCCGTCAACGCAATATTGAAATTTGTGGCGCCAATTCGGGAACCGCTAGTAGCCAGCTTGCCAGTACCGTATGTACCCATTGGAACACTTACGGCAGTTACAGGGGTACAGCCTAAAATTGGGAAGGTCGATGCTGTTTGCGAAAAGTAGATGCCTTTGTTGGAGTTAAAATTTGTCCCGTTATAAATGATGTCCGACTGGCCAATTTGGGTGCTCGCCTTGGCCGGCACTTTGGTGCCAGCGGGAATGGCGCCGATCATGATGTAACGGGCGGAAATGGCAATACCAATGTCAGTAGGTTGATAACCAGAATTGTAATTCCAGGGTGCCACCTGGTTGGTGTAGGACCCGCTAAGCAATGGCACATCTATCGATTGCTCCTGCACGATGGAGGTCATATTCCCGTTGGTGTCGGCAAGGCTGTAAATTGCATGCCACTTAAACACAACCCCCAGCCCACTGACGCCGGTTGCGAAAACCGCGTAGTTGACGCCATCGGGTGCGGTGATAGACGCTGGGGAGGCATAGCCACCAGTGCCTTTGAGCACTGGACGAAGCACGTCTCCGTTGGAGGCATAACACCACCAGTTCGCATAGGTCTTGCTGTACGGCGTCCAGTCACCAACCCAGCTGCCCACGGTGGTGGGCTGTGAGGTAGTAATAACCGTTGATCCCAAGGGCACCGAAATAGTTGGGCTTACCGCATAACCGCTACCGCATTGGTAAGCCTGGGCGGCACCACCAGCCAGCATCAGAACAGCGGCAAATACGATTCGCATGAGCACACCGGCTTTGGCTGGCAGTGACCGGCATAGCAACGCTTTGCTAAAAAACGCAACCACGTCACAGGTACGGCTACACCACGAACCTTGGCCAAAACCCAGCGTTGCAGAACTCTGCTTGGTATTCATCTTCATGCCCTCTTATTGCTTCGGTTTTGTATTGGCCACGGCCACGTCAGCGTTCGACGTCATCGGGCGACACATGGTGGAGATGGAAGAGAACGTTGCCCCCTCTTCCTTGCGCAGAGCTGGAAGTTCATAGCTCACCCGGCAGGCGCTGGTAATGGCGTCACTCCACTTCACCGTCAGGTCGCCCTTGTCGGCTTTCAAGCCACGTACAATCACGCGTCCGCTTTGAGCTACCGTGCCAACGCTGACGCCATCGGCATCAAATACTTCTGCGCCAAATGGCACCGGCTTGTCGTCAGTTGTCGCCAGCCGCAATAACGCCGAGCGCCCGGTATTTTCAGTTTCGAACTTGACCTTGACGACCGCACCGGCAGTAGGTGCCACATGCTGCATGGTCGATTTGAGCTCGACATTGAGCGGCAATCCTTTGGGATCGATTTCCACCTGGTTGCGTGCAAAGGGTGTCAGCCCGGATACCAGGGCATGGCCCCAAGGGTCAACGCGTAAGCCACTGCCATTCGCAAGGCGCGCACCCGATGCATCCGGTGCCTCTACAATTGCGCTGGTTTCGCTCATGCTTGGTGTAAAGGCAACGCCGCCGTCGTAGGCCACCATGCCGCCGGACATTGATGCTCCGGTCTGGCTATAACTACCGTTTTTGCTCGCATTCACCCCCAAGCGGGCCAGCGGGGACATATAGCTGGCGTTGACGGACAAGGTGTTGCTCGACTGTGCATCACCGCCGCTACTATGCCCCGCATTCAAACCATAACTAAACGCGTTGTCGCTACCCAGGTTGCCAGAGAGATTTTCCTGAACGCTGGTATTCCCGGATGAGTTGTGTTGCACGCTAGTCGAAGAGAACGGCTGATACGCGCCGGAACCGAGAGGAATACCCACGGTAAACATGACAACGGTATCCCACTTGCCCGGGGTATTGGTGGCCGTGGTCATCCCATTTGCATTGCTCGAGGCATTGGCTGCATTGAACTGGCGTGATGCCGAAACACCGTAGCTCCAGCCTTTGAAATTGTTGTTGTAACCCAGTTGATACTGCAGATCATTGCCGCTGCGATTCCAGTAGTTCTGGGACGATCCGGAGGCATAGAAGCTGCCGTAGCCCTCTGGCAAAGCCTGGTTAAGGCTCAACTGCAGCCGACCACGCGCATGCCACACCGCATCCAGCGCGTTACCCGCGCCCCAGCGGTCAGCATCGATCACCGCCATGGCATCCTGCAAACCCAGATAACCCTTGCTGGAATAGCGGTAGGCCGCCATCGTCAAATTGGTGTTGGTCGGTGCGATCAGCTTGCTGTAACTGAGCCGGGCACTCATGCCGTTCTGGTCTGCCTGGGTATTCAGGTGAGTGGCGGCGTAGGTCACATCCACACCGAAGCCGCCCACGCTGGTGTTGAGCGCAACGCCCCCCAAGCCTGCGGCATAACCGTCAGCAAGAGTTGCACCGCCGTAACCCGTTACCATATTGGTGAAACCGTGCTGAACCGTAGCCTGGGTCAGCCAAGGCGTGCTATGCAGGCCGTTATTGCGATACTGACCGGCCATGGCGCTATAACGTGTTACGCCTTCGCGCACCGAATTAACCGGCGCGGAATAGGGAATGAGTGAGACATGTACGCTGCCGTCAGCTTCGGTCACCACGACTTCGAGATCGCCGCCGTAGCCGGTTGGATAGAGGTCATCAATTTCAAAGGCGCCGGGCGCAACCGTTGTCTCGTAAATGACGTTGCCGTTCTGGCGTATCTGCACCAGCGCGTTGCTGTTGGCAATGCCATGCACAATCGGCGCATATCCGCGTTGCGAATCGGGGCGCATACGGTCGTCGGTGGCCAGTTGCACACCCCGAAAGCCCACGCTGTCAAACATGCTTCCATCGGTAAAGGCATCACCGATAGTCAGTTGGCTATCCAGCGGCACAATGGCGCGTTGCAGATTGGTCTGGACGCTTTGGTAGTGACCGCCGGTTGCGGTGCTGTCGCTGTAGCTACCGTTATGACGGAAACGCCAGTCACCCACGTTCACGCCCGCATTCAGCCCCAAATACCCTTGGGTATTGGTTTTGCCATCTGAATTGCTGCTGTACACGTTGGCGTTGTAGCCAAGCGTTGCCGCAGTGATGCCGTTATCCCAATAGCGCGGGTCTACGTAACCGCGTGCGCTGCGGTTCATGGCGATTTGCGGAATGCTGATGTCCAGTCGCTGTTCACCAAAATCAAAGGCAGCGGTGGCAGCGGGAATCAAAGCGGGCAGTTGCGGGCACGAAATACCTGCTTCGAGCATGGCGGCTGACTCTGGCGCCAGCTTGCCAAAATCCACGCCAATTCGATCCAGCAAGGCATGATCAAAACACGGCTGAACATTGGCTTTATCGCCATTGAGCGCGCTCAGAGTGATATCAGACCGACCCGCCCAGATTTTATTGACATAGATATCCGCGCGATATTGACCCGGTACCGCCACGTTACCCCTGCTGAAACGGGTGATATCAATTGCCTGACCATCGGTATGCAAAAAATTATCATTGAAATGTACCTCTGCAACCTGCATTGGCACTTCAGCAGCCAGTACCGGCCCAGCGGCAAAGATGGATAGAATCAACAGACTGAGTGGATCACCGATAGGGAATAATTGCAGCGTGCGGCTTTTCATTTTTGATCAACCAGTTTGATGAAATTACAAATAATTACCGGCAAAAGTCAATCCAGAAATAATTCAATTCCAGAAAGAAATTAAATTTTAATATTTGCAAGACACAACAGATATAAGCACCACATTAAAGAGGCTTAGTAGAATACTTAAACTGGCTTGCCATGCAGTCATTCCATTCATTCAGTCCGCATCAGGGCGCATAGAAAAACGCAGGAATCCAGGCACAAGCGCGCTCAGTGCGCTTTACACGGAGCGGCCCTTAACCTGAACTCAATAAAACTCAATGGGATTCAATGAAATGCCGTGGTAAACGGTGCATCACCTTCTGCGACGCCGCCAAAATCATTGATAGCGCGGTAGTGCACGCTGGCGTCGGCGGTCGGGGTGATCGTGCCCTTGAGGGCAAAACGCTGAGTGGCGCCAGGAGCAATCATGCCCCCTTCTTCAAACGATGCATGTGCCTTGCCAGAACGAGCCTCTACGCCTGCCAGCGAAACGTGGTATGGCGTCGGATTGTATGCTTCCAACGCCTGACCTGCGCCGTCTTTCACCAGTTGCCATTTCACCTTGGCCGGGGCTTCATCAGCCGCCCCTTTCAAGTCTTTAGGGCGATAAAACAATTTAATGCGCGAATGAACCGCCATTTGCAGATAATTCTGCTCTGTCTTTTGATCTGCTTTAGCAGAATCCGGAGCAGGTGGGATTTCCAGCACGTTAAGCCAGAATACAGATTCTTTATCTTGGGGCAATGGCTCGCCGGTATAAAAAATACGTAGCGTTTGCATTTTATCCGGATCAATGCGTGAAACCGGAGGGGTAATGGTAAAGGGTACTGCCGTATTCGTAGGAGATACCTGAGCATCACCGCTATCAACCCAAGTCTGGGTCAATGCAGGCAGTTTGCCCTTATTGGTAATTTTGAGTGTTTCTTCGTGGTCCGCAGCGTTGTAAACCACCCGAGTTCCGCCAATGACAACCGAAGCATTAGCCTCACACGCTGCGAATAATCCCAGCACCAGTGCTGCAGAACCCAACAGCATGCTCAAAGCATATTTGGTTTTAATCATGATGATTTCCCCGCAAAGCGGTACTCCCGGCGGCCGTTGCAATCGGCATTGACCTTACCGGGAGAAGCCACTAATCAATAAATTTGATTATTGGTAAACGATTTCGTAATTAACGTTGGAGGTCACCGAACCTGCTGTAGGCGCTGCTGCAGTAGACAGGTATTGTGCGGAGTACCCCAGTGTTGCAGCGCCAGTCGCATCAGTGGTCAACAACGTGTCACCCTGAGCGGTAGCATCTGCACCGGCCAGATTGATGACAGCGTTGGTGCTGTTCAGCATTTGAACTTCAACGCCGGTAGCCACACCCAGGTTGGTCAGGTTGCCCGTGGTACCGTTAATGTTGGCGCCACTGAAGAAAGCACGAACAGGCACGCCCACCGAGCAGCCGGTCAGCGCGATAGTGAATGGGGTGGTACCTTGAGCATTGCCCACACCGGTGAATGCAGTGGTTTGAACCGAAGGCAGTGTCACGGCGAAGCTATTGCCCGCACCTGCATCAACGACACAAGTGTCGGCAACCAGAGCGCCGTTAAAAGTGATCGTGCCGGAAGTAGGCGCAGCGGCTGCAATTTGTGATGCCAGAGCGCCACCAGCGATGATCAGTGCGGAGATGAGTTTGAGGCTTTTCATGACGTTCTCATTAGTGCGTTTAAGGAGACGCCACTTTAAAGTTCCCGATAGATCACCAAAATCGGTAGAGATTGAACTAAGGCTAGGTAAATACTGAAAGCCTGCTACTACGATTACCCCCACCCAAAAGCGGCCCGCCCCGGTGAGAAGCGGGTGCGAACATCGCAAATAGCGGTCCCGTTCGCTCAGAACCTGTGCAGCCAACGCGGCACCAGCAGGTATGTTGTCAGTAGTATTCAGACGTAATTTATTCGCGGATACCGCTATCTCCCCCTGCAGATACCTGGTCTTCAACCCATGTTTTCGTACATAGGCCACATCTGCACTCTTCGATTGAAATATGACCAATCGTCAGCATCTACTGGTTTCCATTTTTCAGGAATTCCAGTTGTGTCCAATACCCAATCCCCAGCGACTACCCTTGATTCTGCAGACCTCGTGAGCCGTCTTCAGTGGCGCTATGCCACCAAAAAGATGGACCCTACCCGCGAGGTAGCTGATGAGAAACTTGAGCGCATCCTTGAAGCTACACGCCTGGCGCCGACGTCCAGCGGTTTGCAGCCCTACGAAATTCTGGTGGTGAGCAACAAGGAAATCCGCGAGAAAATCAAAGCCATCGCATGGAACCAGGGGCAAGTGACCGATTGCAGCGAACTGCTGGTTTTTGCGGCTTGGGACAACTACACCACCGAACGCATCAATACGATGTTCGATCTCGTGAACGAAAAGCGCGGGTTCACCAATGAAGGCTGGGAGAACTATCGGAACATGCTGCTGAATACCTACCCGCAGCGTAGCGCGCAGGTCAACTTTGAACACGCGGCGCGCCAGGCCTACATTGGTTTGTCCGTTGCGCTTGTGGCTGCGGCTTATGAAGAAGTCGACAGCACGCCGATGGAAGGCTTCGACCCCGCTGCGCTTGATGAAATCCTGGGCCTGAAGGCACGCGGCCTGCGCAGCGTCGCGCTGTTGCCGCTGGGTTATCGCGATGAGTCGGGTGACTGGCTGGTTAATCTGCCAAAAGTGCGTCGGGCGCGTGAAGCGTTCGTCACCGAAGTGGACTAATTTGCCCGCCCTGCTCTGATTGCGGCGTCGACGTCTCGCAAAGACACGGCCGCAGCAGATTGAAAACATCGTCGCCTCTGTCATCTAGCCCACTGATTTGGGGGCTAACTTGGCAGAGGCTTCGTTTTTTATGAAATACGCCCACACATCTAATCGTGTTTGGCAGCATGGGCTTATCCTGGCAACAGCATCTTTAATGCGTACATTCTGACTATGGTTGCTCAATACAACTAAAGCGTCGTATACTTTTTACATCGTTGTATTGTGCAACTAGTTATTCAGGAAATACAAACATGAGCGTCGACTCCTCCCTGGTCGAAGAAATCCGTTCTGCATCGCGCACGATGGTGCGTGAGCTGGGTTTCATGAAGTCCACACTGGCGGGCACCCGATATTCGCCATCCGCAGTCCATGCCTTGCTTGAGATTGAAAACCAAGGCGCCATGCCTGCAGCACAACTGGTGCAAGCGCTCGGACTGGAGAAATCCAGCGTGAGTCGTATGGTTGGGAAATTGATTGAGGCTGGCGAGATTGAAGAAGCGGCGTCCAGTGAAGACGGGCGCTCAAAAAACCTGTTTCTCACGGAGCTGGGAAAACGCACCGTGGCCGACATCCACGTGCATGGCCAGCAGCAAGTTATCACCGCACTGAACCTGCTAGACCCGGCGCAGCAGCGAGTCGTTGCCCAAGGGCTTGGCGCATATGCCAGCGCACTGCAACTGCGTCACGAGCGGCCACAGGAGGTGGCGGCCAGCCCGGTTGAAATCATCACTGGTTACCAGCCAGGTTTGATCGGGCGCATCGCCGAAATGCATGCCGATTTCTACTCCCGCCATTGGCATTTCGGGCAGTTCTTCGAGAGCAAGGTGGCCGCTGGTGCAGCGGAATTCACGGGGCGACTGGATCATCCTGCCAATCAAATCTGGGCGGCAGTTCAGAACGGGCGGATTGTGGGTTCGGTAGCCATTGACGGGCAAGACCTCGGGAACAACGAGGCACACTTGCGCTGGTTTATCCTGGACGACACGTGCCGCGGCACTGGCGTGGGACGACAACTGCTAGCCCAGGCGATGGCATTCTGTGATGAAGCCGGGTTCAGCGCCACCCAACTGTGGACCTTCAAGGGGCTGGATGCTGCCCGGCGCTTGTATGAATCTTTCGGCTTCGTTTTGGCGCTGGAAGAGCAAGGCACGCAGTGGGGAAGCTCAGTCACCGAGCAGCAGTTCACCCGCCCAGCGATGCAGAACCCACCGCTATAGATTTTCAGCGATGAAATCCCCCAAAGCCCTGACCCTGCCCGCATTCTTGCGCTCAGGCGGGCTGACCAGGTGGATGGGGGCCTGTGGCGCCTGCCAGTCAGGCAGTAGTCGTACCACTTCTCCGCTTTTGAGTTCGGCGTCAATCAACCAGTCTGGCGAGTAACCAATACCCATCCCGCAGAGGATGGAAAAACGCATGACCTCACTGCTATTGGTTTGTATGTTGCCCTGCACCCTCACCGTTTCTTTCGTGCCTTCCGGGACATTTGCACCGGGGCCGGCGATGAACGACCAGGCATTGCGAGTGGTTAGCTCGGTGTATATGAGGCAGTTATGCCGTAGCAGGTCTTGCGGCGAGCAGGGGGCGCTGGCGCCTTGCGGTAACTGCCGGATGTAATCTCGGTGGGCGACCAGCAAGCGATGGGATGTGCCAATCCGCCGGGCAACCAATCCGCTATCAATCAACGTGCCAATCCGCACAGAAACATCAATGCCCTGCTCTACCAGATCAATAAACCCGTCATGCAGTTGCAAGTCGACTTTCACGCCTGGGTGCATGGCCATGAACGCTTTGACCAGCGGCATCAGCTTGAGCCGCCCAAACCCGACCGGTGCGGCAATGCGGATCAGCCCCTGCACCTGGCCCGAACCTTGGCGCAGGGTTTCTTCCGCGCCTTCAATTTCAACAATCAGACGACGTACATCCTCAAAATAACGCTGACCTTCTTCAGTCAGCGAGAGCGAGCGCGTTGTGCGGCTGAACAGCCGCGCACCTAATTCGCGCTCCAGTGCGGCCACCTGCTTGCTGACCGAGCTTTGGGTCACGCCTGCTTCGCTAGCCACCGCCGAAAAACTGCCCGCTTCAGCGACGCGCACAAATGTTTTGATGGCCGAGAGCTTGTCCATTCACCCACTCATCTATTCCGTAATGGCATAACTTATACGACTCATTACGGTCTATTTCAACCCTTTGGAATCAATCAAAGTAGGCCCCGTAGCAAGACCTAACCCAAAGGAGAACATCATGACATCGCAAACTGTATTGATTACTGGCGCTTTAACCGGCATTGGCCGCGCAACTGCACTGGCTTTTGGCAAGCTGGGGGCCAATGTGGTGGTGAGTGGCCGCCGCCCCGAAGCCGGGCAAGCGCTGGCGGCAGAAATCCGGGCGCTGGGCGCGCAGGCAGAGTTCATCAAGGCCGACGTCACGCAAGAAGCCGAAGTGCGTGCGCTGGTTGAAGGTGCCGTCGCCCGTTTTGGCCGTATCGACGTCGCCGTGAATAACGCGGGCGTGGAAGGCCAGGGCGGCCCCATTACCGAGCAGACAGAACAAAACTACCGGGATACTTTCGAGACCAACGTGCTGGGCGCGCTGTTGTCCATCAAGCACGAAATGCGCGTGATGCAGTTGCAAGGCGCTGGCGCCATCGTCAATCTCTCATCCATTGCCGGTCAGGTTGGCATGGCGGGGGCATCGGTTTATGTCGCGAGCAAGCATGCGGTTGAAGGGCTTACCCGCAGCGCGGCGCTGGAAGGCGCGCCCATCGGCGTGCGGGTGAATGCGGTTGCGCCCGGTCCGGTGCAGACAGACATGCTGGACCGCTTTGTTGGACGCGATGAAGCCCTCAAGAATGGCTTCCTGGCCAGCATCCCCGCTCGCCGTGCGGCAACTCCCGACGAAATTGCCGAAACAATCGTCTGGCTGGGCTCTGACAAAGCACGCTATTTGACGGGCCAATCTGTTGCGGTGGACGGCGCTTATACCGCCCAGTAATTGCTGGCTGAAAGAACGGAAAGAGGTGCGCAAGCACCTCTTTTCACATCCAGACGGATTGGCAATTGACGCCCCAATGCCAGCATTTAAGTCTCGCAGCTAAATATCGCCCCCTTGCTAGCGCCAGGCATGCGGCAATCCCCGCACAATATCGCGCAACTGCTTATGGAATGCCCTGCCCGCCCGCTGCCTCTGGGCGTTGGGTAGCCAATCAATCCGGCACGCAATCCAAAGCAGACTTAGCACGTCCAATTCCGTAGCATGAATATTTTTTAGTATTCATTAACAATGTTTAGTTAAATTTATCCGGTCACGAACTCAGCTGATACTGCGCTTCCCTGGTTTGGCGCAAGCGTGAACAGCTGCAGTTTTTTGTTCGCTAAAACCCGCAATCGTCCGCCGGAGGAAAAACTCATATAAGTCTTTAACTCAGGAACCACTCCATGATCACGAAAAAGCTACTTGCCTCGATTGCACTGTTTGGCATCGTCGCTTCGCCCGCAGCATTGGCCCACTCTGAAATCTGCCGCCCGGTGACCACCAAAGAAATCGCTTCGCTATTTGATCGCTGGAACGCCTCTTTGCAAACGGGTGATGCCGACAAGGTTGTAAAAAACTACGCTCGCGATTCGATTCTTCTGCCTACCGTCTCTGATCAGCCTCGTATTAGCCGGGAACAAAAGGTGGATTATTTCCAGCACTTTTTGCAGAAAAAACCTGTCGGCAAAATTGATTTCCGCAAGGTGATCATTGGCTGTAACTCTGCCATAGATGCCGGGCTCTACACCTTTACGCTCAAGGACGGCAGCCACGTCAAAGCACGGTATACCTATACCTACGTCTGGACCGGCAAGAACTGGTTGATCAGCAGCCATCACTCCTCTGCCCAGCCAAACTGATCCTCGAAATCTGGCCAGATACCAATAAAAAAACCATCGGTCTTCGATGGTTTTTTTATTGTGCTTGCGCCACCCGGTCAACTTGCCACACCGTATTTAGCGCGCCCGCCGCCCTTCTACCGGATAACCCGGATCGGTATAACCCGGCGTTGAGGCATGACCCGGTGGCACCAGGCTATCGATGAACTTTTCATCGTCGGCATCCAGTTGCAGCGCCAGCGCAGGCATATAGCTGTCCCATTGCGCTTCGGTACGTGGGCCAGCGATGGTGGCGCTGACTAGCTGGTTTTTCAGCACCCAGGCCAGCGCGTAGGCGATGGAGGTTGTGCCTCGTTCAGCGGCGCGAGCAGCAATGGCTTGGGCAATCTTGAGCGATTCCGGGCGCCATTCGGTTTGCGCGATGCGCTTGTCACCACGCCCGGCACGGCTGTCTGCGGGCGGCGGCGAATCCACAGCGTATTTGCCGCTGAGTACGCCGCGTGCCAGCGGACTGTACGACACCACGCCCAAGCCGTAGTGGCCTGCTGCGGGCAGTTGTTCCACTTCTGCCGTGCGATCAACAATGTTGTATAGCGGTTCGCTGGCCACGGGCCGATCCATGCCCATCTGGTCAGCCAGACGCGCAATTTCGGCAATGCGCCAGCCTTTGAAATTGGACAATCCAAAGTAGCGCACCTTGCCCTGGCGGATCAGATCGCCCACCGCGCGCACGCCCTCTTCCAGCGGAGCATCCAGTAGCGCGCGATGAAAATACAGGATGTCGATGTAATCCGTACCCAGGCGCTTCAGGCTGGCCTCCACCGATTGCATGATCCATTTGCGGGACTGGCCTTGCTCATTGGGCCCTTGCGCCGTGGGAAAGCCAAATTTGGTGGCAATGACCCAGCTATCGCGCCGCTGGGCGATGGCCCGCCCGACAATCTCTTCAGAGCGCCCGGCGTGATAAACATCGGCGGTATCAATGAAATTAATGCCCTGGTCAAAGGCTTTGTCGATGATGCGGGTGGCGGTAGCTTCGTCCGTTTCTCCGCCAAACATCATTGCGCCCAGACATAGCGGCGACACTTTGAGCGCGCTGCGGCCCAGATAGCGGTAATCCATGTCAGTTCTCCATGCAGGCTCGGGCCTGCGAGGGTTTGGGGTTGTTCGTGGTTGTTGGTAATCAGCGGGGCATAAAACTAGATGCCCGCTTCTTCAAAGACTTTCCTGGCGATAGGCAAGGCGGTGCTGGCAGTGGGCCAGCCGGAATAAAACGCCAGATGGGTAATTACTTCGATGAGCTCGTCGCGCGTTACGCCGTTGGCCAGCGCCTTTTTCAGATGAAACGGCAACTCGTTCAGGCGGTAGAGCGAAATCAGACTGGCCACGGTTATCAGGCTGCGATCACGCGGCGATAGTCCCGGGCGCTCCCACACGTCGCCAAACAATACGTTGTCGGTGTAATCGGCCAAGGCCGGGGCAATATCGCCGAACGCTTCACGTGCGGCAGAAGGCTTGCTAGACATGATGAATCTCCTTTCCATGTGCCATCGCCGTTAGCCACTAACGGA
Source organism: Silvimonas soli (assembly GCF_030035605.1). Lineage (NCBI taxonomy): Bacteria > Pseudomonadati > Pseudomonadota > Betaproteobacteria > Neisseriales > Chitinibacteraceae > Silvimonas > Silvimonas soli. The sequence continues at coordinate 4,082,664 of NZ_CP106736.1, read as the reverse complement.
CTGCTGGCGTTGGAAAGAAATTTAACAGCCTTGCTCAGTTATGATTAGATGGCAAAATCGGCATGCACTTATTAGATTGGCTCATCAATGGCACAGCAAAACTTGAATGATCTGGTGGCATTCATTGCGGTGGCCCGGGACGGCAGCTTTACCCGCGCCGCCGCCCGGCTGGGCGTCTCGCAATCGGCGTTGAGTCATACCATCAGAGGGCTGGAGACGCGTTTGGGCTTGCGTTTGCTAACCCGCACCACGCGCAGCGTTTCGCCCACCGAAGCAGGCGAGCGCTTGCTCAGCACCATCGCACCCCGCTTTGAAGAAATTGAAGAAGAACTCGCGGCCTTGAGTGAGTTGCGAGAGAAACCCGCTGGCACCATCCGCATCTCGGCCGCCGAACATGCCGCCAGCACGGTGCTGTGGCCCAAGTTGGCCCAATTCCTGCCGGATTACCCGGATATCAAAGTCGAGATCAATATCAACTACGGTCTGACCGACATTGTGGCCGACCGTTTTGATGCGGGTATCCGGTTGGGCGAGCAGGTTGCCAAAGACATGATTGCAGTGCGGATTGCGCCGGATTTGCGCATGCTGATCGTGGGGTCGCCGGAATATCTGGCCCGGCGCGGCAGCCCGCAAACGCCACAAGACCTGGCCAGCCATAGCTGTATCAATCTGCGCTTGCCCACACATGGCGGGCTCTATGCGTGGGAGCTGGAACGTGACGGACACGCCCTGAACGTGCGGGTTGAAGGGCAACTGGTATTCAATAGCAGCCCGCAAATCCTCAACGCGGCGCTGGCGGGGTTTGGGCTGGCCTATCTGCCGCTGGACATGGTGCAAGCGCATATCGCTGCTGGTCAGTTGCAACAGGTGCTAGCTGCATGGAGCCCCACTTTTCCGGGATATCACCTGTATTACCCGAGCCGTCGGCAATCGTCCCCGGCGTTTGCATTGCTGGTAGAAGCGCTGCGATTACGCTAGCTGGCCGTGGGACGATCCAGAATCAGACTATAAAAGTGATAAAAGTGCCCGATTACGCCCGCACAAACAGCGCACTGCTGCCAACCCGGACATACTCGGCGCCCACTTCAGAGTCCAGCAAATTCATGATGGTGCTGTCGCACTTGAGCACGGCACTCAACGTGACGTAAGAGACATTGGTGACGTCATCCATATAGTCTTGGGATTCGTCGCCTGCGGTAATGCACCAGCCGCTGTCGTCATCACGATCAGCCGCTTCGCGGTAGAGAAACCCTACCCTGGCGCCGTCTTTGAGGACGCGATTAGACACGATGCAGTGGGCGGAATATTTTGCGTCCAGTTGCTCGTTATTTTGGTTTTCGCTAGAAGCCATGAGACTGCACTCAACAAAGTGGAAGAAAGAAATAAATGCAGTCCGGATGATAGCCCACTCTGCCACTCACGCCAGTTTGCTTGTTGCAAGCTCAGGGTGGATCACGAAAGCGGGTGCTGCGCACCGCGCCAACAATACCGATACCAATGGCGATAATCACCCCCGCGGCGAGCCAGTGATCGGGCACGTGCGCGAGATACGCCGCGTACCCCAAGCCGGCAATAGCAATGACCACCCCCACCAGATATAGCGTAAAAGAAGACATAGATCCCCTCCCCCAATGACAATGCTGATGCGTGCCAGCATGCGCGCCAAAGCAGCAAATGACCGTCAGCCACTGGTGCAAAGATGTGTCGGTGCTGGCTGATAACTGCAACTACGCTGCAAAAACATCCGTTGGCGCGATATCCTGATCGCCCATTGCAGTCAGCGTGTGAAGAGAAGCAGAACCGATGAATCAAAATTGGGTGATATGGAGCGTTTCGGCGCTAGCAACAGCGGGCGTAATCTTGCGTCCGCTGCGCTGGCCAGAAGCGGTATGGGCCTGTGGCGGTGCGGCGATCATCCTGTTGTTGGGACAGATGCCGTGGCTGGCAGCGTGGGGCGCCGTGAGCAAGGGGCTGGACGTTTATCTTTTTCTGACCGGCATGATGCTGTTGTCCGAAGTGGCCCGCCGCGAAGGTTTGTTCGACTGGGTTGCGGTACTGGCGGTTAACCATGCGCGGGGTTCGCCCACTCGCTTGTTCCTGCTGGTTTATTTGATTGGCACTGTGGTAACAGTGTTTATGTCTAACGACACGACTGCCGTCGTGCTGACACCGGCCGTGTTTGCCATGGCCCGCAAGGCCAACGCGCCGCCGCTGCCGCTCTTGTTTATCTGCGCCTTTATCGCCAATGCCGGCAGTTTTGTGCTGCCTATTTCCAATCCGGCCAACCTGGTGCTGTATGGCAACCATTTGCCACCTTTGCTGGCCTGGCTAAGCCGTTTTGCCCTGCCGTCTTTGTTGTCAATTGCGGCGACGCTGGCAGCGCTGTGGTGGACACAGCGTCACGTTTTGCAAGGCCAGTGCAATGCCAATCTCGCGCAAGAACCGCTGAGTACGCATGGCAAGATTGCGCTGGCCGGTCTGGTCGTTACGGCAGTGACATTGTTGGTCGTGTCGGCGCTGGATATGCAGTTGGGCTTGCCGACCGCGATACTCGGCGCACTGACCGCGATCCTGGTCATGCTGATCCAGCGCGCTTCGCCGTGGCCATTGCTCAAAGAGATTTCCTGGGGTGTCTTGCCGCTGGTGGCGGGTTTGTTTGTGCTGGTAGAGGCGCTGGACCGTTCTAGTCTGATCCGCACCTTGGCCGAGTGGCTTAATCACGCCATTGGCATGTCTGCAAACGCAGCAGCAGCCACGGCAGGACTGGCGCTCGCGCTGGCCAGTAACGCCATCAACAACCTGCCAGCCGGGCTCATCGCCAGTTCAACCCTGGCCTTGTCGCACAGTCCGCAGCAAGTCGTCGACGCGGTGCTGATCGGGGTAGATCTTGGCCCTAATTTGTCGGTAACCGGATCTCTCGCCACCATTCTCTGGTTAAGCGCGCTGCGCCGGGAGGGCGTGACGGTGACGTTCTGGCAGTTCTTCAAAGTGGGCGTACTGGTGATGCCACCCGCTCTGTTGCTGGCTATTGCGGCCCGGCTGCTGCTGGGCTGACGGCATTACCGTTATTCCATGCCCGCAACGCCGTTGCTACTTGCTTGATGACTCCGTCCCAGCCGCCACCGGCAGGCTGGCGGAACAAACGCATATGCGGATACCACGGGCTGTCGCTGCGCTCGGTCAGCCAGCGCCAGTCGGTGCGAAAATCCGCCAGTAATAACCAGCAAGGTTTGCCCAGTGCCCCGGTGAGATGAGCCACCGCGCTATCCACGCTGATCACCAAGTCCAGATTGGCGATAACCGCAGCGGTATCGGAGAAATCCGCCAGCGTGGGCGCAGCATCGTATACGCCCAGTTCCGCCAGTTGCTGCGCCGCCGTCTCTTGCGCAAAGCCTTTTTGCAGACTCACAAACTGGACCTCGCGATTTGCCAGTAGTGGCGCCAGCACAGACAGCGCGGGTAGTGAGCGATCTTTATCGTTCTCGAATTGCGGATTGCCTTGCCACACCAGGCCAACGCGTAACTTGCCTGCGGGCAATGTAGCGGCCCACTGTGCAACTTTGGCCGAATCGGTGGCCAGATAAGGAATCTGTGCGGGGACGTTGTCCAGCCGGGTATGGCAATGCAGCGGCAAGGTCATGGGTGGCACCCAGAAATCCCAACCGGTTTTGGGCACGGCTTCGTCGTAGGCAAACACCTCGTCAATGCCAGTCAGCCCAGCCAGCAGCGTTTTAAGTGGCGGATGACACACAATGCCCACGCGTTTGGCGCACATGGCCTTGAGTTGTAAGGCGTAGCGGCCAAACTGGATCATGTCGCCAAAACCGGCCTCAAAGCCGATCAGCACCGTTTTGCCCACCACGCTCTCGCCTTGCCAGCGCGGAAATTCAAAATAGCGGCCGAGCGGATCATTGGAGCGTGCTTCGTGGGCTTCCCAGCCCTCCTCCAGGCGCCCTTGCCGCAGCAAGATATAACTCAGGTTGAAGCGCGCTTTGGCATAACCCGGATCAATCGCCAGAGCCTGGCGGTAACACTCTTCTGCTTCAGCTTCGCGCTTCACGCAGGCCAGCAACATGCCCAGATTGGATAACAACGTGGGCGATGCCGGATCAAGTGCCAGCGCTTGCCGACAGGCCAGTTCGGCGTGATCAAACTGTTTTTGCTTGATCAGCAAACCACTCAGGTTGAGGTAGATGTGCGTGTTGGCGGGCTGCAGATGCAGCGCGCGCTGATAACTGCCCAAAGCTGCCGCTATATCGCCAGCGCGTTCTTGCAACAAGGCCAGATTAGCCAGTGCCTCGGCCATATCGGGTGCCAGTTCCAGCGCCTGCTCAAAAGAGTTTTGTGCCGCCAGCAACTCGCCAGCCTGCATCTGACGGTTGCCTTCAAAAAACAGGTTTTGCGCTGCGGGTGATGGCACGGACATAACTGAAAAAACCTTGAGTGTGGGGGGGCCTGGATTTAGCTGCAGGCTCTGACAGGGTGACCAATGGCAAATGCTGGCGAATACTCAATTTGTGCGCACCTGCTATCCCCCCAAGCGCATTTTGGAGCATTTGACGAGCCCCGATAACCGTAATGGGTCGGGGTCTTTTTTTGCCTGCGCGGCAGTTAGTCTGGCGTGTCGTCTTCCGGTATCTCCACGGCCATCAAACCGGCCAACCAGAAACAAAACAAGGCGATGACAACGGCCAGCACGCCCAGTGTCCATGCCAGCCGGGTGCCGTGCCACAAACTGCCCAGCCACTGGTTGAAGTCAGAAGCCAGCACCACCGATTTGCCGCCAATGCGTTCCAGCTGGAATTGATACTGCTTGCTGGCATCCATGCCGTTCAGGTCCGCGCCCGCATCGCTGCCAGCAATCAGATAAACCACAATTGCAGCAAGCAAACCACCAACCAGAATAACCATGCCGGTCAGGCGCACTTTGGCATGGGCAGGCCAGCGTTTGCCTTGCGGCGCCGGGTCTGTGGGTTTGTCGTGCGGACTCATCGGTTTGTCTACCAGATTCGGAAACAGGAAGTCCGTGAGTATTCCAGGGTGGCGCATGGTGCGCAATAGCGCATGAGTAACAACTCAGGTTTACGGGCCGACTGCGACCTGCACGCGATTGCGACCCGTCGTTTTGGCGTGATAAAGCGCTTCGTCCGCCAGCCCCAGCAAGGTAATCGCCGGGCCTGCTTTCGGCACGCGCGTGGCAACGCCGATACTCACGGTCAGCATGGCCCGCGTGGCGGGGTTTTCATGCTCAATGGCCAGTTCCATAATGCTCAGGCGGATTTTTTCGGCTATCAGCAACGCCCCCTCTTCGCCGGTATTGGGTAACACCACCACAAAAACTTCACCGCCAAAGCGCGCCGCCAGATCCGCCGGGCGGGCGCAGCTTTCCCGCAAGGCCAGACCGATGCGGCTGAGCGCTGCATCACCTTGTAAATGCCCAAAGCTGTCGTTATACGACTTGAAGTAATCAACATCGACCATCAGCAAAGACAAGGTAGATTGCTCGCGCATGGCCCGCCGCCACTCCATATCCAGATAGTCGTCAAAGCGGCGCCGATTGGGCAAGCCGGTGAGTCCATCCGAATGAGTAATCTGTTCGAGTTGCTGCTTGGCCAGTGTCAGGTGATTTTGCGTGTCATGCAGCAAGCGGGAAGTCTGCTCTTGTTGCTGCAAGGCATGATGCGCACGCGCGTGGTAGCGAACGCGGGCGATCAATTCAGTGGCCTGCGGTTGATGCGCCAGATAGTCGCTGGCTCCGGCAGCAAACGCGGCGCTGGCGGCAGCTGGATCAGCCTGGTCCGCCAGCACGACCACTGGCGTGTGTGCAGCAGCGGCATGGTCGCGCAGGGTGCGCAGCAGTGCCAGACCCGCATCGGCTAGTGCGGCGTGGGTTTGCAGAATCACCGCCGGTTTGACTTGCCCAATCAACGCCAGCATCTGCTCTGGCTCATGGCAGGTATGCACGGTGATGTCCGTTTCCGTCGCCAGCGCCTGACTGATAGCCTCGCCTCGCTTGGCGGCGGGGTCCAGCAGTAACACCACAATGCTCGTTGGAGCGTGCCTGGAGGGGTAATCATGAGCTTGCTGATTCATGGGGTTATTCCGCCGCTCGTTACTGCGTTGTCTGGGTAAAAAGCATTTATCCAGCATAGTGCATGGTGAGCCAACTCAGGTTTGCACTAGCCACAAAACCATGAAAACGGTTGGCGCTCTTGCGCGACTGCGCCCTCCGCTAACCGCCAGCGGCTCTGGTCACTGCTTCGATCAGGCCGGTGGCTTGTTCAACAATACTGTCGCGATAAGACTCAAACATCGCATCGGTGAGTTTGTCATCGTCGCCCGGCGCAAACACCGTCATCACCGGCACATGTAAATGTCCGGCAGCAATCGTCGGGGCAAGCGTGTCGCGCAACAAGGTATTGCGATAGCCGCTTTCGTTGGACAAATAATTGCCGCCTCCCCCGCTGTGCGCACACGCGTTGGCGAGCGGCGCAACCGGTGCGGTCGGTGGCGGATAGCTGGCTGGCGGTGGCGTATTGAAGTCCTGCGTTCCCAGCGCATTGCAATCGGCAAACACAGTGAAGTTGGTATGCCAGATCACCGGATAGCCGCCCTTTTGCCCGGTACTTGCATTGATCACTTGTGCGCCGCTGCGAGCGTTGATCATGGCAGCTACCGGCAGTGTGGTTTCGATAAACTGCGCCGGTTTGCGCGGGTTCCATGGCAATGGGTCGTAACCTAGCACGTCGGCGGGCGGATAAATATCGGCATCTGGCGCAGACGGCAAGCGCGCAGAGAGGGTTACGCCTTCGTTATCGGGAAAGTTGGTAGCGTGATAACGACCATGCCAGTTTTCGATCCAGAACACGCCTTTGCCGCCTTGACTGAGCGTGAGCGATGCCTGCACGTGATCCGGTCCGGTAAAGAATGGCGCCAGCGTGTGTTCCTGCATGCCTTTGCGGAACGGGCCGTAACTGACTGGCAACAGATAGGTCTGGATGATCGCCACGCGGCCATCGGGCAAATTGAAGCGTCGGCCATTGAGCGCCAGTGCAATCGCCCCGGACGGATTGCCAATGCGGATGTGCGTATCGGGATGCGCCGCACCGGGAGTTCCCAATGTGAACGGATCAAAGCCACTGAGAATGATGCGTTTGAAACCCGGGCCGGACGGAAACTGCATCGACAACTGCCCGCGCGAGGCACGTTCCAGCGTCCATTGCAATTGTTCGCGCTGGGCGTCGCTCAGGGCAAACGCCGGTTGCCATTGGCGCAACGCCAGCGTCATTTTCAGCCGCGCCCAATACAGCATGCGATCATCGCTACGCGGCAAATCGCCGGTCACATGCACACCCTGCACCCGATCTACCGCGGCTTGCCACAGCGCTATGCCGGAGGCTTTGACCAGCGCGTTGGCAGCGTCAAAGGAAGTCACTTTGCCCGAGTCACACAGGCGTTGGGCAAATTGCAGGCCAAATTGGGTAAAACCGGACGCGGCCAATATCTGCTCGGCAAACGGCGTTCCGCCCGCGACCAGCACATTGCCCAGGCGCTGCTCCTCATACGACGGCGTGACCGCGTTATTCAGGCAGGGCTGAGCAGAAGTATCGGCTGCAGCAGCCAAGCATAACCCGCTCAGCATATTGCCGATCAAACACACAACGGACAAAAGTTTGAAACGTAGCGTCATCAGCGGCGTTTACCCAGAGGATTAATGGTGGGTTGGTGGCAATTGCCAATCCAGACATTCAGAACCGCAGATACGACAAGGCGCCGGGTTTTCACGCCAGCGCCTCCAGTATTGCTCTCTATCAATTCATCAACATGGCGGCCACTTACCGGTTCACCGCAGCAGCCAGACGCCGCGCACCATCGGCCGGAGTCATGTTGTCGTTGCTCCAGAATTCGGCCACCGCTTCGATCAGCGCCTTTTTCTGATCATCCTGCACGGCCATATTGTGTGCCCATGATGGTACGAGCACGTTGCGGCTGGCAGCCTGGCTAAAGTCGCGCGAAGAAGCGCGGCCATAGGCATCCAGCTTGTTGGTATCGACATCGGTACGCGCCGGAATACTGCCCTTGTGCTTGTTGTAGGCCAACTGCCCTTCGTGGCTCACCAGCAGACGAGCAAAGTCCAGCTGCGCTTTACGACGCACCGGCTCGTCCTGGCGGAAGAAGGTCAGCGTATCGGCAGCAAAACTGTATTCACCGTTCACCGTTGGCGCAGCCCAGAACAGATAATCCTCGCCTGGACGGCGGTTGGCTTCATCCAGTTCACCCTTCACCCAGTCGCCCATCAACTGCATGGCGGCACGACCGTTGATCACGTCCATGGTCGCCAGATTCCACTCACGGCCCACCGAATCCGGTGTGCAATAGCGCTTGAGACGGCGGAAAGTTTCCAGCGCGCGCGCCATTTGCGGGCCAGACAAAGCGCTGGCATCGAGCTTGCTGAATGCCTGCAGATAAAACTGCGCGCCGCACAAACCCAGCACGACGGATTCAAACAGCGTGGCTACTTGCCACTTCACTTCGCTGTGCGCCAGCGGGGTGATCCCGGCGGCCATCAGCTTGTCACACAGCACGAAGAAATCATCCCAACTGGTCGGCGCTTGGGTCACACCCACGCGCTTGACCAGGCTGGAGTTCACCCACAGCACGTTCACGCGGGCCACGCCCAGCGGCACGGCCACATATTTGCCTTCGGCCTGCATCATGCGATCCAGCACGCTCGGCAGAATGCGGTTCCAGCCTTGTTCGCTGGCCACTTCATCCAGATCAGCCAGCACACCTTTGCCTGCCCAGTTCTGGATCTTCACCCCGCCAAACGCAGCGGCGGTCGGCAACTTGCCTTTTTCAACGGCAGTTTTGAGCATGCCCGGCACATCTTTACCACTGTGCATATCGGCCCAGTGGTGACCCATCTGGTTCAGGCGCATCTTGATTTCCGCCACCGCGCGCGCACCGCTGGAGGCAAACCAGCCGTGCAGCACTTCAATGTCTTCAAGGCGGAAACGGCCCACCACCGACATCAGATCGCGCGCGCGTTTATCCAGACCTTCCAGCGCGCGACGCGCTTGCTGCAGGGCGGAATCTGACGCCTGACTCATCACGTTGATTTGCTCGGACGAGCGCGCCATGGTGGTCGTGGCGGAAGTTTGTTCTTGCGTGGCATCGGCAATGCCGCGCACCACTTCGGCCATGTGCTGCATGCGCGTGCCTATTTCCAGCATGTGTTCGCGCGCGACATCGGCTTTCTCGACACTGCCGGTGACCTGGCCGCTGGCGGTAGACATGCTGTCCACGGCATTGCGCGTGTCTTTGTTGACCGAATCGATCAGCTTGGCGATTTCCAGCGTGGCGTTAGCCGTGCGCTCGGCCAGCTTGCGCACTTCATCGGCCACCACGGCAAAACCACGGCCTTGTTCACCGGCACGGGCAGCTTCAATAGCTGCGTTCAATGCCAGCAAATTGGTTTGTTCGGCGATGTCTTTGATCACCACCACGATGGTGCCGATCTTTTGCGAATTCTTGCCGAGGTCACCCATGGTGACGCCCAGTTGCTCCATGGATTTCGCCATGGTCGAGACTTCATCCGACACCCTCAGCACCGCTTCGGCACTGTGGTTTGAGAGGTCAGTGGTTTCTTTCACCACGTGATCGACGTCGATAGCGTTATCGGCAATCTGGTTGATGCTGACAGTGATTTCTTCCACCGCAGCCGCCGAGGCCGAGGCAAAGTCACTCTGCACGTGAGCATCTTTCACCAGTTGCGCGGTCACGCCAGTCAGCTCTTTCAGTCCCAGCGAGAGGCTTTCCATATCACGCTGGACTTCGCGGAAGGTGACTTGCAGATCAGCCACAAAATGGTTGAACGCATTGGCGATATCGGCTAGTTCTGGCGCGCCTTTGGCAGGCAGGCGCATGTTCAGGTCGCCGCCCTTTTCCACCAGTTGGGTTAGCGCGGTGCGCATCTGGTTGAGCGGACGCAAGGTCCAGGCTGTTGCTGCGTACACCCCGGCCAGTACTGCGGCCAGCGTGATCAGGGCGATCAGCACAATGGCGCCAGCACCGGTCAAGCCCAGGCTGGCAATGAGGGTCCAGGCGATGAAAAAGCCGACGAGGTTAAGCACCCCAACGTACAGCAGGAGGCGATTCTGGATAGACATGACGGGCACCGGTTGATTTTGATTCCACACTGAGAACAACTTATATACAGCTCTTTTTATTGCTGAAACCATATATGGAACTGTTTCAAAATGCCATCTGATTTTCGATACAGAGGCAACAAACTTACTAAAACAATCTTGCTTGTCGCTTTTATGGCCTTTTTCGCTGAAATTACTTTCACAAATAGAAAGGATTATTTCCTACACCTTACCCTCACCACTTCCTCTTTTTGCAGCAGAGCCTGTCCTGGCTGACTCGCATCCCGCGCGCCATCGCAGCTGATTTCTCGTAATGATGACTGGACGCTTGGTAGTTTCCGCAATGTCTCCGCCACACTTTGACCAAGATCAAAGTCCTTTTAGCCTCACCTCCTCAGCATGAGCAGTCATGACAAATGAGAGTAAAAGTCACATGGAACCACTGGTGCAATGGCATGAAGGCTTGTCGGTAGGGATTCAGGAAATCGATGAACAACATAAAGTGCTGGTGAACCTGCTTAACGAACTACATGTCGCCATCCATCAACATCACGGGCGCGCTGCTTCTATTGCCACGCTGGAAAGGCTGGCCGACTACACCAAGATCCACTTCACCGTAGAAGAAAGCCTGATGCGTATCCTGGGCTACCCGGATTACGAGAACCACAAACAGCACCACGAAGTCTTGATTTCCGATCTGGAGTCCTTTCAGCAACGGGTAGCTGCAGGCGACGCCATTACCTTTGAACTGCTGCATTTTCTGCGCAACTGGCTTACCCACCACATTCAGGAAGGCGATCAGCGATATTCCAGCTTCTTTTTGCAGCGCGGCGCCCAACCCAAGTGGCAAAAGAAAAACTGGCTGGATCGCTTCTGGTCGGAGATAGCGGGCTAGCGCACGCCAGGCCGCAAGCGGTCTAAGCACACGCGGCCTTTTTGATTACACCGGCTTCGTCAACATCCAGATTCAAACGCTGCGTGTTGAAATCCATCGTGACCGCATCACCAGGTTTGATGACGCGCACCAGTTTTGAGGCGGATTGCTGACGCGCCATTTCGACCAGTTCGGGCGTGCTGGTCTTGCCGACCAGCGCCTGTACCGGCTCGGCATTGCAAGCACCGGGTGAAGCCATAGTCATGGCGTCGGGTTGACTGGCACTGCAACCGGCAAGCGCTACGGCCAGCAAAATCAAACAGAGAGATGGAAAAATTGAGTGCATGGCAGCTGCATGTGAGGACTTAAAACATCACCATAGCAGACGCGGCTGGTCTTGCCTGGTTGGGCCGTGTCCAAGCGGCGGGAAACGTCGTTCCGTTACTGTTTATTGAATGAAAAAGCGGACAAAAAACACGACGATTGAACGGCGTGAAAATGGCCAAACCTGACTTGAGTTCTGGCGTTGATCTTTGCGCTTCTTTATTACGCAATAACTTCAATTCCGCAATTTCAATCCACAGTTTTCGTTTACTGAAAATCAACTTTAATTGTAAACAACACACAATACCAAGCCGGCAAAGCCGACAATCTGCTTAGCGGACTGAAACACGCATATCGATAGCAAGGCACCAAAGCAAAAAGGTTCTACGCCTGCGAGGATCGAATCACAGCCGTAGACCCTTTCTAAATACCGGAACGGCAATGGCGTGGCGTCTGATTAGATGGAAAGTGGTTTATTCCACCGTCACCGCAGCCGCCATAACTTTAGGATATTTCCGGCTATTCACGTTGTAGCGCACGGTTTCATTGCCATGAAAATCGGAATTCGGCTGATAATAAACGCCGACCCCATCAACCATCAGGCCGAAGCATTCGGTAGAGCCGCTCGAATTATTGCGGATCGGGAAAGTCGCTTTACGTATTTCCACTTGCCCATGCTCTGGCACGCCCATCATCACCACTTCGGGTGGCGGACGGGAATGGCATTCTTTATCCCATTGCGCGTGTGTAGATAACAACAGCCATTGCCCAGCATGCCCGTGGCGGACCAGCGCGACTTCTATCGGGGCGGCCGGTCGTGCAGGCACCGCGCTCGCCGTGGTGGTGGCGCTGGGCGAACTCTGGGTGTTGCTTGTGTCTACATGGATAGCGGGGTTGGCGTTACCCATATTCACCACAATGCGGTCTGGGTAGTCGTAAGCAGAACCGTCGGCAGTATCAATTGCGGCGCCGATAATCCCGCCGATCAAGACATTGCCAAACACCATGGCTTTGGTAGATGACTCGACTTCCAGCTGGCCAGGTTCAACGCCTTCCTTCTCGCATTTGACTTTCAGATTGCCAAAAGAGCGATGCACCGCCACGGTAGCAGGTGTATACACCCACCACTCCCCTTTATTATTGGATAACAGGCAATGCGCATTGGCTACCTGGGTTTGGCCTTGCTGGGCGTCAATTGCAATGGTCTGATGCAAACCTGTTGTCACGGAGGCACAGCCACTTAATGCCAGAAACGCCAATACGCCGGACAAAGTCAGTACTGTTCTGACCGAATGCCATTGCTTAATCACTCTGCAATGAATACGCCCTAGCCCGGCGCTGCGTTTACAGGTATTGCCTCCCCGATTCAATGCTTTCACGCTTATCCCGATATAGTTATTTTTGAACGCCGCCATTCTTACTCATGCCACAAGCAAGAGATAGCGTCTTTTATGCGGGATCGTATGACTGTATCGGTTGTGCAACTGATTACGTGCAAAGCGGGAATAAGAGCGAATCCGGTTGCCGGAAAAGGTTAGATATCAATCCAAACCAATGCGGCAAGCAACTGCTAGCAAAACAAACAAAAAGCTGATCGACGCTGTATGGAGAACGGGAGTTAACCCGGTGGTTGCCTATCGCCCGGCAACGGGGTGAGGTGTCGTTAAAAGCTAATCCAGTAAATCATCGCGCCCGTTGCCGGCGATTTCAATCCCAGCTTCCAGCGCCACCAGCGCGGCTTCTTCTTCAGTGTCATAGACTTTGCTGCGATTGATGCGCTGAGTGCCAAAGGCGCTTTCCAGCACGTCTTCAGTGGATGTTGGCAGGCGGTCAAGGCTGGTCGCGGCGATCCACTTGCCGTCTGGCAATGGCACGCCGTAGGCATGGATTAAAAAACCCTCGAAGACCAGTTCCATGGTTCACCTTGCGCAGGAAAGCGCCCAGCATAGCCCGAAATGGCTGCCGGGTCTGAAAGTTATGGCGCCAGACCGACCGGGGCGACGGTTTGGGAGCTGAACGCTGGCTTGAAACGTTTATTCGGCGATACGTACGGCGTTGCGCCCCGACTGCTTGGCCAGATAAAGCATCCGGTCGGCCCGTTTGAGCCAGGACGCCGGGGATTCTTGTTCGCGCAGGGTTGCCACGCCAATGGAAATCGTCAGCGGGCAGTCTTCCAGCATGACGGTTGCAGCCACCAGTTTGCGTAAATCTTCGGCCAGATCACCGGCGGCTTGCAAACTGGCCCCCCAGGCAATAACGACGAACTCTTCGCCGCCGTATCGGAACAACTGGTCCGAATTACGGACGCGTTCGCGAATCAACTCACACAACCGCACCAACACCAGGTCGCCAGCAGCGTGGCCGAAGTGGTCATTCACTTGTTTGAAATGGTCCAGATCCAGCAATAACAAACTGGTATCGCCGTGCGATTGCTGCGTTTCGGCACAACTAGCCAGGCTACGTTCCAGCGCACGCCGGTTGCCGGCGCCGGTGAGAAAGTCCTGTTCGGCCAGCCGGTTCAACTCGCCGTGCTGAATCGCCGTACGCTTGGAAAAAATATAAGAGAACAAATTGATCAGCACAATGCTGACTGTAATCGTGAACTGATCCAGTGTGGACACTTGCCCGTACAACAAGGCCATCAGCCCAAACAGAGACACTGTATTGATTGCCAACGCAATGAGCGGGCGCAGCAAGAAAAACGTGGCAATCATGGTCGGATATGCCCAATACGTCATCGAAATGCCCTTGAGGTGAATCATCAAAAGCATTCCGGTGGAATAAAACAGCGATACCACAACGCTGGCAAAACGTACCCGATGGCTATACCAGACAAACGCCATGACACAGCTCATGCCCAGCACAAGAGTCAGATCAATGGCGCCAAGCAGCCAGTTGTGCTGGTACAGCCTGAAGATTCCAAAGGGCAAAATGCTGGGAATGCTCAATGCACACAGCATGAGCAGAATGACTTCTTCCTTGTTACGCGCACCGCTGGCTTCTGGCACCTGCAAGCGACTGCCCGACATAACCGCTCCCCCCATTGCGTGCCCTGCTGTTGGCTATCCTGGCGCACGCTGTTTTTACCTTAGATGAAAATCCGCACAGGTCAGCGCAAATAGCGCGATCACGCCAGGTTTCGGTATCGCTAAATCGGTCGCCGCCAGAGCTATTACAACGTGACAGTTCACTAACGATTGATAGCGGCAGACGACAAAAAGCCGGGCACATGGCCCGGCTTTGTCTACAGATCAACTGACTGGATTACGCGGCGGCGCGGCTTTCCAGATATTCGACGTTATCGCCGTTGATGGCGATTTTGCGCGGCTTGAATGCTTCTGGCACTTCGCGCCGCAATTCAATATTCAGCAAGCCGTTTTCCAGCGTCGCGCCTTCAATGCGCACGTGATCGGCCAGGCGGAAGCTGTGCTCGAAATCGCGGGCGGCAATGCCGTTATGCAGATAGGTGGGACGACTTTCGCCACGTTGTTTCTTGCCGCTAATCTTCAGCGTGTCACGCAGTTGTTCGATATCGAGTTCGGCGCGGCTAAAACCGGCGACGGCCATGGTGATGCGGTATTGGTCTTCGGCGACCAACTCAATGTTATAGGGCGGGTAGCTTGGGGTGTTTTCGGCACGCAGCGCTTCATCAAACAATTGGGCAATGCGGTCAAAGCCAATGGCCGAGCGGTAGATAGGAGCAAAGTCAACAGTACGCATGTTTCATATCCTCAAAGTGCAAGCAATATCGGGTGCGGGTCTCACCGTGAGCCCCCGCTATGAATCGAGATAAGCCCGTAATGCCCGCTTTCAAGCGTTACCGGATTGAGTAATTTTCCGGATTGGAAACAACACTGACTGCCCCGATATACCCCCGCTTTTGCTCGCCAACCGGACCGCAATTGGGTGCCGATTGCCATTGGCTCGGTCGCGGCCAACCTGCCAGCGCTAAGCACAGAAGCAACAAGTCTTTCCTGGACCAACAAAATTAAGGATATATAAAACAAATACAATATAACCAAAGTGCAATTTGTGATGGCAAACAGCATGCAAGCACGGCACAAAACAGCAAGCCAAGGAAGCCCAGAAGCGGCATTTGTTTTTTCAGACGTCTCTCGTCACTTCAGAAAGGAAGGTCGACATCTGGACAAGGGCATACGCGCGGCTATTCACGATGCATTTACCCGCAACCCTTGCCTGCGGGCATGGCCAGCGGACGCCATCGATGCACTATGCGATGCCGGCGTGCTGCGCAGTTGGCAGCATGGCGAGTTGTTGTTTGCCCAAAACCAGCCCTGCGACGAGATTCAAATCATTCTTTCGGGTTCCATCGAAATGAGCACCACCAATGCCGCGGGATTACGTGCGGTTGCGGGCTACACATGGCCGAATGAAGTCATCAATTTCATCCCGGTCATTGATCGCAAAGGCTCCATGCATGACCAGCGCGTACATGGCGCGGCCACGTTGTTTCATATCCCCGGTAAAGCCTTGTTTGAGCAATTTGATAATGAGCCCGGTTTGCTCAGAGGCGTGCTCGAACTGGTTTGCCAGCGCTCGCGCAACTTGCATGCGCTGATGTCCAAAACCGCGTTGTCCGGTTTTCGGGCCCGGCTGGCGAGCCAGTTGTTGCTGCTGGCACAACGGCACGGCCAGCAGACCAACCGCGGTATTGAATTGGTGATCAAACTATCGCAAGAAGATCTGGCGGCGTTGCTGATGACGTCACGACAGAGCGTGAACAAAGAACTGCGCTGGCTGGTGCAGCAAGGCATCGTTGATGTGCAGTACAGCCGCTTTACGGTGCTCGACGTGGACAAGTTGCAAAAGATGAGCGCTGTGTAGGTTTGGCGTTCGCAGCCAATCACCCTTCCCCATAAAAAAACCGCCCCGAGCATGGGCGGTTTTTCATTTCAAGGGCATCACAAAGTCTGCGGCGTACCCGATCACAGGCCGGATCAACTCCCGCATCGCAGAACAAATGCGCGCAGAACGACGTGAAGCCCAGCCATCATAGCCAGATTTCACGTTGTCCCACGCACCACCGTGCCTTGAGGCCAATTTACGCGGCGACCTTTTCTTTGACCGGTTCAAGGGCTGGAACAGGGTTTTTGACGGCTTTGTTCAAGGTCTGGCTCGCCCGGCCATCCAGCGAAACTGGCGCAGTGCCCGCAACCGTTACGCGTCGTACTATGCGGTGCGCATCGCCATAATCATTGATCGCATAATGCTGCGTGGCGCGGTTATCCCAAATGGCCACATCACCGGTTTGCCAATGCCAGCGCACGGTGTTTTCCAGTCGGGTGACATAGCTTTGCAGCAGCGGGAACAAATGATTGAAATCGGTGGTACTCAAATCCTTGAAGCGCTGGACGAAATGCCCCAGCAGCAAATGACGTTCGCCTGTTTCGGGGTGAACGTGTACGACTGGGTGCTCAGTTTCATAGACGGTAGAGGTAAACACATTCTTGTAGCGCGCCAGGATTTCTGGGCTGACATCCTTGCCTCGGCCATAGGCCGCGTAGTCATACTCGTTGCTATGAATGGCGCGCAGGCGATCAGCCAGATCCCGCAGTTCGGACGGCAAATCAGTATAAGCAGTGTGCGTATTGGCCCAAACGGTATCCCCACCGGCTTCTGGCACCTTCACCGCACGCAAAATGGATGCCTTGGGATAGGCCTCGACGAAAGTCACATCGGTATGCCAGCTATTAGCCCGCGCGCCGTGGGCCGAATCCAGCTCCAGCACGTAATCGGTGCCCTCAACTGTAGGTACTGTCGGGTGGGCAACCGGCTCGCCCAATAATTTGGCAAAGGCCTGCTGGGCGGCGTCATCGAGCAATTGCTCGCGCAGAAACACCACTTTGTGAGTGCGCAGCGCCGCTTTGATCGCTTCAACCGCTTCTGGCGCCAAATCGCCAGACAACTGCACCCCACGCAGTTCTGCACCGATCCGGCCGGCAACTGGATGAATAGTAATGTGGCTCATGCGGTAATTCCCCTGGCAGATAGAAATTGAAATCACGCCACTATCGCAAATCAAAAAACAGCGGATAGGGATCGTGCGAGGTGATGCTTGCGCTTGCCCCAATAGCCAAGAGGGCATGCAGAGAGCATCGCGCTCAGGCGTCGACCGGCTTATGCGACGACCAGGCCCAGCGCAGATGACAGGGGAATTATGGGGAAAACCACATAGACCAAACTATCAATAATTTTACATTTAATATAATTATTGGAAATATTGATATTTGAGGCGATATCGCTGGCGTGAGGCCGTCACCAACCATGGAAAAAGCGGTGGATCGATGATCCTTAAAGGTAACCCTAGGTCGGACCGTTATTCTGGATTACTCACAGCATCCGCTTACCCCAAGTCTGGCAAACACGCTCCTCGCCTGGCGTCGGAGCTGGCGCCAGAATTCCCACCTATGCGCAATTCAACCCGTCGGCGAGGTACCGGTATTGATCGCCAATTGCGCGGCGAAAGCCCGTTTGTAGGCAGCCCGCGCTTCGCCGCGAGCGACATAACTGGCCAGGTTCGGAAATTCATCCAAGAGACCCGATGGTCTCAGCCTGAGCAGTACGGACACCATCAGCAGGTCGCCCGCGCTGAACGCATCGTCGAGCCAGTCGGCGCCGCCCAGACGAGCGGAAAGTTGGCCCAATCGGCCCCGCACACGCTCCTCGACCAAAGGCAGGCGCTGCTCGCTCCACGGTTTGTCGCGCTCATGTAGCCGGGCAGTTGCGAGTTCGAGGATCACCGGTTCCACCGTGTTGAGCGCCGCAAACAGCCACGTAATGGCGCGAGCCCGCGCATTGGCATCGTTCGGCAGCAGGCCCGCATGGCGCTCGGCAATATGGAAAACGATCGCCCCCGTCTCGAACAAGACAAGATCGCCTTCTTCATACGTTGGAATCTGGCCGAAAGGATTGCGCGCCAGATGTGCGGGTTCCTTCAGGGCACGGAAGGAAACAAGTCGAACTTGGTAGGGCTGATCCACTTCTTCCAGCGCCCAGCGAACGCGCGTATCACGCGCCAGCCCTTTGCCCCCATCGGGTGACCGTTCAAAGGCAGTAATGGTGATGGTCATCGTGAAGCGCCTCCTGGAAAAAATCAGCGGCTACTATTGCGCGTTGTATTCGGACAATAACGCCCACCGAATCAAGCACTATGCACAAGAATAAATCGGCTCGATTTTTCAATAAAAGAATCGGATGAGCTCGACCTGTCCACCGGGATGACTGCTCGCATCTGTGGATTCAACCAGCCGAACCGACTACGCGTACATCTCGGCGAAAGTGATCTTTGCAGCGTAAATCAGGTTATGTCTGCTCTCTGCCAGAAATGCCCGAATGAAATGAATTCGGTGTTTTTGTGTCTGCGCTTCACATCTATGCCAGAGCTTGGGCCATTCATCACAAGATGTTTTTTCGCCAAAAGCACAGTAGTACATGTCATCTCGTTTGCGCGCATTGCTGCAAAAATGTAGTCGCTCCACATCAAAGTACACATGCCCGTTGACTTTTGTCATGCCAGGTAACTAAACGCATGGCCCCCCCTTGTTGTTTCTCCTAGGATAGCTCGTCGATTTACCTGATATATCAGATAAATGCGCGCGAAAGGTAAAACAAGTCATTGCCAAAAATGACACCCACCATCGGCGATTAACGCATTCAGCGACAGCGAACTGTCTGACGGAATGTCCTTTGCTATGCCGTTTGCCATTCAAACAATGAGGGAGAAGATAGATGAATAAATCCATGAAGCCCATACACACCACCGTGATTGCAGCATTGATAGCGCTTGGTCTGACTGCATGTGGCGATGGCTCGGATGCCAGCTCAACGGGGGCGCCTGATTCCGCCGCGTCGCCCAAAGCAACCAACGTCACGGCTACACCTACGCCAACACCGACTGCCACACCAACCCCAACGCCAACTGCAGCCCCCACTCCGACTCCCACACCAACCCCCACGCCAGTGTCCGCCAGCGCGTTGATGCCGCTGAACGGGGCAGCTGCGGCTTTTGCTGATTCGCGCTTGCAGATCACCTTCGATAGTGCACCGGCAGTGGGTACCACTGGCTTTATCAAGGTTTACAAATCAGATGGCACGCTGGTCGACACGATCGATATCAGCGGTGGGCCGGTAACCGCGGGTGCTGAAACGCAGACGTATATGCCAGCCACCAATACCGAAATCGACAAGCTGGGTAACAACGCAGGCACGCTCACGCAATGGCGCTATGTGTATTACACGCCGATCACCGTCTCGGGCAATACGGCAACCATTCGTTTGCATGATGGCGTATTGAGCTACAACACCAGCTACTACGTCACGGTCGATAACGGAGTGTTGTCTGGCACCTATAATGGCTCCAGCTTTAAAGGCATCACCGGCTCGACAGCATGGGCCTTTCATACCAAGAACGCGCCAGCTTCAACTACATCGGTTGTGGTCGATACCAATGGCAGCGGGGATTTCCGCACGGTACAAGGCGCGCTGGACTGGATGATGATCAATGGCTGCACCACTTGCACCAATGCTGCCGATGCGAAGACCATCACCATCAAAAATGGCAGCTATAACGAGCAGCTATTCTTGCGCAACGTGAACAATCTCACCATCCAGGGCGCCAGCCGTGCTGGCGTGGTCGTTTACCAGGATAACTCTGAGTCTTATAACCCCGGTTCCGGCGGAAGTAAGACTGCGGCTCAAACCACGCTGACCACAGAAGGCACCGGCACCCGGCGTGCCTTGGGTGGCGGACGCCCGGTGTTTCTGGTGGAAGGGGCCGACTTGCTCAAGCTGACCAACTTCACACTGCAGAACTCTCACGTCAAATTGTCGAATTACAACAATCAGGCTGAAACGATCTACTACAACAGTTCGACCTTGGCCGGCAGCCGCATGGTTGCCAGCTACATGAACTTCTTGAGCGCACAGGATACGATTCAGACCAAGGGCTGGGTCTGGTATTACCAGACCTACATCGCCGGTGATGTGGACTTCATCTGGGGCACACCGTTTGCCGCAATGTTCGAGAATAGCGAACTACACACGGTGGCCGATCCGGTCACCCCGGCTTCGGGCGGGTATATCTTCCAGTCGCGCGCCACTTACGGTTATCCGGGCTTTGTGGTGCTCAACAGTACGTTGACGGCTGACTCGGGTGTACCAGCTGGCAGCACTTACCTTGGTCGCTCCGCCGGCTTGACTGTCGCCAATGGCTATTGCACCACGCAATTCACCACCGGCAGCCTGGTTAACGCCAACTACTATTGCGACAATATTGGCTACATCAACACCAAGATGGGTACACACATTGCCACAGTGGGTTGGTCTAGTCCTGGCACCTCGCCTGCCAACCCATTACCGAACCCGACCACAGCGACCTCTGCCAGTGGCTGGCGTGAGAGCGGAAGTATGGATAGCGCAGGTAATGCACTGAGCATGATTGGCCGTGACACCACGGATGCCAGCAATACGCTGGACCTCAGTGGTATCAATACGCGCACCAAGGTATTCGCCAGCTGGAACAGCAATACAGGCTGGGTGCCGACACCGTGATCAAATGGCATAGTCTGCAGACCTCTGCTAACCGCGGGGGTAACGAGGGTCAATTGCCACGTCACTGGGTCTTCCCGCGATAACACCAATCATCCGCACTAAACAAAAAGAGGAACCAGATATCTGGTTCCTCTTTTCTTTTACGGTGGATGCTTGAACGCGGCGGCAGCCCCGCAAGGTGGTCCACTCCTATCTCGGTGATGCCCAGTTAAGAGCATTCGCTATTGTGATCTGATCTCCTCCCGCCTAACCGAGCGGCTAGAACTGGAGATTCCCGGCTTCAAGGTGTGCGAGCCGGAACTCGCTCGGGGTCCGGTTTCCCAGTGAGCTATGCGGCCTCAACTCGTTGTATTCCAACTCAATATGGCTGACCGCAGAATTCCTTGCCATTGTCAGGCCGGATAACTGTAAGTAGTAGCTTGTGCGATAACGAGCATGGTTACTCACACACCTACTCACAATGGCCCAACGCTCCCGTGCAGCCCCCGCGTCGCGCCGGATAACAAAAAACCCCGTGAACACCAGGTTTCATCGGGGTTTATTTGCCAACGCTGGATGTCGTTGGGTGTAAAGCTGGCGGAGAGAGGGGGATTCGAACCCGCCTCAGTAGAAATCAGCCGTATGTGTACCGCTTTGAGCCACTGGAAACAGTGGCTTTTTTTCTGACCACATACGGATGGTTTCTGCGGTCTGTGCCGGAAAGTGTGCCAGGTACGCTTATCGACAAGAATAGACGAAATAGAACGAACGTTCTACATTCTCGCGAATGAACACCATCTACTCTCTTGACCAGCTGAAAACCGATACCAGCAAACTGGGCTTCGACTTGGTTCTATCGCCAGGAAATTCCGGAACGACGCATTACTGCATCCGCTACCACGGGACAGAGGTATGCCGTAGTCACATCGAAGTAACCCCTCCGATTGTAGCTTTCCTGCAGATACAGGCATTTCTGCTGGGGATAAAGCACGAGCGGGAAGAAGACAATGGGATCGCCTATGCTGAAACCCTGGATGATTCAGGATATTCGGTGATGTGCACAAACTACGACGTGCTCAGCGTACGTGAGGCAATCGAGCTTTTCGGTGTCGGATTTGAGATGCCGAAGGACTGGAAGCCCGAGGTCTATCAGGATTACGTGGCGCCTATCCTGGTGAGCCGTGATGAAGGACGCCAGGTCCTGCACGCGACCTATGGGATGATTCCGAAAAAGCGCCTGCCACCCGGCGCAAAGTTCTCAACGATGAACGCCCGCGCGGAATCGATCGGCGAGAAGCATTCATTCCGGTCAGCTTGGCAGCGCTGCCAACTTTGTTTGGTGCCCATGCTGCAGTTTTACGAGCCGTGCTATGAGACCGGTAAGCCGGTGCGCTACAAGATCGGGCTACTTGGCGGATTTCCATTCGCCGTGGCTGGCCTGTTCCGAGCATGGAAAGAGGACGACGGGGAACTGTCGTTTTCATTTACCCAGATCACGGTCAACGCTGATGGCCATCCAGTTATGAGCCGGTTCCACAAACCTGAAGATGAAAAACGCTCGTTGGTGATCATCGAACGGGAAGATTACGACGCCTGGCTAACATGCCGTGATCCTGAAATTGCCCGCACATTTCTCAAGCTTTACCCGGCAGAGAAGATGTATGCCGAGCCTGCACCGAAGGGATATAAAAAAACCCTTGAGCTCGATGCGGCGACAGGCTCTCTATAGCCGAAAAATACTTACGCCATCACTACGCCCATCTGTCCGTATTTTTGCAGGAAAAATTCCAACCATACTCACTTTTTGTCGTATTCCTCCTACATGTGAGTTTTTATTGGAGGCATGAATATGGCCGTGAATCGACGAGATTTTTTGGCGGGGATGGCCGCCTGCGCACTTATGCCGCAATTGTTCGCAGATTCTTTGAGGTTGGGTCCACCAACGGCCAATGGAACACCGGTGCGAGTGTGGGTCGACAATCCAGCCCTGGTTCTACAAAGTTGCCCCCTTTTTTGTTGGGCAGCTTCAATTTCCATGCTTTTTGCCACCTACGACTACCAGGTCGATCAAGTGGATATTGTCCAACGAGTTTTTGGAAATCCGCGGTGCCAGCCATCAGGGAATCCGAGGACCATTGGAAATGCGTTAAGTGTCGGGTGGACCGATCAAGGAGGAAGCACATTCCACTCAAGGGTCACTGCTGCATACGATGCCATCAATGGTATAAACGTATTAAATAACCAAATGATTGCCGAGGAGCTCGCCAATAACCACCCTTTGATCTACTGCAATAAGCACCATTGCATGATGTTGGTCTCGATGGAGCTTATGGAAACCCCAAATGGACCTAGCGCAATTGGAAATGTTGGCGTCTTTGATCCGTGGCCCCCGACCGCCGGCTTTCACTATTTATCCGAAGCGGAGAAAGTGCCGCTCAACTTGGGGGGAGAAATGACTTTCGTCGCACGGGTGAAGATCCAATAATCGCTCCCCGCTCGCTATTACCAAGAAAATACGTCATGCGGACAAGTTCGCTTATAACCAGTGTGGCGCCCCCCAAAGGCGGACTCCTGCCCACATCAGCCAGCGCCTCCAAGCCGGAACGCCGGTGACCGCAGAGGCTTCGCGCAGTACCGCATCAGCTATCGCACGCGGCACTGGGTGTTCGGTGTACAGGTAGTCGTGCAACGCTGCCGCTTCGCGGCTGGTGTCACCCGTCAGCAGGAACACCACCGGCAGGCGCGGCACACTGGCCAGATCAGTATGGAACCCGGCCGGCACCGTGAACGTTTGCCCCGCCACGTCAGATTGATAGACCAGGGGCGCAATCAGCACCCACTGGCCATCATCCTTATCCGTGGCATTCGCGATTTCCAGCTTGGTCAGAAACCGGCTCATTGTGTGGCCACTCCAGAAGCATCTGGGGGCAATGAGCTAATCACGGAGGCCAGCACGATCTGGGCAACCGTCAGATCAATGCCAATCCGCGTCTTCACGTCATCAGCCAGCGGCGAGGCGTTCACCACAGTCAAGATCGCGGGCAGTGCAGTCGCCGAAAGCGACTTCAGGTCCAGCGCATCGACCGTGGTACCGGCAGCGCATACCTCCGCAACAACGGGCGCAGCCTTGGCCAGATCGGCCTGAGCCGACGAGCTCAGCCCCGATACTTGCTGTAGCGAGGTAATGGCCGCTGTGGCGGCTGGGCATACCTGGCTGGCCACTTGTGCCGGTGTCTGAATCTTGTGGGTGCCATTGGTAGCGCAACCAGAAATCGCGAGCGCGGCGAAGCCTGCCGCAAGCAGCATGATGTATTTCATGGGTTCAATCCTTATTTGGCGAATTTAGCCGCGGTGATTGCGGCATCGGTGACGGCGCCAGCGACGCCAGATGCTACGGAAGTAACTGCAGTGATCGGCGCGGTTGCACCGACGCCGGTTTCTGAAAAGTCGATGGTGAAGTTATCCGATCCGGTCTTGGCAACGTGGACCGACACGCTGGCCACATCCTTGCCGGACTGGACGAACGCCTTGCAGCAAATGATCTGGCCAGTCTCGTCGCGGAACGGCTGAACCACATAGGTGGAGATGCCTGCACAGCCGCCCAGCATGACCACCAGGCACAGGAGCGCAGCGCGGATCATTGGGGCTGGGCCGGTGGATTACTGGTCACAGCGATTTTCGGCGACGTGCGGGTGATCAGGTAGTTGTACAGCGAATGCGCCCCGGTCACCAAGCCAGCAGAAACCAGATACGGCACGCTTTCCGGGATTGGGCGTGGAAAGCCATTTAGTGCCCATTGCACAGCCGGAACGAGCGTGGCGGCGGTAAAGGTGATGCCACCAGTGACGATGCTGGATGTTTTGTTCATAGGATCTATCCTGTAGTTGATTCTGTTGATCGCAAACGTGGGGCGTAGCCATGCATAAAAGATGGGCGATGGAGATATTTTTTCTAGCGTGTGCTTGCACGGCGGTGGCCGTGTACTTCTATCCAAAGACCGGAATGCAGGCGATCATCGGCGCGGTAATCGTTTTTGTCGGCGCACTAGGTGGCTCGATTTACCGTGAGCTGAAAAAGAAAAACTAGCCCTCGTGGTGCAGAACTTCATTGCCGGTGAATTGGTACCCTTCCCGGCCATACTTCTGGCCTAGCCACAGCGGCCCAGGCAGATCGTGGATGCCCGTGCCCTTGCCGGTGTGATGTTCCTTGCAAAGCAGCATCCCGTTCACGGTCATGTCATCGACAAAGGTGTATGGGTCAGCAGGGTCGAACTTGCTCCAATCGAAGGCCTTGGCGTACTCGCCCCACATCCCGGCCTCGCATTCGCTGCGGAATAAATCCCAATCTGTCAGGTTTGCCAGGCTGCGCTCCACCGGATGGTGGTGCGCTTCCAGCGGATGGCCGCTTTCTTCAGCAGTGCGCCCACAAATCCAGCACCGGCCGCCCACGCGCTCAATCAGCAACTTCTTGGTGTGCAGAAACAGCGGAGTGGTCACGCGCGGCTCATGCCCTGGCAACAGCACATCGACGACCAGCGTCTCTTTCTCTTCGTGGGTTTGGGTTACTTCCGTCATATTTTCTCCGGCCATAAAAAAAGCCCCGCATTTGCGGGGCTTGCTTTGCTTGTTGTACTGCTACCGGGCGTCAAGCAGCTCCATGACGTACTCAACGCGTAACGTGCGGCGTACCTCGTCACGTCGCTGGAGGGATCCGGCGAATTCGCGCATAACCCGATCGGCTTTAATAACGCGCTGCTGGTCCACGCCGTCATCCTTCCATGAAACAATGATCATGTTTCCATAGAGATCAACAGCATCTGCCAAAGGTCGGACAGCCGAGCTTCTTGATTGCTCGTTGGCATAGGCGTGCGTACCATTCTCGGTAGAGCACTCTTCGCAAGGTGTGTTCAGCGGTTCCGGGGAGGTGTCAGTTGACGCTGCACCTACCCCAATTCCATACCTCTTTGATCCCAAATCGATCTCCTCAATTGCCACATCGACCATTCGATGCGGAAGGCCATCTTACGCCCCGAATCCAGAATAGCGAAAGTGCTTTTTTTGATGTCACTCGCCGCGCAAAACGGGCAACTCCGCAAGCCCCCCCAATTAATTGTTAACAAACTCTTCAATTTCTTTAGCAATTGTTAATTATTAATGTAGAAAACAAGCGCTCAATGCAAAGAAACATCCATCTGGATAAGCTTCTTGTTTCTCTACCAAGGGGAAAAAGAAACGGTTTTCCTCCCAGACGATCTCGCTAAAACTAGCACAATGGCTGCTTCTCAACCGCATCACAAACAACGTCAACATCAAGCAACATTCTGATTAATATCAAAATTTAAATTTTGATGGGCACGTCTGCGGACAACACCAACAAAAGCGACACCCATATTAAAAAATGGTTTTCCAATTGAAAAAACGCGTATTTCTGATGGATAAACGACAAGAAAACCAGTTTTATCGATCAAAGCAGAGCGTGTACACGCCTCCATTTAGGATATCTCTAAAGCGTTTTAGGCATTTTTCGGTATACCAATTCGCATTGAATTGGCAAAAAACGCTTAAACCGATATACCAGCTGTATTCGTTTAAACGTTTATCGACAGGGGTTAAGAGTCGAATTTGGCCAATTCATGAGTCGAAATGATCGACCGGATTTTAGCTGCGTAGTCAGGGTCGGTAGCGTACCCAGAAGCAGCAACCTGTTGTGCAAACGCCACACCACCAGTGGCCGGAAAACAGTTTTTATACCTTGGGTTGGTCAGCAGGAACTGGGCATGATCATCCATGCACCCCTGCCAGTCGTCGTATTTTCGCCACAGCGCAGGCACCATGACCCACTGGCTTTTGAGGTATTCACGCGTCTGAAGGGAGAAAGTCGGGCCGTGCCACGCCGGGTCAGCTTTCACCCCGAACAGGTTCATGGCTTGCTGGGCGAGTTGAGATGCGCCCCAGCCAGATTCAAGCGCTGATTCAGCAATGGTGAAGCTGGCTGGAATACCAGTCTTTTTTGCAGATGCGACTGCGGCGGCAGAAATAGCCGCAATAAATACTTGTGGTGTCATGGGGCTATCCAAGATGAATCAGGAACCAACCTTGATGCCGAAGTGAGCCAGGAGCGCACCGGCCACCGCAAACGCGATGTACTTCACCCCGTCCCAGACGAGCGCCTGGTAGGACTTGCCGCTGGCCAGCTGAATGTCGCTGACTGTCTTTGCCAAGGCATCGTGCTTTTCCCAAAGCTTCTTGATGCTGTCGCTATGGGTCGTCACGTCTTTCTCGATCAAGCCAATCCGCTCGCCGCTTTCTACTAGCCGCTCATAGGCCTCGGCCATTCGGCGAAGGTCGTCGGCCATCTGGTTGTTGCCTTTCAGGAGCCCTTGAAAGCGCTCCTCCAGTCTGGCCAGCGAAACTTCAGTGGATTCGGTCGTTGGTGGCATCAGCATTCCTGAAATAAAAAAACCACCTCAAGGGTGGCGTCATTGCTTTTTGGGTAATGCAGGAGAGTTACTACCAGTCGATAGCCTGAACTGCCGCCACCGTTGTCGCTGCAAGAATCTCGGCTTTCAACGTCTGGCGCTTCTGGAATGCAGCCCAGCCTTGCGCAAGCATCACCGCATACAAGCCCTTCAGATCAGCCAACGTGAACGGGTTCTGCGTATTGTCTTCAGATACCCAGTAGAAGCCCTCTGGAACGGTGCCTGCCAAGCCATAACCGGTGATCGCCTGCAGCAATACGGTCTGGCTACCGGCATCCGCCTGGAATGCCTTCGCCTGGCCGTCAGCAGGCGTGAAGCTCACCGGTTGCTGGATCGCGTCGACGTAGGCGTCATAGATGGTGGCGATCTGCGTTTCCTGAGCGTTCGCCAGCAATTGCGCTGGCGAGACATATGAAGGATCGGTAAAAACCTTGCCATCGTAGGTCCAGCGCTGCTCTGGCTGCGGCTCGACGCCCGTAAGATCGACGAGTGAAGCAACGAAGTCCGGCACGAAACGCTGATCCAGCGGAATGTCTTTTCCGTTGGCATCCGAGGCGGACGCGACAAGCTCCACCACCACGCCATTTTGTACGTATGCGTAGACTGTCATTATGCGGGGTTCCCGAATTCGTAAATGATAATGATGCCTTGCGCGCCAGCACCACCCGCAAGCGCAGCACTACTTGCCCCGGCTGCACTGCCAGAACCGGCAGAGCCCGGCACAGCCCCTCCTAGTCCAGGATTGCCCGTTTGTACGGATTTACCACCCCCAGCACCACCACTTATGGCAGACCCGCCGCCCCAACCAGAAATAGTACCGGATTGGGTAACAAAACCGTGACCACCATTAATCCCATACGAGTTAACAATGGTGGTCCCTCCTGAAACTGAAGCCACGCCGCCTGGTAAGGCACCTGGGTTAATGGCACTTGTAGTCGTTGCTGCTGCCCCACCCGCGGCTCCGCCATTGCCACCCGGGATGGTTACCAAAGCCCCGAGTGATGTTGCCCCGCCATTCCCCCCTGCACCACCAACGTTTACAATGCCACCCGCCCCGACAGTCAACGCAAGAGATGCACCCACGGTTGCAGCCGACAATGTACCGTTCCAGAAACTACCGCTTGCGCCGCCCGCCCCCACTGAAGCTTGCCCGGCAGTTGTTACAATAGACCCCCCTCCACCACCACCGGCGCCGCTTGCAAAAACTACCGCTTGGGTCATACCTGTGGATGGCGTGTATGTAGCTGCACCCGGGTTGAAAAATACCTGCACGCCAATCAGGCGACCGAGGGAGCGGCCGAGAGTGAGTGCATGCTGGCTGGCGGAGGCATTTGTTACCTGCTGTGCACCACCCGTGCATTCAAGAATTACCCACGCGCCGTTACCAGAATTAACCGTTGAAGCAACTACATACAGCAAAGTAGCTACGCCCTTTGCTACGAGTTCGCCACCCTGCAATGGCTGCAATCCCAAGCCATATACAGGCTTTACTGACAAACCATCTGGCGCAAACGTGGACGCTCCGGTGTTGGCATTGACGATACTTAGCTTAACAACGTATCCAGTTGTGCTGGGTAGAGTGGTCAGCGGTGGTGTGTTCACCGCTGTATATACATTCGCGGCACCGGTATCTGCCAGCACCACCGAGTTACGGTTAATCGCCTTCAGCGCCAGAATGAAATTGGCTTCCAGGGTCGCGATATTGCCGTTATCCGCAGCATTCTGGCCGCTATAGTCGGCGATGATCTGGCCGATCATGGCAGCGATAGTCGACGATTGGCGCAGGGTCTTGTTAACTTGGGCTGATTGCGCGACCCCAGACGAATAACCGGCAGCAACTGCAGCCAGGCCAGCATAGGTCGATTGGTCTACAACATTGGCACCGGTTTGCGCGGCAAACGCGAGAAAGTCATTCGATGTGGCCATTGGTACTCCAGCAGGCATAAAAAAAGCCACCCAAAGGTGGCTTGTGTTGATTCACGATATGAATTAGAGCGACGTGCCCCATGCGCCAGTATCGAAACCGGCGATGAACTGGTTCTGGACATCGAATCCGAAGAGCGGTGCATCATCCACCGACGTAACGATGTAGGTATTCACGTGCACGCCTTCCGGTTTGAGCGGGAGGTACCCGCCTTTGATCAAGGCCAGCAAAATTGCGGACGGGATGACCCCGGAAATGTAGACGCTCATCGACATGTCCTGATTGTCGACGGCGAATACGTTGGCGCCCGTTCCAGAAAATACTTCAGCCATGATTTCCTGATAGGAAACCAGGGTGCTATCCCAGTTGTTTGCACCAATCTTGGCGCGCAACATGATCCTGTAAGTGTCATCGTCCAGAGATGTGATGCCATCCGATGGATCAAATGGGCCTTTCCAGTTGCCCTGATCGAAACCCAGCCCCACCGTGTCGAATGAGAAATAAACGTTCAGCGGCGTTTTCACGTTCCGCGACAAGCCGATCCAGAGGCCAAGCACATCAAGCTGGGCACCAATGGCCAAATCCAGATCGAATGCTGGGGGAATGGCTTCGATATCGTTGATGACCGAAACGAACGCGCCGGCCACTGCAGACACCATCGCCATGTAATTCGGCTTATCGGCGTGCTCTGAGGTGATCAGCCCGGTGTAATCAGAAACCTGTGCCATATCAGCTCACTGTGAGAACGACGCTCGCCGGGGTACAGGTTGCGTTCTGGTTGAATGCCAGCGGAACATCAGGCGTTCCCGCTCCACCTGGCCCGGTCAAGGTTAGTGATTCGATTTTGAACGTACCACTGCCAGGCACGGACTTGGCCGCACTGATGCTTGAATCCCATTCAACGCCAGCGGCTGCACCACCACCAATAGGTGTGCCGTTAATGTAGTCAGATACTGCCTGCTGGATAGACGTGCCAATGGCGGACGTGTAGCCGTTGAGTGCCTTTACAGAGATGGCAACCGTAATGGCCTCGTTCGTTGGGCGATAGAAACGGATGGGATGCACAACGCCCACACTATCGGTCACGCTAATGACCGTTGTTCCATAGGTGTACGCGCCGGGCGTCTTCTTCTGCATGATCGCGGTAGCAATCGCGGTGGCATCTCCGCCTTCGACGACCAGAGATATGGAATGCGGTGGCAATCCATTGCCATCAGTCGTTCCCGTATCGTTCTCATATGCGACCACCTCGGCGACGCTAGCGATTGCCTCGACTGCCCCGACAATACCTGCCAGCACTGTCAACGATGGAAGTGCGACTGATTGCTGCTGGCGCACGCGCAACTGGGCGTCTGTTTCCACTGGCGCACCCGGCGCTGCAGCAGCGGGGTTTGTAGCGGACTGCCAGCCCAGTGTTGGGGTAGTAATCGCAGAGACCGTCCCCGCCGCAGCTACCACGGCCCCGAGCGTCTGGCATGTTGCCGTTACCGTAATCTGGCCTGAAGGAGGAATGGTGACATTGGCCGGCAACGCCCAACGGTTGTTGCTTGTATCGCTCACAATGCCGTTGGTAATTGCTGTTCCAGCTTGGCCAACAATCAAGATATCTGCGGTCGAATTGCTGGCCTGTGCACGTGCGATACCATTGATCTTCACGTTGGAAGATAGCCCATTACCCTGCCCTGTTGCCGGGCTAAATGAGTTGTAAACCGAGATTGCCGAGGCATTGCAGTCATTGATCGCTGAAGCAATTACGGCCAGAAACTGCCCATCCTTGCTGTCCGGATCGATATAGATGTCGGCGCCATAAATGGATTGATATTGGCCTTGCAGCCAGGTCAAGACACCTTCATACGAGGGGGCGGAAATGCCGGTAGAAGTCACAACTGCTGCTGTCGGTGAGGTCATTACAGCGTCCCCGTGATAGGTGTCTGGCCGTAAATCGTGTTGATGGTCGCGGTGACCGAAAGAGACCGGGTGTTCCCATCGAAGACGCTTGCGTAGGTTTCGATGTCAGTCACGCCCGGAGTTTGGAGAATGCGGGCTCTGATGGCTGCATCGCGGGTTTCCTGTGTGTATTTGCCAAGAACTTTGGTATTCCACGGCGTGCCTTCGGTGTTATCCAGAAACCATTCTCCAGCCCAGAGCCTGAGCTTGGTCATGACGGCCTGTCCTACAGCCTCAGGAACATCAACCCAGAAGTCAGCCGGGCCCCCGCCAAACGAGTAATCGCCGTTAGCGTCTTCCTTGCGGTATCTCATGGTGTTTCCTAGTTGGGAGCCCCAGTGTTTCCACTACCTGGCTGCACGCCGCCGTGGGTATGCGTTTTGAGGCTCTTCCCGCCTGCGGTGACATCATTCGTAACTGCCAACGGACCCAACAAGGTTGCGCCACCACCAGCACTGCCAATACCTTGGTTCAGCGGACCATTGATGGTCACAGCCCCATTCAGTGTGATCTGCGGTGCTGTCATGATGATATTTCCTGCCGCCTCGGCGGTGATGCTCCCGCCAACGTTCACGTCCGCGTTACCCGAGGTTTTCAGGTTGATGGCGTGGTTTACGGGATTCACCTCGATATAGGCCGCGCCATCATCAGTGCGTAATTGGGTGGTACTGGTGCTGACCGATCCGAGCACACGCGGTTGCGAGCGCACGCCCGCAAATACAAAGCCGTCGCTCAGGTCATGCATTCGGTATTCCGCACGTTCCTGTACGCCACCGCTTTGCCACCAACTGTCGATACAGCGAGAGGCAAACACCACCAGGCACTCGTCGCCCTTGGTCAGCGGGAAGGTCAGCGTGCAGCCGCCGCCAGAGGGGAAGAACACAGGACAATCCAGCAGCAGCGGCATTACTACGGATGAGAAATTGCCGTTCTTGTCTTGTATCTGGCCTTTGATAGTGGGCTGTACCACGCAAGTCATTGCAGATGCGTTGAAGCTCTGGATAATGCCAGGCAATGCAGTCCATATTGTTGCCTGATGACCGACCAAAGCAGCATCTAATGCAAGCTGCGGGTCATTGTGCCGTTCTCGTTGATCCATGGAGACCTCATGAAATTATTCGTTCTTGCCTGCGTTATATTGTTATTCAGCTCATTTGGCATGGCTGCTCCACTTTCGAAAACGCAGGCTCAGCCATTAATCGCAAAGGTTGAGCAATTAAATGATGCTTGCAGAGGAGGCAGTGGAGACAATCAAAAAACCATGGAATATTGCGACAAGCGAGATCAGTTGGTGACCAAATTGAGCCAAGGTGGATGGTGCTTTGGTTCACCAGAACAATATGAATATGAAAAAAAATGGCAACGATGCGTGTCCGTAAACTCGACCTCCATTGATCCAAATCTACAACGTGTCAATGCAGTGGCGCTGTATTTAATGCCAGGCGCACTTATTTGCCATGATCTCGATACCGTTGAGGTGGTAATGCGAGCGATGCAGGAAGTCGCAAATATATCCAACGGCCCAGATTCGCTTCGCAAGGCTTGGGAACTTCAGCATGGGCAACTACGAGAGATCGATCCATCTTCATTTGACTGCATCGTTGTTGAGCAAGATGGAGAAATGCTTTTGGACAATTCCAATGCGGTCCCACAGGTTACTGTGAAAACCAAGCGAGGTATTTATAAAGGGGTGACTCTTCCCTCAATGTTCAAAATGGCTACTGATTGATCAGCCGTACGGCTTTATGGGATCGATTGCTGACCCCTTTTGTGCAAGTTCCAGAGGCACAGATGCATCCGTCGCCAGGCAAATCACGTCGGTGTACCACTCATTGCCACGTGTATCGCCTGAGTGCTCGGCAACCATGACGTAGTACAGGCCGTCGTTATCTTTCTTACCCTGCAGTTGCAGAAACTGGTTGTTGACCTGGTTGTCGATACCGACCCCGAGCCGTTGCTCTTGGATGCTGGCGTTGTCCAGCTTGATCAGGCGGCCAATGCGGATGGCCGGGTTCAGCAGCATGCGCACCTTGATACCGTTCTGAGTCTGCTCTGGCAGCCCAACCATGCCGGTGGCAGCCGTGATGACCGGAATATCGCCCGGGATATAGGCATTCAACGGCACGATTTCCACCTTGCCGTCCTGAATGCTCCATTTGGCCGAGATGGTTTTGACCAGATTGTCGATATAAGCACGAGCGGTGCCGTAATAGACCTTTCCGCGCGGCAGCGTCTTGCCGGTGAGTGCGGGAGGCTTATATCCCAGAGTTACACCTTGGGGCACCATGGACTGCATCACGGCGGCAATCTGGTTATCGATCGATGCGCCAGCCGCCAGAGACATGTTCATAGCGGCGAAGTTGTAGGCGCTGTCGCCGTCAGCAACTGTGATATCCAGATAGGTATCAGTCTGGCTTTCGCGCCCGCGGCGAACCTGCACCACGGTGCCGTCGAAGATCACGCCCATGCTGTCGCCATAACCTGCTTGCAGCACCACCCGGGTAAATTCGTTCTGTATTTTCTGCCGGGTTGCATCCGATATGTTGTAAACCCGGATGTCCGCGCTGTTGGGTGTCCGGTTGTCGCCTCGGTGAATTGCAAACCGGAACCGTAGTTGCGACAGGTCCAGCGCCTCCGCATCGTTGCCAATAAGCAGCGAAGCATTGCGGAGGTATTGGTCAGACATCAGTCGGTTACCCAGTAAACGTGTGAATCGGTGCCAAGATTGGCGTAAGTCGGAATAGCGTCGGGGTCGTTTGTAGTTTGTACCCACAAGCGCCCGGTAAACCCAAGATGGCCATATGGGGCCAGCAAATTAACACCGGTCACCAGCGGGATTCCCTGAACCAGCGGGTTGCTCTGGCCATCCGCGACATCCAGTACCCAGCCCCCTTGATCGGCGTTGCGAAACTGCACCGTCATCCGGTAATCCACACCCGAAAGCGTAATCGGGAATGTCTGTGGCGTTGCGCTCAGGGGTATCTCAAAATAGCTCGGCATTACCAGGCCCCCGGTGAAACTGTGCCACCTGATGCAGGCATGGCGGGAATCACCTGTTTGAATCCAATGTTCTGCGTACTGGCCGTCGAAGCCGGGTTGGCCTGGTTGGCTGCCGGCGGCAACGTGGTGACTTGCGTACCCACGATGATGATCTGCTTGCAGGTCACCCGGACCATGAGAATGTTTTCACTCTCTTTGTCCGTAGTGACCGCCAGGCTGGCAATCAGCATGTTGGTGTAGCTGCGCTTGCCGGTCACCACATCAAAAGGCACGCGGGACTTCTGCAGCGCAATCAGCTGGGCATAGACCGATGACACATAGTCAGCGCCAAACGCGCCCTGGCTGATGTCATAGAGCAATTCCTCCGCAAAGCCTGACAAGGCTTCAATGTCGGCATTGCTCCAGCCACACTGGATAACGACCTGCGCCGGGTTGCTGAAGGCGTGATCGGTGATATCTGCACCAGCCTCGACCGGATGCCCCGTAATCGTCAGATCATCAGTGGCCAATTCTTCCAGTGTCACCTTGGCGGCGATCGTGCCGATCTTGCGCTTTGGCGAGATCGTGATCAGTCCAGCAAACGTTGCCATCAGGAAACAACCTCTCGGAAATTGCGCACGGTTGCCGCACTCACGCGGCCCTGTTCTTCAGCTACACGGCGCGCTGTTTCTGCGGGATCATTACTCCCCTGAACATAAATCTTGGTGTCCTGGGCAATCTGCACCGCAGAGGCCGACCGCTTTTGCGCTTCGCCGATCTGATCAGCTGGCCGCTCGTAATAACGCGATACCACGCTGCCCGCATCAGCCGCATTGCGAGTAGCGCGCAGCAAGTCACCAGCGCGTTTTTCTGCACCGTTTGTGAGCTCGTAATTGACGAATCGAAGCTGGTCTTCGAACGAGGACTTCTGGATGTCTTTTCCGGACCACTTCGCATACGCCGCTTGCCGGTCTGGGTGCCATTGGGCGATGCCAAAGGCGCGCCCGCTGTCGCCCACTGCGCCGGGATTAAGCCCGCTCTCATGAGTCAGGTTCGCCACCAATCCGGCGGCCTGCTCAGGTGACCAGCCAAGGTTCTGGAACAGGTTCAGCGCATACTGGCGTGCATCACCAGTCCCACGCATGGATTGCGCTTTCTGGTTTACCGACTTTTTACCAATAGGGGTTGGCTTATTGATACCTCCGCCCTCATTGATATCGAGAGCCTCCTGCGCTTCCTTTACACCCAGCTTGGCCAGAACCGTGGCAATGGTGCCGCCGATCTTGTCTTTGGTGTCCTGGGACAGGTGCTCGTTGATTTTTTCGCCAATCTTATAGCCTGCTTGGTAAGCAAAATATGCAGTCGCTGCCTGTGTTGCCAGCAGGAAAGCCTTACCAATAAGACCAACACTCCCCGCGGCAGCCTCAGCGCCCGCAGAAACCTTGTTCAATCCCCCAAGCAACCCACCGATGGCCGATAAGACACTTGGACCGCCCATGGCAATAAACAGGGCGGTAAGCGCAATGATCTGGGTAGATAAGCCGCCGGTTTCTTTATCAAGCTGTACGAAGTAATCAAGCAGCTTGAGCAAAACTGGCGCGCCTTCTTCGACTAGCCTTAGCAGGACCACCAGCACATCGGTAATGCGATCGACGATTTCTGGTGAGGACTTGTCGAACCATGCTTTGAACTGGGCCAGTATCGGCCCCGCCTTCTGCAAGAGCGCCGCTTCGATCTTCACGCCCAAGGCTTCAAACTGCACGCCAAGGTCGCGCAATTGCACCATGAACTTGTGGGCGTCTTCGGTCGCCTTGTCCATGCCCGAGTCTTTCAGGGCCTGGCGCTTGCGCTGCACGTCCTTTTCAAAGTCGCCATCGCGCAAGGCTAGTTGCATCTTTTCCGAGATGCCAAGGAACTGGGCGTACTCGTTTGCCTGATATTGCGGCATCTTGGCAAAGGACTTGCCCAGATCGATCAGGATGTCGCTGGTATCGCGCAACTGGCCGTTGGCATCGCGGGTCTGTACGCCCAGGCTTTGCAGAAAACCTTCGCCGCCAGGTGTATTGCGCATGAAGCGCGCAACACTTTCCAGAGAGCCGCGGGCTTCATCTGCCGAGGCCCCGAAATCTTTGGCGGCCGATTCCAGCGCGCGAATGTTTGCCGCAGCCGCGCCGGTACGCTTTGACGCGAAGTACAGCGACTCCATGTTGCTGGCAAATGCAGCGACGCCGGCGCCGACGGTGAGTGCTGCACCGGCAATGGCAGCAACCAGCTTTCCGACTTGCAGCGTTGCATCGGCAATGCCACCAGTGAATTTCTTCAGGCCCTTCTCATCGACCTGGAAGCCCAGCGAGACCAGAAAGTCCTTGATGGTGTCTGGGCTAGCCATTGTTCTGCTTCCTCATGTCGTACGCGATGGTTTCGTTGTCGGCCTGAACGCGCGCCATGTCGTGCAATAGTGCAAGGTCAGCCAGATCGATTGATCCATCCTTGAGCGATTCATACTTCACCCAGCCTTTGAGGACCGGCAACAATAGCCAGTCCTCGCCACCAGGCAAAGTGCGCCAAGTTATGCCGCGCCCGGGCTGCCCGTCTGGCTCGTAAGCAGCCCGTTGATAAAACCCCCGAGGCTGTCACGAATAACTCGCACGGCGATGGGCAGCATCACACCGATATCCATGTCATCAAACATGCTGGTGTTGTGCTGTTTGTTCCAGACCACAGACCAATTGCCGCCCTGCTGTCGTTGGACGACCGACAGGCAAGTACCAAGGACATACTCCGCATCGCTATCAGGCATTGACGCGATGCCATCGGCGAAGGGCTGCAGAATCTCGCCCATCTCGGCCAGATTTTCGGTCAGTGGCTTGTCGCCAGCGGCCTTCGACAGCCGCAAAAAGATAGGAATCAGCGTCGGCACAATGGGAGCGATCTTGCGAGACACATGAAACTGCTCGAAGGCGGTCAGTTTGCCAGCGCGGTAATTCACGCCATTGAGTTCGAATTCCATCAGTTGTACGTCCCAAGGATGCTATTGATGTCGATGGAATCGAAAATCCATTCAACGATATCGGCATCTTTCTTGTTGTTCATATCCGGGCACTTTTTGAAGGCGCAGGCACTGGCCACGTGCATATCGCCAACAACCGAATTGCTCACGGTAATGATGTTCTTTCCCCAAAGCGCGGAACTGAGCGACTGGGCGTCATAAAGCGCCATCAGTTTGGCATTGACCGGAGAGCCCTTGATCAGGCGCACCGTAACCTGGCCGGATTTGTCAGCATGAAGGCTATGCATGCCGTTGCCATCGGCGGCAATGAGCATTGTATTTTTGTCGCCAGCACGTTGGATGGTGATGCCTTCCTCTGCCACCGATGCACCAGAGCCAATATTGATGACACCGCCAACGGCGACCAGCGTTGCCTGGACGTCCAGGAATGAATAAGCAGGCATGGTTTCCCCTTAGCGGTTCACGTTGATGATGGCGTCGACGGAATGAACCGCACCAGCCAGCTTGACGGCGACCTGAATCACCGGGGCTTTACGAGCTTCTCGGTCGGCCTGTGACTGCGTAGCAATCGGTGGCGCGTAGACGTAATAGCCCTTGGCCAGCGTGTCGCCCTGATTCAACGAACCAAAGCCGCCCGCATTCCATACCCCGGGCGCGACCAGGCCATTAGCCACGGCCTGATCCAGGCGACTGGCAATGGTCGTGACGATCTGGTTGATACCAGCATCGGTCTGAGGAATCTTGGTCAGGCTGGTGTAGAGCAGGTTGAATACTGCCGTCTGCACATCGTTCTGCAGCCAGTCCAGGCCATGCACTTCGTCAAAGAACGAGCCGTCTGCCATCACGCCTTCCTGGATGATGGCGGTTGAATTGGCATAGTTCACGAAGGCATTGCAGTTCTTGCCCTTGAGCGTAGCTGCCTGGCTCTCGGTCAGGGTTTCCGCAGTGACGCCAGGCTCTTGCTTGAACTTCAGCGTGATCGTGGTGTTGTTGCCCTGGAAGTTGACCGTGAAAGCACGGCCATAGATCGAAGCCGCTGCATATGCCGAGCTGCTGCTGTACTGGGAGAACGTCCGACGATATTTCGCTGCCTTCAGCTGCGCCGGCAAGTCAGTAGTCGAGGTCGAGTCCAGCGCGGTCGAAGACGTAGTGGTTACGCCGAAGATGCGGGATACGCCAGAGCCCTCAATATAGGCTGCCACACCCAGCAGATCGCTGGTGGTCGGCGAGCTATCTGCGACCTCCAGCCCATACCAGTCATTCGACAGGTTGGCCATTAACGACACGGCAGCCAGAAGGGTTTCTGCAAGTACACCCGGCACCGGCGCGGAGGCCTGGCCGGATTGCATCAGGATCAACGTAGACACATCCGTGCCACTGCCAGTAGATGTTGCGTAGCCAATGGTAGATGTCGTGCCAGTCGTGGAACTGGTAATCGCAAAGCGACTATTCACCGCGTCCCACGTGCAAGTACCTGCCGCGCCCAGCTTGGCCGTAATGGCAGAGGCCACGCCATTCAAGTTGGTCTGCCCCGTGAAATCCATCGCAGACAACGTCTTGGCGGTGCCATCGATGGTGATGGCCATCGTACCGTTGGCGATAGAGCTGAAATTAGACATTGCTTGCTGTGCTGCGGAGAGCACACCGCCGAGCAATTGCGCAGAAGTGGGCGTCTTGGCCCAGCGACCAACATAAAGCAATGACGGCTGCGGCGACTGCGAGAAAAACAGGTCTGCAGCCAGATACTCAGGGGCGCTGGTGCCAAAATCAGAGGCAACTGCGTCCAGGGTGGTGTACTGGCGAATACGGCTATTGATATCGATCACACTGGATGCGCCTAACACCAGCAGCGCCCCGAAATTGCGGGTAGCTGCGGCAATGGGCGACATGACGACGTCAACGCTGACCACGTCCGATACGGAAAGACCAAGAGACATATCTTGCACTCCGATGATTTAGAAAGAGTCAGGCGTGACTTGCGTTTCAGCCGACAGAATGTTGAGCACCTGATAGGTGCGGGTGATTTGCCTGCGCAGCCGGATCGTCATATCAAAGCGGCGAATCCATTGCTGGTTTACGAAATCAGGCGCCGGGATGATGTCCGACGCGCCGATAAATGCCATGTTGTGTTGCTTGATGGCTTCGCTGTTTTGCGGAATGTAGATGCCATCGCGTACTGCACTGGCGTATTGCATGCCCTGCGGCCCGTAGAAGGAGCAGAGCAGATCAATTTCTTCATACCGCATGAAGTTGTCTTGGCCGTTTCCAGTGCCGTCATGCGCGATATAGGGCATGTCGACCAGGACTTGCCGCTGAATACCGATTGCACACCAGTTGGTTGTTGGCTCTGGCTGCTTGGGCACAGTCGGCTGCCATCGAGGGCGAACAAGGTTGCCAGGCAACCCGGATATGCCCGTCACCATGGCCTGCAGGATCGTATCGAGGTCTTTGTCAGTTTCTGGCGGAGACGCCGCGACCGGCGCGAGATAGCCGCCAGTTGAAGAATCATTCGCCATGGGTTAACCCGAGAGTGGTTTGATATCGCAGGAGGCCGCGACAAAGCCGCGCCCGAAGTGGCTGTAATCGTTGACCTTGGCTACGGTGTAACGTCGGCCCTGCCAGATGATTTCGTCCGCATCCAGACCAGTGTCGCCGTCGATGAGGCGCAGTTTGGTATGGATGATAATGTTGCCAACAATGCGAGAGCCTTCAGACAGCCTTGTGAGCACATCGCCCGTGTCCGAGGTAACCACCCCAAAAAAAGGCGTCTGTGCTTCGGTATTGGTCGCATAGCCATTATCATCAATGGTCTGTGTCTGCCGACAGCAAAGGATGTTCTTGTCACCGAACAGCGGATCAAGCAGCACCTCAGTAACATCAAGTTGTGCCATTACTTTTTCCTGATGACGTAGGTGATCGAATTGCGCAATTCGCCGGTGTTGATTAGGGGCTGGATACCCGCCGCCGCCTCAATATCGGACAAGCTCATACCTGCGGCCTGTGCCCCTGAGGCGATCATATCCATGTACTGCTTTTCACCCTTTCGCCGACTCGCCGTATTCCGTGAACGCCAGCGGTTGGCGATGGTGCCAGGCTTTAGCGGCGTATACGCTGAGTTGGTCATTACCGACTTGGCACTTTGAGCCGCACGTTCACCAGCTCGCGACATCGCTGACAATACCTTCTCTGAATTTCCGTTCAGCGCCGCGGTGGCAGCGGCACGGAAGTCATTGATGGTCTTGTCCTGGACATCACGAACGCCTGGCAGCAAAAAAGGCCGCGCGGGGATGTTTGAGGCTGGAGAGCCGTTCTCATGGATATAGCCAAGTTCGGCCTTGGTGACCGGCCTGCCATCCTCGCCAGCATGATCCCCTTCAGTGCCAGGGATGCCGACCAGCACATCCTGCCGTGCAAGCGAAGCGATCCCCTTGAGTACGGCAGCGACGTTGTCCTTGCGGATTTTGACGCTGACCATTGGATTACCTCAAAGTTGGATGCCGCCAGCGCCGAAGATCATCATGAGCTGGTAAAACTGAATGCCATAGCTGGACATGTTCCAGAAGCCAGCACCTTCGTAGGTAACGGCCTTGGTATCAAATCCGACGCTGACCTTGTCAACCGACTTGGATGAAGTGGCACCGGTCACTTGCCCCGGCACCGCCCCAATCTCTGCCGCCTGCTGGTCTTTCGCTGACACCACAAGGTGATGCGCGGTGAAAAGCTCTAGACCGAGGTTATAGGCATCGCCCCACCGGCATTCGTCCACGAACATCAGCGCTGCGGTCAGCCATAGCTGGACCAACGAGTCTGGATAGATTGTCTCGTCGCTGAATTCGGTGAAGTCTTCCCGAAACTGGGCGGTATCCATGATTAACCTTGTGGCTTGGCGGTGGTGTCAGCAGGCTTCTTTGCCTTGGCTACGGCATCAGGCAATGGCTCGGTGTGAGCCTTGGTATACCAGTGGTCGGCGACAAAGTCTTCAACATCCTGGATGCCGACGGCGAAAGGCTTTTTCACCAACTGGCCTTCTTCGACCACGGAAAGTGTAAAGGCCTTTGCAACATTGATGACTGACATGGTGTTCCCCTTAAATACCGTCGACGTAGCCGAGCGTTTCGCCGTAAACCACTTCGACGACACCCAGGCGACCAAAGTAGGTGGTCAGTTGTTGAATGCCACGGTATTCCAGCGGGGTACGTTGCAACGGCACCAGCGGGAAGCGCACACGCTTGGTGTCGTTGGTGTACGCCACCATGCGATCCTTGTTGGAAGCACCACGACCAGTCAGCCATTTCAGCGGCTGAATGTTCAAAGGCTTGCCATTGACCGCATTGGCAATCGAGTTTTCCTGCAGGAAGCGCAGGATTGAGATATTACCGGCCGAGCTGATCAGTGTGCTGACCAGATAGCTGTACTGGATTGGCGGCACGCGCAGTTCTTCCGGGCAAACAGCGAAAGCGGACGAAGCCCAGACCGACTCCAGCAGGGTATTCACATCCTGCAGAATCTGGTTCGGCGTGGTCGTGCCATTGTTCCAGTTGCCGTTGATGGCGTTCGTGGTGGCCACACTGCCGTTATTCACGAGGCCGGTAACGCCCAAGCCAGTGTCACCGATATAAACCTGCTCATCGATGTCCATCTGGTACTTGAGTTGCATGCCAGCAAACTTCTGCTGATCAACCGGGCGCCCGAGCTTCTGGGCGGATTCCAGTTCAGGCAATGTCCAGCCCAGCTCCATACCCCACAAGTTCAGGGGATTTGCAGTCTTGCCGATATCCAGTGCCATGCCAGCAATAGCGGTCGCATCCTTGCCGATCCAGCTTTTGCCATTAGGCGATGGGCCGCCAGCTGCGGCAAACGCCGAATTGGTGAAGGACGACAGTTCGTCAGCAATAGAAACGTCTTCACGCAGTTTGATATCGCGCGACCAGGTCACCGATGCCAAAGGCATGTGCAAGGTCTGGTCCAAGCGTTCCAGTTCGCCAACGAGGAAGGCACCGGCCGAGTCGATGGTACGACGGTCAAAAGTCAGCATTTACAGTGCCCCTTTAGATATTGAATGCGATTTCAACGTTGCCGGAGGCGTCTGCCGCGCTCATGAACGTTGCGCCAGTGATGGCGATGGTGTTGGTTGTATCGGATGCTGCCTCGATGCCGCCGATGGGTTTGCCTGCAGCCGCAGCGGCAACACGCACGTAAACCTGGCTTCCCAGCGATGCTGTACCGGCGTTGTTTTTCACGGTCATGTAGCCACGGCGCAAGATGTTGCAGACGCCGGAAGTAGGAGGCACGGCTGTACCCAGCGGATCGGAGGCATTGAGCCCGGTCGTTGGATACGGACGAACCAGCGCGCCATACACATTGGCGGCAGTGTCGCCAGCACCGATCGGATCGAACTTGCCCGACACGATCTTGCCGAACAGGCCGTAGCCAGGGAAAGCGGCGCCTGAATCATAAAAGCCAGATTCAATCGTGGCGCTCTGGCGGCGGCTGACATCCCCAGGGATGCCAGAATTCATGCGGTAAAGAATTGCATTGCTCATGGTTTCGGCATCCTTATTTGCGGTTTTGCCAGTACTGCGCGTTGGCTTCGTTGATCTTGGCTACGGTCGTTACACCACCAAAATCTGAGGTCTTGGCAGTGCTGCGCGTGGCGGTGTCGTTGTTGCGAGTCTTCATCAGCTCGGAGGCCCCAATGAAAACCGCATGCAAAGCATCGCCAGTCAGCTTGTCGAGCGCACGACCATTCAGAAATGGCGCAATTGCTGCCTTACCCGCGTCGGTGGTCATAGCCTGCTTCAACGCACGGCGTTGGTGTCGGGCAACAGCATCAGCAACCTTGACGCCATCAGTGGTCGGCGTGGCCAGACCCGGAGCCAGAATTTCAGCGCGGGATACCGTGTCACGCAGGGCATCACCGGTGTAGGTCTTACCGACATCAGCCTTGCGTGCAGTTTCGGCTTCGATCACGGTATCGGTAGTCATATCCGGGTCGTCTTCTTTGCCGTCATCGTCTTCCGACTCGGCACGCTCTTTCTTCAGTTCCTGGATATCCGCATCCATGGACTGGAGCTTGTCCATGATCTTCTTCAGCGCAGCATCGCCAGTCTTGCTCGATTCCTTGGCTTCACGCGCTTTGCGTTCTTCCTCAGTTTCGTCATCGGCATCTGCTGACTTCTGACCTTCCTTCAGGGCTTCTTCCATCCCTTCCGCATCACGCGAGCCGAATGCGGCCCAGATGCGGTCTTTCCAGCTAGGTTTAGCCATGTGTTTCGGTTCCTTGTCTTGAATTGCACAACGCGGGCCTGCGCGGCCACGCTCAACGAGCGCTACGTGATTGCCGACGATATTTCGCTGGTAACCCACACCGGGCGAATCTTGCTCATAGTCAGCTTCATAGCCGCACGAGACCTCGCGTAGTCCCGCGCGTACTGCGTTGATTGCTTCCTGGTCGGTAATGAGCAGGTCTGCAATCAGCAGATCGGTTTCTGCGCCAGTACCGCGGCGCACGTTCTGGGTCACCCCGACCGTGAGTTCTTTCCAGTTCTCGGGTGTGACGAAATCATCCGGGTGGTCAATCGTGACCGACTTGCCTTCGAAGCTCGCTACCGTCTCAGGACGGAAAACGTCGTCTTCCTGCCGATAGATGCGAACCTCGCCATTGGCTGAATCAACCGGCACCTCATCAGCGCCGTATAACTGAGTGCCGGTGCGGGCAATGGGCACGTCATGGCAAAGCAGAAACCCTTCAGGCGTGACCGACTGCTTGGGGCCAAGCTGCTCAACCGTGTAGATGCGAAGGCGGCCACTGGCGTCTTTTGTGATGCGTTGCATCGTTTCTTTCGCCCATGAAAAAACCCGCCGAAGCGGGTCTGTTTAATCGGGGATAATGGGTTCCGGGTAGCACCGGCAGTTGTAAATCTGGCCGGCATGCGTGCGGGTGCCATCGCTCAATAGAGGTGGATCAGCCCATGCAACAACCTTGCCATTCATTTCCTTGTGGGCGTGGCGAACATCGCCATCACCTGACGTGCGCCAGATGTAATGCGTACTGCCGACCTGTTCAGCCCTCGATTGCGTCAGTGTGCTGGCCGTTCGCGCCACTTCAGTACGGGCGATCAGCGTAGCCTTGCTCGCTGACACTTCGCCAGATCGTCGTATTTCCCTGGCAATCTCGGCAGCGCGGGTTGAGTCTTCCAAACCCTTCAACGTCAGATCATGTACGCGCCGAGCAGCATCAAGCGGAATCGACTTGATCAATGTCACCTGCTCGGCCAGTAATTCGCGCTGCAACTCACCTGTTTGCGTGTGCTTGAGTTCATAGCGCAGCGCTTTCGACATTTCCTCTGCATTGCGCGCCCACATAGCCACGTCTTGCTTGTTCACCGCTGCAAGCATGCTGGCACCAGTAAACGTAGCCCA
Source organism: Silvimonas soli (assembly GCF_030035605.1). Taxonomy (NCBI): domain Bacteria; kingdom Pseudomonadati; phylum Pseudomonadota; class Betaproteobacteria; order Neisseriales; family Chitinibacteraceae; genus Silvimonas; species Silvimonas soli. The sequence goes on along the minus strand of NZ_CP106736.1, from coordinate 4,038,009 downwards.
CTGGGTCAGCGCCTCACTGTAAGCGGTCAGCAATTGGGTAATTGGCGCAACCGATGCCGGATCACCCGCAGGAAACCCGTTGATAAGGTGCCCGATATGCTGGGCAACCTTGCGCAACTGGCCCGAATAAGCCTGTTCAATCTTCCGCGTTCTTACCGGATTGCTGCTCTTGCGCTTGCGATCCCTCGTTAGCTGGGTCATCTGTTTCCCCTGGCGGCGGCGGATCATTCTCGGCCTCCTCGATCTCCTCGTCTGAGATATTGGAGAAAATGCCGGTTGTTTCTGCCGACTGCCGTAACTCTTTCAGCGCAGTCGAGCGCGAGATGATTCCGGCATCTTCTGCGTTGATCACCGCATCGCTAACTGTCTTGGCGATGTTGGCTTTGTCGATATCCTTCAGCTGATACAGCGGCCGGAACTTGAATGTGGTGCCAGCAGGTAAAGGCTTACCAAGGCGTGATCGACTGACTACATCCAGCAACTTGGTCAGGCCAGTTCGGAGCTTTCGGTTCTGGCCGCGCTTGATCGTGTCTTGGTACGTCGCCAAGTCTGATTCGCCCGTGCTGTTCAGCCCGGCCGGAGACTGGCCAAACAACCGCACCAGCGGAATCTGCGTGGCGCCAGACAATTGCTGACCGAACTGCAACAGGACATCAGACAAGCCGCTGAAGGTGTACGAGTGCGCCTCGAATTCATCAGACTTATCCATCAGCGTCAGTCCTTCACTGGACTGATACTTGCGGATCATCTCGATCTGGGCGACCAGACCTTCCATGACCTTGCCGCCAGCAGCAATGATCTGCCGCAGGCCTTCCACTTTGTAGGTGCGCAGGTATGCCTTGTATACCAGCTGTGCAGCGCCCTCGGTCGTGCTATCGAAGGCAATGATCCGATCCCACAGCCCTTCAAGCACCGACACGCCCCACAGGTTCTCGCTGATCTTGCGCCAGTACGGCAGGTCTTCACCGTCGATGCGGATTACCCGCGAGTGGTGGATGCGTTGGCGCGCCAGAGCAAGTGAGTCGGCGACCACGTCATAAAAGCGTGGCAGCCCGAATCCATCGCCATACTGCTTGACGATGTCTTCAAGTGTTGGCTGAACCAACCAGCGATCAAGCACCATCAGGCCCTTGAATTGGCCCTCTGCAATGGTTTCGACGTTGAGCGGCTTGCTCATGTCCTGGCCGTCGATCAGCATCACGGCAATGGAGCCGCCGTAGAGCCGCGCCCATTTGATGTTGTCGCAGAGCGCATCCCACAATTGCAGGGTGTCGAACTCTTCGTAAATCATTTCCAGGTCGTCAGGCTCAAGCGACGACTTGATTTCAATGCCCTCGCGGGTCATGTCTTCAGCCACCACAGATACCGTGGTGCGCGCCACCCAGTTCGACTGAAACGCGCCTTCCAGCAACGTGCGGTTGCGGCTGATGTAGTCGAACGTGTAAGCGCTGCCGTCCTGCAGGCTGCCAGCGCCGTAGCCCGTACGGGCCATCAAGTTCTGGAAGCTGTCCCGCGACTGGAACTTGCCTTTGCTATCCTGGCTGCGGGCCGCTGCCTTCTGAATGCGTGCGGGTTTCCGTGCCATTAATGTGTTCCTGTTTAGCCAGCGAGTCGGGCCCACAAGCCAGCGCCGCCACGTGCCTGGATATAGCCATCCAAGGCGTAACGAATCGCATCCCAGCAGTGGTTGTGTTTGTCTACGATGATCGGCAGTACCTCATTGGTCTGCTTGTCGACCTTGTACGAATAAAGCCGGGCTTCATCAGCGGTGTGCTTGCAACGCTCATGAATGATGATTTCTTCAAAGCCGCGTAGATGCGTGATGCCATCTTCAACGCAGCCAGGCCATTTATCTGCGGCAGAAATTGAGAATCCCTGCCGGTGCATATAGCTGATCGTTTCCGGGCGGCTGTTATCGCCCTTGATAGGCCAGTCACGTGAACTGGGAACGCTGTCGTAAAGCTGGTGCATTTCATCCAGCTCAACACCCACGCCGTAGGCTTCATGCTCGATGTAAAGCTTGTTTTCGAGAATGAAACAGCGGATTAGCGTGCTCGGGTCTTGCGCGAAGCCAAAGTCAGCGCCAAAGAACAGACGTTCCGCCTTGATCCATAGGTCATCAGGAAATGCATCGACGCGATACCTGCCGGAGAAGATGACTGCCGCGCTGATCTTGCGTGGCTTGCCGAGCCAGATATGCTCATAGGCATCAAAGTCGACGCGCTTGCAGTACTCCATTTCCTTGCGGAGTACTTCCGGAAACCAGGGGTTGTCGCAGTAATTAACCTCGACCACCACCGAGTCATCTGGTGGATTCAGTACAAAGCGCTGGTAGGTGGGGTCGACTTCTTCTTTCGGGTTAAAGCTGATCCAGATTTCTGAACCTTCCTTGCGGATGGTCGGGATCAGTACCTCCCATGAATCAGCACTTACTGTCTGAGCTTCTTCCACCCAGCAAATATCGATGCCTTCCGTGGACTTCACGCCTTGCACGTCGTAGCGCAGGCCTTTGAAAATGAATTCAGAACCCGTCGTGCTTTTTATGCTGGTATCGGTGATCGTGAACCAAGGCAGCAGGCCGAGCGATTCGATCTGATCCTTCAACAACTTGTGGACTGAATCCTTGATGGTGTTCTGTACTTCACGCGCACAGAGAATGCGCAGTTTCTTGCAGGACGCCAGCAGTACCAAGGCGCGAGCTATCTCCCACGACTTGGCGCCACCACGGCCACCATGGAATACCTTGTAACGCTTCGGCTTGAATAACGGGGCAAACTTGGGGGCGAACTCAAGATTGATCGCCGCCATCCTCTTGCTTCCCGAACGTCACATTGAAGACTGGCGGGGCCAGTGGTTCACCGCCCGGCCCAGAGAGTTCCTGTTGAATCTTCTCGCCGTACTTCTTTGGCGCCATCTTCCCGGCCAGCCACTTACGCGCATCAACACGGAGTTTGCTGCGAGCGATCACATCGTAATTGGTGCGCTCTGCCCCGCTATCTTCATCCACGTAGCTGTCATTGATGCCGTCGTCAGCAATATCGATGATTTCGTCAGCCAGCGTGTCGGCCTGAACTTCTCGCGCGCGGGTGTATTGCTCGCGAAACGATTTGTTCTGGTTCAGCCACCGGTAAACAGTAGCTTGGTCGGGCGTGTCATCCGATTTGCAGATGCGGCGCAAACTCTCGCCACCCATCAAGCGCTCACAGATTCGCTCTGCCATCGCATTGGTGTATCGGGTGGGCCTTGCCATGTTTTCAATCCGTAGGGGTGTTGCTATCGCCCTGCGTTGGCGAGGACCGCATTGCGGGGAGGAGACCAACTTTCATTTAGTCGATAGCTGCGCAGGTTTTCCGGCACTCTGCGCTTGCCGTGCATCGTTGCAAGGTCTGCGGCAGGGCGTCAGCCTTTGAGTATCCCAGGGGACCGCAAATGAATTTGCCTTGTTATGGCATGACCAGAAACGCAAAAGCCCCAGCTGTTTAGGCCGGGGCTTTGCATTGAATTCGTTTGAAGCGCACCAATGCACGCTACAAAAAAGATGATAGTTTTACTCACGCATTTAAGCAAGTACTTTCTCGAGAAATCGGTGCGCGTTCGCAACAGTTGGCATCGTGATCAGGTCAAGAAGCTGCAGTTCGAGTACCGCAAGCGCGCTACGCAGATCACCATTCAATACTTTGCATGTTTCTGTCCAGCGCCGACTGGCCGTTTGCTGGCTAAAGCTGTATGCCGTGGCAATGTCGTCCTGGCTCATCTCCAGCCCACGATCCCCCGCCCAGCTCCGAGCAAGCATCCGGCGCAATGCCGTTGGCCAGCCCATTGGAAGCGATAACGCTGCCTCATTGATCGCAGCAACTTCGCAGGTGTAGTAGGCAACGATCACTGCGCGCTCGGCCTCAGGGAGCCCGGCAACCTTGTTCAGGATATTGACGGCGGTCATGATCTGATCGCCCTTTGATTCGTCCCCATAAGCCGATGCGCTTTGCTCCCCATATTTGGCCGTCTTCACGTTTACGGTCTGGCTCATCTGGAATGCCCAGCCTACGCACGCACGAATCGTTGAGAACTTCATTATTTCAATCTCCCTTGCATGGCCAGTCGTGTGAGGTGCTGTATCCGGCGTGCCTTCATGGGGCGCAGCCTTTTTAATCGTTCCTGATCGCGGCGCTCTTCGGCGCGTATGCGATCGATGTTTTCAGCTGGGTCGCGGCCGTAGTAGTAACTGGGCAATGTCACAAAGCACCTCGCTGGGAAATCCTCACTACGACGCAGCCATTGCTGACCACGCCAGCGCGCTCGATCACCAAGCGGTCGATCTGGCCGTCATCGCCCCATGCGCCGCCATGGGTCAGGCCATCGAGGAGCGCCTTGGTGAGATTGTCGAGATCACGCGTGCGCTTGTCTGGCGGGAATGCGGTGATTTCAACATTCAGGCGCCCCACTGCTGGCTTGATACGATTCACCAGGCATTCGGCCTGCACAGCGACCCGGTATGCACGCCCTTCCGCGCTGATCATGTGTCGCCCCGCCAGCTTCCCGCTGGTTGGATGGCGCCAGTATTTGTTCAGGCTTGGCGGCCATGGCAGCGTGATTGTGGTCAAAGCTCACCCTCCAGCCGGCCAATCACCATGGCTAGCAAATCCAGTTCGGTCAGTTGGTACCGCGTGTAGAACATGCGCGTGCCGAGGCCATGTATGCCAGATGCGCCCTGGTGGTGTTCGTGACAAAGCGGGATCACGAGGAAATCGCTGGCGCGCTGCGATAGGCCTTGATCGCTTCTGACATGATGGAGGTATGTATCGCCGTTTTGATGCTGCGCAAGCTCATGACAGAGAATGCAGCCCAGCGCGGCCACACGCGTTTTGTGCGATTTCTCGATAGATGCTGCCGTATGGCGCATTACCGCTGGCGGAACATCACCTGGACGCGGAACGGTCTTGCTGGGGCGCGCTGTACTCATCATGCAGCCCTCCTGCTTTCTGCCCATTGCTGGGCAATGCGAGACTCATCTCCCCACTTGACACCGCGCTCGCTACCGAAGGCCTGGGCCAGCTCAATCAGGTCAGCCATTTCGCGCACGGTCATCTTGCTAGTGGACTGGCCAAGCGCCACGAAGCCGCCGCCCTCAATGGACGGTACAACCCGCAGCTTTTGCAGTTGGGCGGTGAACATGTGCTTCCAGTCTTCTTTGCTCAGGCGCTGGCCATACCAGTCGACCTGCGTTGCGATGTCGGTCAGGACGGCCCACATCTTGGCGTTCTGATCCAGGTTGCGCGTCATTTCCTTGATCTCGACGACGAGTGGGCGATTGGCGTCCAGTTGCAAAGCGTGGATAGCGGCCAGAGCATTGAAACGTATGTCTTCGGTACGCAAGAAAAATCGATTCATGCTGCCTCCCGCCGCGTTGGCATGCGTTCAACCAACTCAGGCCACTGCCCCAGATCCTCACCAAACGCGATAAGCGCGTTGCAGGCCATCTGAATTTGCATCAGCGATTTCCCCTTTGGTTCTTTGGCGATGTCGTAGGCCCACTTACGCGGTCCACCTTGCGCGGTTTTGATGTTCAGCTCACCCACACGTTTGCTGGCTTCAGCGCGGTTAAATGTGGACGAGTTTTCGAGCAGGTTTACGTTCGGCGCCACAACCGGGATTGCCTTGCCCTGATCGACCACACTCTCGTTCCAGGCAAATTTCCAGCGGCCGGCCAAATCGCGGTACGGATAAATCAGCAAGTCGTTACCGATACGCTGTGCAGCCCAGAACAGCCGGTTTGAAGGCCACGACTCTTGCTGACGCTTCCGGCGCTTGCCCATCTCGCCCACGGCCTTGTGGAATAGCGCCTCAATGTCGTCTTCCTGGCGACACAGGTTGCGGAACTCTGGCAGGCTCGGCGGGAATTTCAGGTTCTTGCAGGTCGCAATGCCGACGGCAATCTCAGTGCCCTGCATATCGGCCAGGTCTTCAGCCCACGTACGCTTGGCGTTCTCGACGCCCAAGTCTTGCCCATTGGCACCAGCCTCGCCTACCCGCCACTTGTCCAGCCAGACGTTGCCGTACTGACCGTGCATCCGCTGGAAAAGGCGTTCAATCCAGGCCATTGGCAGGGGTTCAGATGCGGGTGAATTCGGCGTCGATAGCGTGTTCATTGTTTGCCCCTCCCTGCTGCATGGCATTTCCAAAAATGCTGCGGGCAGCAGCGCGGCGGTTGTCTTCACGAGCTTGGAATGCAGTGGACTTCGCCGATGGAGCAGCGCTAGTGCGGCCAAATTTCTTGGCGTTGCGCAGCCAGGTGTTCAGCGCGGAATTCCAGTCCTTCATCGTCGAGCCCTTGGCCCGGTGGTAGTCGACGAAGCCTGGAAACTCGGCCAGCAGGTTTACGCCAAGCTCGAGGGCAAGTGCCGAGTGGGATTCAGAGGGAGCAAAATCGGCTGGCAGTTGGTTTGCCCGTTTTTGCTTAGGCTTGGCTTCCGGACTTTCCGGCGTTGTTGCGGTAAAAGGGTTTTGTTCTTCTTTCTGTTGTAGTTGTCTATTGTGGGTCACCGATTCGGTACGTTTAGACGTACCGATTTGGTCCGTTCGTACCTCTGTTCGTACCGAATCGGTACGTTCGTACTTCCACTGAGAAGGATCGATAACCGGGGTCAGAAATACCCCCTGGACAGTGCGTCGACCACGAATAAGCATCCCAAGCGCTTCAAGCTGGGTCAGCGCTGCCCGTACGTGTGAATCCGCAATGCCGGTCATGGCCGATATCTGATTGGTGGCCAGGCAATCAGTATCCTTGCCGTAGCCCGCTGTCTTGCGCAGGATGGCGAGATACACACGCTCCTGACGCTGCGAGATGGGCGAGCACAACAGCGCGTCGTAGACGTCGTTGGGGATCGCCACGAAACCGTCCTGCATGCGTGGCCTCTGAATCGGTGAGGTAACCTGGGGCCGTCTCGACTCCAGATTGATAACTTGCGCGGCTTGTGCCATGATTTCCTTGATTTCCCGATGTGCTAAAGCCCCTACTCGACTGTCCGGTCTAAGGGGCTTTTTCTATTTGGATGTCAGACGCTGGTAACGCTCAGTCGCCAAGCGCAGTTCAAACTCGTAAAGCGGCGCCATCACCGTGCCGTGGTTCCATGCGTAGCTGAACTTCAGCCAGCACCATTCGCGGTATAGCCAGGCTTTAATGATCTGTGTCACAACTCCTCCCCCAGGCTTGCCAGATCGGCATCAAGCCAGTTCCGGGCCATGCGCTTTACCGCAATGAAGTCCGCGCGATCCACCGTCAATGCATCTGTTCGCACCAGCTTCAAACCGAGCGCTGAAACCAGACTTGCAATGCGTTGCAGGTCCTCGCCCTTCATGCGTGACAGGGTTGATTCGCTCACGCCCATGCGCGCTGACACTTCGACCTGACCGACCTCGGCAAGGCTGCGCAAGAGCTGGGCTTCTAACTTGCGTGTCGTTTCATCACTCTTCGGTAAAGATGCACTCATTGGATTTCTCCGGTCGCCGATGTGGCGGCGGGGGTTGTGGTTGTTGAGGTTGATTGTTTTTCCAGTTCCATCCTGTAAAGCTCGGGGAACTTCAGGAAAAGCGAGCCGAGACTGCTACCAGGGACGTCTCCGTCCTTGGGCCACTTCGCAACTGCGGCGGTCGATATCTGCAGCTCACGGGCAATCTTTGCCTGCGCGCCACGATCACCACCAAAGAATTTAATTACGGTTAGCGTCTTCATGGAGATATAGTAACCATGGTTAGCACTATATGCAAGCCACAGCTAGCGAACGGTTTGTTAACCTCAGTTCGCATGAGCTCCCTATCTGAACGCTTGCGCCTTGCGCTTAAATCGGCCGCAGAACGTCGACCGACAGAACGAATCAATCAGGCTTGGTTATCCCGCCAAGTGGGAATCAGCTCTGCTGGCATAACTAAATGGTTCAATGATGGAACCCGGAGCCTTGAGGGAGAGAATTTGATCAAGGCGGCAGCGGCCCTTGGGGTCTCTGCAGCATGGCTCGCCAGTGGGAAGGGAGAAATGCTAAAGGAAGATTTCGGTCCTGCGATTCAAACGCCTTTCCGGCCGGTGCGCACCATCAATAACCTGGACGAAGCAGAGCACGACATATTTGAAGTGCCACGCTATACGCTAAAGGCGTCGGCCGGGACCGGCCAGATAGTGTTCGCTGTCGATGAATTGGGGCAGCCTAACTACTGCCGTGCGGGGTGGGCCAAGCGCGAAGGTCTTAATCCGGCCGATTTATTTTCGATCGTGGTCGTCGGCGACAGCATGATGCCTACCATCCCCGAGGGCGCTAGTGTGATCGTTCACAAGCAGTCTCAGATTTTGAGCGGCAAGGTGCATGTGATTTGTCGCGATGGCGAATGCTATGTGAAGCGCCTGATCAAGCAGTTCGACGGATCGCTGCTTGTGCGTTCGGACAACCAGGCGGCGTACAAGGATGTGGTGATTCCGGCCGATGAGCTGGATACCGTGCATCTGGTAGGGCTCGTGGTATCGGTGTCATTTAATATTTGATCGGCACGTGTCGGCTGATGTGCGGGGATTCTGCTCGTGATCGGGCGAGTGGTTGGCGTGAGTGGCGAGATTTAGGCCGGGCCGCTTGGAGAGTAAAACAAGGTCACTGTTGGTCGAAATGCAGCAAATGCTTGCAATCGGTGCGGAATGTAAGTCGCTGGACCTACAAGCCCCCAGTAATTTTAGCGGTGATTCATCGTGTTTTTACGACGAACGCACTTGCCCTTTTGACTTGCCGTAACTATTTTCTAGTTACAAACGGCGCAAGCGTCGGTATATTTGATGTCCAAACATAAAAACACGTTCGACAAGATGCGAAGAAAACCGCCCCCTTCAGATTTGAAGTGGAGCGATTTGGTTTCGGCAATGCGGCACATTGGCTACGAGGTGCTCAATGGTTCGGGTTCTCGTCGCAAATTTTACAACAAGGATCTAGATTTGCTGATCAGTTGTCACGAACCGCATCCTAGCCCGAATGTAGACAAAGGTTGTGTTGTCGACATTCTGGACCATCTGCACGAACACGATCTCATCTGAGACTAGCCATGGCTATTTTAAAATACAAAGATTTTGAAGCTGTCGCCGAACTAAGCGACGACATGACAAGAGTTCGCGGGAAAATTCTTTACATTGAAGATTTGGTGACCTTTGAGTCGTCCGATCTAGGTGGCGGAATTCAGCGGGAGTTTGAAGAGGCTGTGGAAGACTACCTCGCCACTTGTAAAGCCCTTGGACGCGAACCCAAAAAACCGTTTAAAGGGGTTTTCCAGGTTAGGGTGACGCCAGAAGTCCATCGCAAAGCTGCTACATGCGCAGCGCGTCACAAAACAACACTGAATGACCTAATGGTCAAAGCATTAGTTCAGTTCCTGGATTACGGCGAGCACACAGAACGCGAGAGTGCAAAAATCCTTGAGTCAATCAAGGGGTTGTCTTCTCTTCCTGCGAAACAGACCTACGATACGAGTTATCAACTCGGCCCTCAAGATACCTTCGGGGAACATTTTTCTTTTGAATCGAACCTTGTTCGCATAGCTACGCCAAGGATCAATATTCAATGAGCGACACTATCTCTATTCCACTCTGCGCGATGAAGCGATTCACATTGCTTTCCGTCGAGGGGGACCGTGTAGAAAAGAATTCAACCACGTCTTCACAGGGTAATTTTTCGCTAAACCAAGAAGCAGAGGTGGAGATCTCGGGCGAGGGGCGCTTCCTGCTTCGTTTGACTGTGCGTTGCGAGGCGACAAGCATCCCGGAAGATGGGGAAGCTTCTGTACGCCAGTTCACTCTGTTATCGAAATTTTTAGCTTCCTACTACCCGATTCAGACAGAATTGACGAAAGAACAGGCGGCAGAACTGGCAAAGTCAGAGTCATTCGCGGCTTATCTTACGAGTATTGCGAGCCCAATGGTGGCCAGAGAAATAGAAAGCATATTGCAGTCATTTAGACTAAATGTCCCAATCCCAATGGACTTTCCATGGCGCACAGCATCTGGTCGACCAAAATCTGGCACAAAGCGTGGCAACTCGAAAAAGAAACCCCAAGCAACAATCAATGAGGTTTGAAGCAAAAATCAACCCCGCTCCGGCGGGGCTTTTCATATCTAGCCCGCATTCGCGGGCTTTTTCACGTCCGCCTGCAACTCTCCACTAAACACCAAACTGCCGCTCGTCTGAAATGCTAACCATGGTTCACATTATTTAGCTAACCACACTTGCCATAAATACTAACCATGGTTTACATTTACCTCACCCCAGCGCAACACACCGCGCACCGCTCCTTAACAATCTGCTCCAGTCCCTTCCAGCTTCGGCCTACGGGAAATCGCCTCACCCGAGAGGCGCAAATGACGGCACCGCCTGTTAACTCAGCACGTGGCCGATGGGGAAGACAACACTCTCTGTGTCGTCGCGCAGCATGAACGCCCGCTGGGTTTAACTTGCTGATGGTACTGACCAGTCGCGGAGATCGAATTGCGGGGAGTGTTGATGGCGCCGGTTGGAAACAGCCGGCACATGAGAGCGGCGGCGTGGAAGGACACGCCAAGACGGAGACTGACAGGGCGATGCACGTTTGTGTATGACCGACGCGCCGAAAGGCTGGCCATGCCCCTGTAGCCGGAATCAAGCCCGGCCCGCTCTCATGTGGGTTGCCATACGCACCACACCTCACCGTTGATGCGACAACGGCACTGGAAAGACGTCGGTTAAATCCCGCGCCGGATACGTAACCGGCAAGCCCCGCATGCAGCGGGCAGCGCCTTGGCATCCATACCCGTCTGAAATCATGCCGATTGTTCTGACCACCGTCAGGGCGCTGCCCAGTGCGTGTGCACTGATAAATACCCTCTTCTGCCCGGCTAACCCCCGGGCATTTTTTTTGGAGCAAGCATGCATGCACATTACCTGCAGACCAAATCCGGCAAGTGGGTCCGCATCACAACCGGCCCAACGCCTGATAGCAATCTCGTTTGTGCCGAGCGCGTTGCCGGAAAGGCAGGCGCCCGCAAGGTTGCGCGTCAGCATCACGCGACCTGCGCCACCGGTTTCTGATCTGCAAGACCCGTATCTCGCTGCAGTGATTCGCAATATCGACGCGATCCTTGGCGATATCAGTAGCGAAACATCCCGGCCCATGGCCATCTAACAACCGTGAAGGAGACCGCGATGGTCGACCACATGCCCAGACAGCGCTGGCTGAAAGCGCATCGTATCCAGGTCGCCATTGCGGCCTTTTTTGTTTTTGAACACAAGCATGTCGGCTGGTTCTGCGCCGGTGTGCTGGCACTGTCGGCTGTGATGCTGCCTTGGGGGCAATGATGCGCGTTGAAGAGTACGCGGTGACGGTCGAACTCGAAGGCGTCGATATCGAGCTGGCCGTTACCTTTTTCGAGGATCAGGTGGACACGATCCAGAGCGCGCACGCCTTGGGCGAGCGTCGCGTGATTGCGGGGGTTTCTCGCCGGGAGCGTGTCGACATCAGCCCCCTGGTTGAATTCATCAATGATCGTCTGGTTGCCCTGGTGCACCAGCAATTGGACACAAGGAAAGCAGCATGAGTACGGGTAACGCACTTACCACCCTGACACAAACTCTGGCCACCAAGCTCAATATGGGCGACGGTGCCCAACTGGTTGAAACGTTGAAAGCGACTGCCTTCAAGGGCCAAGTCTCCGACGCGCAGATGACCGCGCTACTGGTCGTTGCGAACCAGTACGGCCTGAATCCGTGGACCAAGGAAATATACGCTTTTCCTGACAAAAACAACGGCATCGTTCCGGTCGTTGGCGTGGATGGCTGGTCGCGGATCATCAATGGCCACCCACAATTCGATGGCATTGAATTCGACCAGGACAGCGAAAGTTGCACCTGCCGGATATTTCGCAAGGATCGTTCTCACGCAACATCGGTCACAGAATGGATGAGCGAATGCAAACGGGCGAACGTGGGTCCTTGGCAAAGCCATCCCAAACGCATGCTGCGTCACAAGGCGATGATCCAGTGCGCCCGGCTTGCCTTTGGCTATGGCGGCATCTTTGACCAGGATGAAGCTGAACGGATCGCCGAGCGCGATATCACCCCTGCTCCGCAGGCCATTGGCAAACAAGCAGCAAACGGCAAAGCCGATGACCCACGCCGCGACATTCTGCTGGAAGCGGCCCGCAATCTGGCCATGGAAGGCAATGTCGACAACTTGCGTACCCACTTCCGGAATTTGACTCCGGAAGAACGCGCAATTATCGGCACGGATGAAATGGCAAAGCTGGGCGCCGAGGCGGTAGCAATCGCCGAAAAGGCAAACACCCCAATTGATGTCCCTTTTGAGGAGGTAGTGTGATGGAGCAGCGTTCACCTGAATGGTTTGCCGCCCGCTTGGGCAAGGTTACCGCCAGCCGCGTGGCTGACATCATGGCGCGCACCGCCAAGGGCTATGCCGCCAGCCGCCAGAACTACATGGCCGAACTGCTTTGCGAGCGTTTGACCGGCTGCCGCGAAGATAAATTCGTCAACGCCGCCATGGCGCGGGGCACTGAGAAAGAACCGGAAGCGCGGGCCATTTACATGCTCCGCAGCGGCGAGCTGGTCCTTGAAGAAGGCTTTGTGGTGCACCCGGAACTGCCGGAAGACTTTGGCATTTCACCAGATGGCCTGATTGGCAGCGATGGGCTACTGGAAATCAAATGCCCACAAACCTGGACCCACATCGAAACGATCCGCACCGGCGAAATCAAAAAGGAATACGTGATCCAGATGCAGGCTCAAATGGCCTGCACTGGGCGCCAATGGTGCGACTTTGTTTCGTTTGATGACCGGTTACCGGAAGAGCTAGCTTACTTCCAGACTCGTGTTGAACGCGACGATGCATTCATCGCGGAAATGATGGGCGAAATCCGGCTGTTTCTGAGTGACCTGAATGCTACGGTTCATCAACTCAATTTGAAGGCTGCGTGATGGCTTCCCTCAACAAAGTGCTGTTGATCGGCAATCTCGGCCGTGACCCCGAGGTGCGCTATACACCGGCCGGTGATGCGGTTTGCAACTTCAGTATTGCGACCACTGACCGCTGGAAAGACAAACAGGGGCAGCAGCAGGAAAAAACCGAGTGGCACAACATCACGATGTACCGGCGACTGGCAGAGATCGCCGGTCAGTACCTGAAAAAAGGTAGCTCGGTTTACATTGAAGGCCGCATTCAAACCCGAAAGTGGCAGGACAAGCAGACCGGCGCTGATCGCTACACGACCGAGATCATTGCTGACCAGATGCAGATGCTCTCCGGCCGTGGTGGCGCGGGTGGCGAGCAGCATGACGAACAAGCGCCCCCGGATGATGGCTATGAGAACCACAAGCCTGCTGCCAATCAGCATTCGAACCGACCGCAGAACAAGCCGGGGCCAGCGCGCAACTTCGACGACTTTGAGGACGATATCCCATTCCTCTCCGGTTGCGCCTGGCACGATCCACTGTTCAAGCGGCACACATTCACCGAATAACCAGACCCGGCCCCGCGCCGGGTTTTTCAATTGGAGAGAGACGTGAGCGAAACCATGGAAGTAGTGACGCTTGAGATTGATGCCAAGAACGCGCCTGCCGTTTACACCGGCAAGGGGCTGGATCGCTACTTTGACCACATCAAAGCCAGCGTTAATGAAGTGCCTGACGTGAGCACCGCCAAGGGCCGCACCAGGATCGCTTCACTGGCGGCGCAGGTATCGCGCAGCAAAGTAGCTGTTGAACAACCGGGCCGCGAATACCTCAAATTTCTGAAAGAGCAGGTCAAGCCTGTTGAGGCTGAGTTGCGCGAGTTTGTCGGTAACTGTGACGCCCTGCGCGATGAAGTGCGTAAACCACTGACTGATTGGGAAGCCGAGCAATCCCGGATCGAGGCCGAGCGAAAAGCAGCCGAGGAAGCTGCGGCCTTGGCGTTGAAGGTCGGACACGATCACGAAGTTGCATTGCTGATGAATGCCGAGTTTGACCGCCAGCGCGCCGATGCCCTGCGCAAGGCCGATGAAGAACGCATCGAGCGTGAGCGCAAGATTGCAGAAGAATCAGCGGCCCGCGCCCGGCAAGAAGAGCAAGACAAAGCCAAAGCCGAGCAGGAAGCGGCGCAGCGCCGTGAGATTGAGGCCAAACTGGCCCAGGAACGGGCGGAACGCGAGAAAGCCGAGGCAGAACAGCGCGCCCGGGATGCAGAAGAGCGAGCCGAACAAGAACGCAAGGATTCAGCCGAGCGTGAAGAAAACGCCCGTAAGCAGGCCATTGCAGACGAGAAGCGCAAGCAAGAAGCTGAAGCCAAGCGGATTGAAGATGAGCGCCTGGCGCGCGAGGCTGACAAGAAGCACAAGGGTGCAATCAACAGCGCCGCGCTTGATGATTTCATTGCAGCAGGCCTTTCTGCCGATGATGCCAAGTTGGCCGTGATTGCCATCGCCTGCAAGAAAGTGCGCCATGTAGCGATCAGCTACTAACCCCCTTGAACCTGCTCTACTCGCTTCTGCGGACCTGTTTCAGTGCAGAACACCCTCCGCCTAATCAGGCGTCTATCGCACGGGAAAACTGATCCTTCAAATATATCAAATGCGTACTTGACCATTCTAAGTCATCAATGAATTTTTTATGCACTCCAACCAAATCAAAGTGAATGTCAAATTCCATATTGGAAATCAATGTCCTTACACAATTTTTAAGCCCAACCAAGGCGACCGCTGAATCTGCCTCTGGCATGTCTGGGCATTTGAAGTCTTCAAGGCCACTTGCGTACGCTTGGAAGGTTTCCTTCCAATTTTTCCGATTCTCTGCTGATAGCGACGCAATACCCTTTACGGAGGTTTTGATTGAGAAAACTTGAAGAGATATCAGATTGTGAAAAGCCATGATTTTTTTTACAGCTATCTGCTCTTTTTCGTTCTGCAACTGAATAACGAGCTTTCTGTTCTCATCCGCTGAAAACCTAGCGACCGCGAAGACAGCGAAGAGACCAACCAACGCGGCAAAAAACTGCGCCCATGCAGCAATAGTTTGGGAGGCTTCGCCGCTAACCAGTAATGATGCAAGCAGGAACCCTACCAATAAAGCCGCGACTAGCATCGCCCAAAACCCTAGTCTTCCCATCGCATCAAGCGAAACCCATATTTTCTTCATTTAATAGCCCCCATTTTGGCTGTGAATCTATCACGCCTCGGGGCTTTTTTCATTTCAGCTAACCACTATCAACCCATACAACCGGCTTCGGCGGGTTTTTCTATTTCTGGAGCCAAGATGGAGCACAACGTCATCAGCGTGTCGGGCGGGAAGGACAGCACAGCGCTGCTACTTCTCGCTCTTGAGCGCCAGCCAGAAAACCTGCAAGCGGTCTTTGCCGACACCGGCAACGAGCACCCCCAGACCTATGACTACGTGCGCTACCTATCAGAAGTGACAGGGGTTCCGATTCGCTGGGTAAAGGCGGATTTTTCGCGGCAGATGGAAGGCAAGCGCAAGTTTGTCGCGGAGAAGTGGCCCGCGATGGACGTGCCAGATGACCAGGTGCAGCGCGCACTGGCCGTCCTGCAACCGACCGGCAATCCGTTTCTCGACCTGTGTATCTGGAAAGGCCGGTTCCCTTCCAGCCAGGCCGCATTCTGTTCGGAAGAACTCAAGCGCAACCCGATCCAGAAGCAGGTGCAAAACCCGCTGCTGGATGCCGGCGACGACGTGATGTCATGGCAGGGTGTTCGTGCCGATGAATCACCGCGCCGTGCGTTGCTGACCGAACTGGAATTCGTCCGCAAGAGCGGTGCCGGTGGCGAGCTTTGGAACGTCCGCCCGATCCTGCGCTGGACTGCCGACGAGTGCTTTGCCATGCACCGCAAGCACGGCGTCGAACACAACCCTCTGTACGAGCAAGGCATGGGCCGCGTCGGCTGCATGCCCTGCATCAACTGCCGCAAGGATGAGCTGCTGGCCATCAGCAAGCGGTTCCCCGAAGAAATTTCACGTATTGCCGAGTGGGAGCAGATCGTCTCGCAGGCCAGCAAGCGCGGCAGCTCGACGTTCTTCGCTGCCGCCAATCTTGGTATCACGGACAACGACAGCAGCGTCTTGGATCAGGCCAACGTCCACAAATTTGTGGAGTGGGCGCAGACCAGTCGCGGCGGCAAGCAGTTCGACGCCTTCCGCGTGCTGGATGACGGCCCGCTGTGCTCTTCAATTTACGGCCTTTGCGAGTAAATCCAATGAAACGTATTTATGTAGCTGGCCCCATGACCGGGCTGGCCGATCTGAATTTTCCCGCCTTCCACGCCGAAGCAACTCGGCTACGCTCGCTTGGTTACGTCGCAATCAACCCGGCCGAAATCAACCCTGACCCAGCCGACGCATGGACGGACTGCATGCGTGCCGATATCGCGCAGCTGGTGACGTGCGATGCAATTGCCCTGCTGCCTGGCTGGCAGCATTCGCGAGGCGCTTCGCTGGAACGGTACATCGCGGCCTCACTGGGCCTGCGCTGCGCGCCAGCGCATGAGTTTGATGGCTCTGACCTGTTGGTGGCCGCATGAAACTCCCACCCACCAAAGCCGCAGAGCTGATCCGCGACCGCGCCACGCGTGATGCCGATTCCGAAGTGAAGGCAAAGCGGCAAGCGCGAATGGCGCGAACGACGAAGCGCCGGAACATTCACCAGTTTGTGCGTGAGATGCGCGACATCAACAGGGCCGATTACTGATCGCTGAGCTCCAGATAGATATCGCTAGCACTCGAAATTTCTGTATTCAGAACACTATATCCACTCGGCAACTCGGGGTCTTGCTGCAAGTACCCGCCATGAATGGCTTGCGTTATTGCGATTTTAGCGAGCTCTTCATTGGAAAAATTGTGACTATGGTTGGTAACACCAATCGCACGAAACCCGTCCAAATCGCCAGCGTTAGATTGTCCAGCGGTCCTGATTACCACATCGGCGTATTCAGCATATCGGACAACAACCACTTTTCCCCGGTTGGCCGGGTTGGTTGTCGAAAAAATGTATTCTGTTTTAACCGCCATTAGAACCTCGATAGGTTTGTTCGATGCCATCCAATTGCAGCATCCCAAGTTTGATCGTAACCGAAATAGGCAAAAGGCCGCCAATGAGCGGCCTATTTCTTTGGAGCAGCCTATGACCAATTTTCCATCCGGGCGGCCGGTGCGCGTCACCAACTGCCCGAACCGCGCAGGCCAGATCGGCATCGCTGGTGCCATGTGCGGAAACTTCCAGGCGGTCAACTTCGTGTCGGTGGACATCTCGCCGGCCGAGGTGATGAAGCGCCTGGGTCAGATGCATTTTGTCAGCGCTGGCTACTACGGGCCGGAGCAATTGGAGGCGGTATGAGTGAAGACAATAAACAACACGGGTAGGTTTAGAGATATTGCGCGTACACAAAAGGCTATTCGACCCGTCGTCACTTGCATAAAGTCCCACTGGCAACTTTGTTTATTTATTCAGAGCAGCCACTTGAAAATCACCCGCGATACCCGCTTTGTACTGACATGCTGCCACAACCTAGTGGCTTTGGCTGATGTTCATGCCAAGTTCCGCCACAGCGCATTTTCGCGGGTACAGGTGGACCTGCACAAGCGGATGGACATCGGTGAATCTAAAGCCGATTCGGGGGATGACTATTTGTAAACATCCAACAGGTATTCGCAGTTATCCAGCAAGGTAGATCTGGATATCAAGATATCATTTACGCCACCCCACCGACAGATCGCGCGGACACTACGCTCAATCGCCTCCCCGGCAAATGGTGAAATCACGATCTGCTCTAGGAGCTGATTGACGTCCACCGGAACTTTGATGGGAATGGGAGTTCGAAGCTCTAAACCTGAGCGCTGGGGTGAAATGTACATGCGGACTTCATTCTCGTGGGCGTAGGCGATACGCTTCAGCATTCCGATCATTTGGCCGTCTTCTGTTACACAGTCTGGAGCCTTCAAATTGGGATTGGCAAAGTCAAGATATTTGACGGCTCCGGCGTAGATTGTTGGGCCGTCTCCGCTATCCTTGATTGCTGATTTCAGTGCCTTTACGCTGGTTCTGATGGCAATGCCATTTCTGGCATACAGGCCCCACATACCTTCCGACTCGTGAGCGTTTCGGTTCCAGCAACTGACCGCCACGCAAGCTGCAATGTTCTGGTGCAGAGCCTTCATTTTTTGCATATGAGCTTCGGCAGTTACACTAATCTCCTGCTTTTGATATGTAGTTAGAGGGGGTCGTTTTCCCAGACCATCAATGGCGGCCAGTGCTTTATCTTGGGTAAGCTTGGAAACACGCGCAAATGCTTCCATTGCGATCTGCGGCAAATATCCTTCAAAAGGATCTGATTTGCGGTAAGAGTCCAATGGTGAAAAATGCAGCGACTTTGACTCAACAAGGTCAATGAATTTTTCTAGCGTTATATACCGCCACAGGACGTCGCTGTCCTGCAGGCTATTTCCTACTTTTAGTGTAGTCATGGGGCAAAGTTGTCGCTGTATGTTTTAAGTGCGATATTGGTACTCTGGGGAGCCAATAACATTGGACTAAAAATAAAGGCCAAGATCGCCAAAAGCGATCTGTTCAAAACATTTCCAATCATTGATATCAATTGCGGTTTTTAGGCCAGCGTAGTTCGTGTCGTAACTTTTTTCCATTTTCGTAGGGGATTTGACGAGTACCTTCACAACATCGTTATCGTAGACCTTAAACAAATAATTCCAGCCCCAGATATCTTCGCCTCTGAACATCTGTCCTTGTCGAAATCTCAATTTTCCGCCCTCCGCGTGAGCTCTTTGCCCATTGTATAAATCTACACCACGGGACTATCCCACCGCAAAGTGGTTAGCTAACCTCCAAGTCTCATACTGCCCAAGTTGTCCACAATATCTGTGGATAAGCCTTTGGGTAGATCACCTAAGTCCACGCCGCGCCAGGAGAAACTGGGCGGCGTTTTTTATTGTGCAAACAGGAAGAGACTTTATGACCGAGTGGATCATCTGGCACGGCGGCCAGTTCGCCCCTGTCGCCCGAGGTATCGCTATCGAGTTTCAGATGCGCGATGGGCAAACCGCTTTCGCAACCACGCACCTCGACGAGCTGGACTGGCTACACCGAAACATGCCCAGCGACATTATCGCTTATCGAATCAAACAGACCGCCCCCGAGGCGGTTTCTTTTTGCCCGGAGGGGAATTAAATGCCGGACCTCTTTTACCTGCAAGACAGCAGAACCTACATCGGCAATGACATGGTGTTCTGGGCGATTGAAAACAAGGGATATACCACCGACCTGAACAAGGCCCAGAAATACACCAAAGAAGCTGCCATGGCGCAAAACAATCTCCGAGACACTGACATTCCATGGCCTTGTCCCTATATCGAAGCCCGGACGCGACCTGCAGTGGACATGCAGTACGTATCGAAAGGTGAAGCACTTTACGGAACCGGAATAATTCTGAAACGCCAAGCACCTGCTGCAAAGCGTGAAACCTTTAAATGTCAGGGATGCGGTCGTTTTATGACTGAAAAAGCCATGTGGGAAGGGACTTGCCCTCACTGCGGGGCAGACAGTCGCCCATGAGACGCACCCTACCCCAACGATTCGCCACCGCGCAGCGACAGCGCCGGCTGGCTCGATTCCACGACAAACGCTGCTCCAAGTGAGCGGCTTCTTTTTTTGGAGAACTGCATGGAAGCAGTGATCACCCGCCCTGTCCGCTATGTCCAGATCGACCAGTTTTGCGCGATGACGGGATACACTGATCGGGCTGTTCGCAGCAAGATTCACGAGGGGGTCTGGATCGAGGGCGTCCACTACCGGCGCGCTCCAGACAGACACGTTTTAATTGACCTGGAGGGATATGAAAAATGGGTAGAGGGACAACGGTACGCTTCCCAGGCGTTGTCGCGCGCGAAAGCAGCATAAGAATCTGGTTTATGTGGAAAGGCTCGCGCCGGTGGGAAACGCTGCAAATGGCGCCCACCCCAGCCAACCTGAAAAATGCGTCGAAGTTGCGGGAGGAAGTAAAGACACGCATTGCCATCGGCCAGTTTGATTACGCTGAGTTCTTTCCGGAGAGCAAGGAAGCCGTGGCGCAAGCCAAGGAAAGCGGCGGCCCAACATTTCGGGAGGTATCGCAACAATGGATGTCCGGAAATTCCCACCTGGCCACATCCACGCTGGAGGATTACCGCAAGCGATTGAACCACCATGTACTGCCCGTGATCGGCGAAAAGCTGATCAAGGACATCAAGTACAGCGACCTGGCCGCCCTGCTCGGCAACATCGAATGGGGCAGCATGAAAAGCCGGAACAACACCGCAACAGTAATCCGGCAGCCGTTTGACTTGGCCTTTATCGATGGACTGATTGAAATCAACCCGGCCGCACGACTGAGGAACGTGAAAAGCCAGAAAGAGCCGCCAGATCCATTCACGCTGGACGAGGCAAACCAGATCATCACCCGGTTTCAGGAATTGTCACCGGCACATGCCAATTACTACGAGTTTGCTTTCTTCACGGGAATGCGGACATCGGAACTGATGGGTTTATGTTGGGAGGATATTGACTGGAACCTCGGCCTCGCCCGCGTCAAACGGGCAAAGGTCGGTTCAGAGGTGAAGGGAACAAAAACCGGGAATATTCGGGACGTGGAACTGAACAGCCGTGCACTCCAGGCGCTGCAACGCCAGAAAGAGCAATCCTATCTCAGGGGGCTGGAGGTATTCACCAATCCAAATACCGGGATCGCCTACAGCTTTCCGCAGGTACTCTGGAAAGTCTGGACTCAGGTGATGAAGAAAACCGGGATCAGGTATCGCAAACCGTATCAGACACGGCACACGTTTGCGACTTTGAACTTGATGGCCGGAGCAAACCCGATGTGGGTCAGTCGGCAGATGGGGCACACCAGCATGAAAATGCTGTTGGAGGTCTACTCACGGTGGATCGACATGGCGGACCGGAGCAGAGAGCGGAACAAGCTTGAAACACTGCTTTCTGTGCCAAATGTGTGCCAAATAAAAACGGCGCAAGCCTGAGGCCGCGCCGTTCTTGAATTCTGCTGGCGGAGAGAGGGGGATTCGAACCCCCGATAGGCTATTAACCTATACACGCTTTCCAGGCGTGCGACTTAAACCACTCATCCATCTCTCCGCGGAAGAGGCCGAACTATACTTGATCTGTTTGAGCTTGCCAAGCCTGTTTACACATATCCTTGATGTGCTGATACCGGCCTCATGTTTGTGTTGTGCATGGTTAGTCTGACGTTGAATACCCACACCCAAAATGTAGTTAAGTTACGTAATAATTCATGTTTTTTCGTAAAACACACGAACTACTGCCGATGACCAGAATGCGGAAGCACTCTCACAACTCTTGAAATTACCAATTAATCCATTGATTTTCATCAAGTTGTGCTGAATACAATCTGTGCTCAGCCCTTTCCTCCCCCTCCGTTCGTCCGCCAAATCTAAGGCAAATCCCGTAGTTCCACTTCCCGCCACTACAGCGCTCTGGTATAAATTCGATCCATGCTGATTACGTTTTAGCAAATCAGAAAGATTTTGTACCTGGGCAAATTCGGGTGCGAGCAGTTACGGAGGTCGCAATGGCACGGGTTTTGGTGGTTGGCAGTATCAATATGGATCTGGTCGTGCAGACCGATACTTTTCCGCGTTTGGGCGAGACTTTGTTTGGCAATCGTTTTGCCACCTACCCCGGTGGCAAAGGTGCGAACCAGGCTGTGGCCGCTGCAAGGCTGGGCGCGCAGGTCACCATGATTGGCCGCGTAGGTCGCGATGCGTTTGGTGCGCAGTTGAAAACAGTGTTGCAGCAAGAAGGCATTGATACGCGCTGGATTAGCGACAGTGACGTGGCCACCGGCGTGGCGGCGATTACCTTGTCTGCTGGCGATAACGCCATTGTGGTGGTGCCCGGTGCCAACCATGCGCTCACCCCGGCCGATCTGGATGCAGCCGATGCTGCCTTTGCGCAGGCCGACGTCGTTCTGGCGCAGCTGGAAGTTCCGGTCGCCACGGTTGAACACGCTGCCGAACTGGCCCGCAAACATGGCAAACCGTTCTTTCTGAATCCGGCCCCGGCCACCGCCCTGCCCGATTCGTTGCTCGATCTGATCACACTGTTAACCCCCAATGAATATGAACTTTCCGTCGCGCTGAATGCGCCGGGTGCGGACTGGAAAGCGCTTCTCAAATGCCTTCCAGGGCGCCTGGTGATGACCAATGGCAAGCACGGCGCTTATTACACCGCAGCTAATGGCGATGTTCAGCATCAAGCGGGTTTCAAAGTTACTGCGGTAGATACCACCGGCGCGGGCGATACCTTTAATGGGGCACTGGCGGCGTTCTGGCATCTGGGTGCTGCTGAGGCCGTACGCCGCGCCAATGCAGCAGGTGCGCTATCAGTGACCAAGCCGGGCGCGCAAGGCGGCATGCCGACGCTGGCTGAACTAGACACTTTTCTGGAAGAACAATCATGAAAAAACTCGGGCACCTGAACCGGGACATCACCCGTGTTCTCTCGCGCATGGGCCATACCGACAGCATCGTGATTGCCGATTGCGGTTTACCGATTCCGGATGGCGTGGAATGCATTGATGTGTCGCTCAAGCTGGGCACGCCGGGGTTTATGGAAGTGCTCGACACCCTGCTGGCTGATTTCAAAGTCGAACGCGCCGTGTTTGCCAGCGAATGCCTCACGCAAAACGCAGCGGTTGCTTCACGGGCTGCACAAATGGCGGTGACGGGCGTTGGCATTGATTACGTCACCCATGACGAATTCAAGCAGCGCTGCAAGCAAGCCAAAGCCGTGATTCGCACCGGTGAATGCAGCCCCTACGCGAATGTCATTCTGCATTCCGGCGTGATCTTCTAAGGAGCCGGGCATGCAAATCAATATGCGCGGTATCAGCAAGGCTTTTGGACCGGTCAAGGTGCTCGAAAGCGTTGACCTGAGCCTGGCCGCAGGCGAAATCCACGCCTTGATGGGCGAAAACGGCGCGGGCAAATCCACGCTGATGAAGATTCTGTGTGGCGTGTATCAAGCGGATGCCGGCGAGATTCTGGTTGATGGCTCCGTGGTAAATATCCGGAGCACCACCGATGCCGAGCACCTTGGCATTGCCATCATCCACCAGGAACTCAATCTGATTCCGCAATTGTCGGTCATGGAGAACCTGTTTCTGGGCCGCGAACCACGCCGCTTTGGCGTGATAGATACGGCGACCATGCGCAAGCAGGCGCATACGTATCTGGATTTGTTGGGTGCCGGGCATATCGATACCGATATGGAAGCCGGTCAGCTATCGATTGGCCAACAGCAAATGGTGGAAATTGCCAAAGCGTTGTCGCTCAACGCTCAGGTATTGGTGATGGATGAACCCACTGCCGCCCTCACCGATCGCGAAATCGAGTCACTGTTCAAAATCATGCTGGATCTGAAGTCACGCGGTGTGGCGATTGTGTATGTTTCGCACCGCATGGAAGAAATCTTCCGTATTTGCGACAAGATCAGCGTGCTGCGCGATGGCCAATTTGTCGGCGAGCGTGAAATTGCCAAAACCGGCTTCGATGAAGTGGTGCGTCTAATGGTGGGCCGCGAAATTGGCGACCGCTTCCCCAAGCGTTCTGCCAAGGTCGGTGATGTGCGCTTGCAGGTTTCCAACCTGGCTGACGTCGGAAATATCGCCGGCATCAACTTTGAAGTGCGCGCTGGCGAAGTGCTGGGCATTGCCGGTTTGATGGGCGCCGGGCGCAGCGAAATCCTCAAAACACTGTTCGGGGTCAATCGCCAAACCAGTGGCGAGGTACGGCTGGATGGCCAGACTTTGCATATCCGCCATGCCAGCGATGCTATCGGCGCGGGAATAGGTTTTGTGACCGAAGACCGCAAGGCACAAGGGCTGGTGCTGGGCATGTCAGTGCGCGAAAACGCCACGCTGGTGCATCTGGATCACTTTGCCAAATTGGGCGTCGTCAGCGAGCGGGCCGAAAGCGCCGCCGTGGCCGACCTCATCAAACAACTGAGCATCCGCACTCGCGATGCCGAACTGGACGTGAAGTCGCTTTCCGGTGGTAACCAGCAAAAAGTGGTCTTCGCCAAATGGCTGGCCGTGCCGCCCAAAGTGCTGCTACTGGATGAGCCGACCCGTGGCGTCGACGTGGGCGGCAAGGCCGAGATTTATCACATCATCAATCAACTCGCTGCCGCAGGCGTGGCCATCGTGATGGTGTCTTCCGAACTGCCTGAAGTCATGGCCATGAGCGACCGCATTCTGGTCATGCATCAAGGCCGTCAGAACGGGATCTTTGATGCCGCCAGCGCCACTCAGGAAAGCATCATGACGGCGGCAACCGGTGGGCAAACGTCGCCACTGACCGCAGCCATCCCGGCATAAACAGTTATCTATCTCTATCCAACCAGACACCGCAAATCAACGACAGACACCAACGAGCAATTCATCATGACACCCAAAACCAAAGCCACATTACAAAAGCTGGGGCCGTTTATTGCCCTGCTGGTCGTTGCGATCGGTCTTTCGATCATGAGCAGCGACTTCCTCACCGTCGGCAATCTGTTGAACGTAATGCGCCAGGTCTCGATCAACGCGCTCATTGCCTTTGGCATGACGCTGGTCATTTTGCTGGGCGGAATCGACCTCTCGGTGGGCTCGATTCTGGCGTTGTCTTCGGTCGCCATTGCCAGCTTTATGCAAATGGGACTGAACCCGGCGCTGGCCACTGCGCTCGGCATTCTGGCAGGCGGGTTAATGGGTCTGGCCAATGGCTTGATCATCAGCAAAGGCAAGGTTGCGCCATTTATTGCCACGCTGGGCTCCATGACCGTGCTGCGTGGCTTGTCGCTGGTGTTCTCTAACGGCAGCCCGATTACTGGTTTTAACAGTGACTTTTTCTCGATGCTGGGTGGCGGCTACGTGGCGGGGCTAATCCCGATTCCGGTGGTGGGCATGTTGATCATGTTTGGCGTGTTCTGGTTTGTGCTGAAGAAAACCGTGTTTGGTCGCCATGTGTATGCCACTGGCGGCAATGAAGAATCGGCACGGTTGTCGGGTGTAAAGACTGACCGCATCAAGATTTGGGTGTACACGATTTCCGGGGCGATGTCGGCCATGGCCGGCGTGGTGCTCACCTCGCGCCTGAACTCGGCTCAACCCACTGCCGGCACCGGCTATGAACTGGACGCCATCGCCGCCGTCGTGCTGGGCGGCACCAGCCTGACCGGTGGCCGTGGCTGGATTTTCGGCACGCTGGTTGGCGCGCTGCTGATCGGCGTATTGAACAACGGCTTGAACCTGATGGGCGTCTCGTCGTTTTACCAACAGGTCATCAAAGGGGCGGTGATTTTGCTGGCCGTGCTGATCGACCGTGGCAACAAGAAGTAAACGCCAGCGTGCCGGACGATCCGCTTGCGAGTAGTCACCGGCCCGGCGTGTATGCGCAAGAGCAGTCAAAAACTCACAAGAAGTAGCTTGCAACCCGTAAACAAAAACGCTGTACAGGACTTAGGAGTTCGATCATGAAACGTATTATTTCCCCGCTGCTGCTTAGCCTGCTTGCCGTTGGCATCGTGGCTTGTTCCAAACAAGGCCCGGATTCGGCCAGCACCGCGGCCAGCGCACCAGCGTCCGCAGCCGCAACTGCCAGCGGCAACACCAGCGTGGGCTTGTCGATTTCCACATTGAACAATCCGTTCTTTGTGGCGCTGCGTAAAGGCGCAGAAGACGAAGCCAAGAAAGAAGGCATCACGCTGATTACCGTGGATGCGCAGGACGACCCCGCCAAGCAACAAGCCAGCGTGGAAGACCTGATCCAGAAAAAAGTAAGCGTGATCCTGATCAACCCGACCGACTCCGCCGCCGTAGCCAATGTGGTGAAAGAAGCCACCGATAAAGGTATCAAGGTGATCTCGCTGGATCGCAGCGTGAACGGCGCTGAAGTCAGCGCACACATTGCTTCGGACAACGTGGCTGGCGGCAAAATGGCGGCCGAATTCCTGCTGGACAAGCTGGGCAACAAAGGCAATGTGATCGAACTGGAAGGCATTGCCGGTTCTTCCGCCGCGCGTGAACGCGGTCAGGGTTTCCACTCGGTGATCGATGGCAAGGCTGATATCAAACTGGTTGCCAAACAACCGGCTGATTTTGACCGTGCCAAGGGTTTGTCGGTGACTGAGAACATCATTCAGGGCAACAAGAATGTGCAAGGCCTGTTTGCCCATAACGATGAAATGGCGCTGGGTGCAGTCAAAGCGCTGCAAGCTGCTGGTCTGAAGAACGTGGTGGTGGTTGGGTTTGATGCCACGCCAGATGCCATCGCTGCAGTGAAATCCGGCAATATGGCGGCTACTGTGCAGCAACAACCGGAGTTGATTGGCCAGTTTGGCGTTCAAGCGGCCAAGAAGCTGATCGATGGTCAGCCCGTGGATAAATTCATTCCAGTGCCGCTCAATCTGATCAAGCAATAACATCCGCAGTAATGACGTAATACAATCCAGCGCTGACACCGACATCAACGCAGAGACTCCGGCCCCCGCGACAGTGTTTGTCCGGGGGCCGTTTTTTGTAACCAATGACACGGTGTGTTGAGCTATCTTGCCGGTAGTCCCGCCAAGCTGAGCCAGCACACCAGGAAATCGCAGTGAGCCAATTCGAGCGCCTGACCATCGACGACATCGCGCGGCTGGCGAATGTCTCCCGCACCACCGCGAGCATGGTGTTGAATGGCTATGCCGAGCGTTATCGCATTTCCAAAGCCACAGTTGAACGGGTGCAGCAAGTGGCGGCGGAGCATCACTTCAGCCCGTCGCAATCCGCGCGCTCTTTGCGCTCGCGGCGCAGCAACACCATTGGCCTGGTCATTCCGGACTTAACCAACTCGGCGCATTCGGCACTGGCACAAGCGCTGGAATCGCTCTGCCGCGAGCGCGGTTATCAGATGGTGATGGTGACTAGCGACGAAGACCCGGTTCGTGAAACAGAAGGCATTGCGCATCTGGTCGCCCGTCAGGTGGACGGCGTGGTGGTCGTGCCCTGCTCCGCCGATGCCAAGCGTTACCAGAAATGGGTCAAGCGGCTGCCGTTTGTGTTTGCTGACCGTCGACTTGATGATGCCGACATTCCTTCGGTAGTAACCGATGCCACCGAAACGGTGGCCAGTCTGGTGGGAGATGCGCTCGCCCAAGGCGCGACGGAAGTGGTCTACTTTGGCGGCCAGCCGGAAGTATCTGCCAGCCGTGATCGTCTGGCGGGTTATCGCCAAGCCTTGGCAGCGCATCAGCTGACCGAACAGAACGATTGGGTGTTTGAGCGGGATTACCAGCGTGAATCCGGTTACCTGCTGATGAAGCAATGGTTCGAAGCGCATGGCCGTTATCCACAAGCCTTGTTTGCCGGGTCGATTACGCTGCTGGAAGGCGTGTTGTCGTTTATCAACGAAGCTCACCAACTCACCCAGGCGCCAGGGCGTTTGCTGACTTTCGATGATCACCAGCTACTGGATTGCCTGCCCATGGCCATTGATGCCATTGTCCAGGACAGCCGCCAACTGGCCGAGCAAAGTCTGGCTCAAGTCATCGCCATGCTGGAAGGCGCCGCAACACCCGCATCAATGCTCGTCCCCGCTTACATCCATTACCGGCGCCCGCGTGGGAGCGCCTTGTAAGTCACCGCGTGGCGCAGGTTGCACAGCCAGATCAGACTTGTGCAAATTCAGACTGTACCGCGCAGGATCTAAGGCTAAACTCTGGGTTTCGTCTTGACTCGCAGGTTGGCCGTACCATTTATGCCCGTTTCTCCGACCTACCCCAAAGTAGCTGCCCTTGGTGGCGGCACCGGATTGTCTTCACTGCTACGCGGTCTGAAGCATTTTCCGGTAGATATTTCGGCCATTGTCACAGTGGCTGACGATGGCGGTTCGTCCGGCATTCTGCACCGCGAACTCAAAGTACCGCCGCCCGGAGACATCCGCAATGTGCTGGTCGCCTTGAGCGGCGCCGAGGGCTTGTTCCGCGACCTGCTGCAATTTCGTTTCAGTAGTGATGAAGGCCATCATTATCTGGACGGACATTCCATGGGCAATTTATTGCTCACCGCGATGTTTTCCCTCACCGACGGCAATTTTGTCAAAGCAGTGGAAAACATGGGCAAGGTGCTCAATATCAAGGGCCGCGTTTACCCCGCCTGCCCGACTGCGGCCATATTGCACGCCGAACTGGAAGACGGTCGGCTGGTTACCGGCGAATCGCAACTGGCTTTTCAGGGTTCCCGCATCCGGCGGGTGTTTTTCGACCACGATACGCATGCCGAACCGCAAGCAGTGCACGCCATAGAACAGGCCGATCTCATTGTGCTTGGCCCGGGCAGTTTGTTTACCAGCGTACTGCCTAATCTGTTGCTGCCCGAAATCGCTGACGCGGTGAATCGCAACGAGCATGCAGACAAAGTCTATATCTGCAACTTGATGACCGAGCATGGTGAGACCGATGGCATGACGGCTTCGCAGCATATACAGGCCATTCTCGACCACGGCATTAGCAAGGTGTCCAAGGTGATCGTCAACGACGAAGCCATTCCGGAAGATGCGTTGCAGCGCTACGCCGAAGAAGAGGCGCAGCCGGTAGACAACGATTTTGCCAAACTCGCCGATATGGGCATTGAAGTGATTCCATCCCGGATTGCTGACCTGCGCGATGGCACTGTGCGTCACGATCCAATCAAGCTGGCCGCAGCGGTGTATGCCATTGCTTTGGGTAAGGTCTGACAACATAACCGGTTTCTGGTAAACCAGTAGCCGACCAAAGCACACTGTCAGTTTCGTATCAGATTTTTTCGAAATTCCCGAACTGAATGCATATAATGCGAGCCGGATTACCATTGCGCCGGTGCAATAACCAACCGGCCGTGCCGGATCATGGGCAAAACATGAGCCCATTTTTTATTTCAAGTGCCCTTAGGGCCTATCGATTTCGGGACTAAAACTGATGAACAAGAAACTGCTCGGTGGCGTTGCAATGATGGCTTGCCTGCTGGCTGGTGGCGCGCAAGCAGCGGGTTGTGGCAAACCACGTAATGCTTTCGATACGGTGTACTGTGCTGGCAATCTGTTCTCGCAAACCGACAAATCGCTTAACCAGACTTATGGCGAACTGCGCAAACAATTGACGCCAGATCAACAAAATACACTCAAGCAATCGCAACTGGCCTGGATCAAAAGCCGCGACGAACAATGCAGCCGCGAAGACAGTACCGGCTACTTCGTGAATCTGGATTGCGCGGTGACCATGACCCAAACCCGTCTGGACTTCCTGAAAGAGCGCCAGCGCGAATGCAGCAGCACGGGTTGTGAGGCGGGCAAGCTGTCTCAGCAATAACGAACAAATAATCCAAAAAAAACGCCGCTTTTCAGCGGCGTTTATATTTGGGCTGCAATCTCATAATCTCGCCCTGTTTTCCGATTCCAACAAGGTGTTGATCCCGCACAACACCGCGGCAACTCAGGATCGCCACAAACCGCAAGGCACTCTATGCTTTCGATTTTTCTGACACCAGACAAAAAATTGAAAAATTATATTGTAAGTATATTGATTCTATGTGCAGCGGCAGCGCAGGCCCAAACGACGCCAGATGCCGACACAATCCTTGACGCTGCGGAACAATCAATGGGGATGTCAGCCATTGCCAATCTCCCGTCGTATCTTGTCACCGCAACAGTGAGCGGCACCGACACCGGCTACCAGCTTGATCCAACCCGTGACCAATGGATCAGCCGGGTAGACACCGGCAGCGGTTATTTCGAAACCGCCATCCATGAACGAGGTCAGTTACAAAGTGTGGGTGTGGATAGCCAGGGCAGCTGGTATGGCAGCGTAAATGGCGATACCAGCCGCACTGCGGGTAACTGGCTGCTACTGAACAGCTTCATGTTCAGCGGAGCAGGCATTCCAGCGAGTACTCGATTGTCCGCCGATTATCACTGGGCCCGCACTGAACCTTGTGGCAATACGCAATGCGACGTGCTGGTGACCAAAGGCCATCAAAGCAGCGGCAGCGAAGTCTGGTTCCGCCGCGACAATCACTTGCCCGACCGTGCGCAAGTGCCCAGTACCAAGGCTGGCGAATGGAACTACCGTCTTACGTTTATCGATTGGGTGAAGGTGGGTGACGTATTGTTGCCGCAGCATCAGATAACCGAGTTCAACGATGTAGAGGCTCATGCCAGCAATACGTACGAGATATTGCCACTGCAGTCAGTATCTAGCTGGAAAATACCCACCGCACCTGTTAACTGGCGCATTGTCGACGGCGCGGATCACGCCACAATTGCGTTCCGGCTGGTTGAAGACAGGATCGTGCTGCGCGCCAGCTTCAATGGACAACCTGAGCAGGAGTTGATATTTGATACGGGTGCAGATTTCATTCTGGACAAATCCGCGCTGAACCGGTTGCACATTGCAAGCGAACCTTGGTGGCATATTTCAGGGATGGGGTCCGGTACTGAAAAAAGTGGCATCACCCCGCCGCTTGATCTTCGCCTGGGAACACTGGAACTGACACAGCGACGCGCGCTAACGACATCCATGTCTGATCTGGTCGCACGTAATCCGGAAAAGATTCCGGATTTTGCCGGAATGATTGGCACCGAATTGATGACACGGTTCGTGGTCCATATCGACTTTGATCGTAATGAAATGACCCTTTATCCGCGAGATAGCTATCATTACAAGGGCAATGCCCAGCCCTTGCCAGCCAAGGTCATGGGCGGGCGCTTTGTAGTGGCAACGCAACTTGAAGGTGACAAGGCCAATTTGCTGCTTGATACCGGCACCAGCATGAACATGGTGTTGAGCGCACCCTACGTGCGCAGCCACAATCTTTTCAATCGCCTACGCTGTACTCGTGAACGGCCCATTGGCAGCGGATTTGGCGGCTGGATCTTCGGCCGCCGCGCTTCGATTGAAACGCTCAGCATTGCAGGAGTCACAGTGCCTACATTCGGCGCTGATCTGACCAGCATGCGTAAAGGCATGCTCGCCAGCGAAGCCACCGATGGGGTTTTGGGTCTGGGCGTGCTGCGCCGTTTTAATCTGACCCTCGATTTGAACAACAACACGGTATATATGGAGCCAAACTCGCATATGCGCGATGCCGACACTTCGCCGGTGCATATGAACGAATTGCTCTGAGAGCGGGTCAGTACTCGGTGGACGAACAAATAAAAAAGCAGCGTAACCGCTGCTTTTTTATTTGTTACGAAGACACCTCAGCTTGCCGTGACCGGAATCAAGCCAATCTTCGCCTGCCATTCTTTCGGCGCCACCGCGTGCACCGAAATACCGGTCGAATCCACCGCCACGGTTACCGGCATATCCACTACATCAAACTCGTAAATGGCTTCCATGCCCAGATCGGCAAACGCAACTACTTTGCTGCCCTTGATGGCTTTGGATACCAGGTACGCCGCGCCACCTACTGCCATCAAGTAAACCGCTTTGTTGTCTTTGATGGCGTCAATGGCGGTCGGGCCACGTTCAGCCTTGCCAACCATGCCCAGCAAACCGGTGGTTTCCAGCATCTGACGGGTGAACTTGTCCATGCGGGTGGCGGTAGTCGGGCCTGCCGGGCCAACCACTTCGTCGCGGACTGGATCAACCGGGCCAACGTAATAGATAAAGCGGTTGGTGAAATCGACTGGCAGTTGCTCGCCCTTGTTCAGCATGTCGATCATGCGTTTGTGTGCAGCGTCGCGGCCGGTCAGCAGTTTGCCATTCAACAACAAAGTCTGGCCGGGCAGCCAGGTCGCCACTTCGGCCGGGGTGATGTTGTTCAGATCAACACGCACAGCGGCAGCGGATGGTGTCCAAGTCACATCCGGCCAGTCTTCCAGCTTGGGGGCTTCCAGCTGCGCCGGGCCGGAGCCGTCCAGGATGAAATGCACGTGACGCGTAGCAGCACAGTTCGGGATCATCGCCACCGGCAAGCTGGCAGCGTGGGTTGGGTAGTCTTTGATCTTCACATCTAGCACCGTGGCCAAGCCACCCAGACCTTGCGCGCCAATACCCAGCGCATTCACTTTTTCGTACAACTCAAGGCGCAGTTCTTCGACGCGATTGCTGGGGCCGCGGGCGATCAGTTCATGGATATCGATTTCTTCCATGAGCGACTCTTTGGCCAGCAGCATGGCTTTTTCTGCTGTGCCGCCAATGCCGATACCCAGCATGCCTGGCGGACACCAGCCCGCGCCCATCAATGGCACGGTTTTGATGACCCAATCCACAATCGAATCGGATGGGTTGAGCATCACAAACTTGGATTTGTTTTCCGAACCGCCGCCCTTGGCCGCGATATCGATCTCTACCGTATCGCCGGGCACGATCTCGTAATGGATTACTGCCGGTGTGTT
The DNA here is from genome assembly GCF_030035605.1 of Silvimonas soli. Classification (NCBI taxonomy): domain Bacteria; kingdom Pseudomonadati; phylum Pseudomonadota; class Betaproteobacteria; order Neisseriales; family Chitinibacteraceae; genus Silvimonas; species Silvimonas soli. Next base: position 4,005,535 of record NZ_CP106736.1, on the reverse strand, counting down.
GTCTTTGGTGTTCTTGCGCCCGCCCGCCGGGTCTTGCAGGATCGACGCACGCAGCTTGTTATCCGGATGCAGATACGCCTGGCGCACGCCTTCGTTGATCATGTCAGTGACAGACATCGTCGCGCCGGCCCACTGCACATTCATGCCGACGCGCACAAAACAGGTAACGATACCGGTGTCCTGGCAAATAGGCCGTTTCCCTTCAGCGCACATGCGGCTGTTGGTCAGAATCTGCGCAATGGCATCCTTCGCCGCCGGACTTTCTTCCCGTTCATAGGCTTTGCCCAGCGCCTTGATGTAATCGGCCGGATGGTAATAGCTGATGTATTGCAGACTGTCGGCAATGCTCTCGATCAAGTCGTCCTGGCGGATGACGGTCATGACGTGCTCCGTGGTGCAGGGGAAGGAAAACGATGATTTTACCAAACACTCTGTAGTCGTGTTGGCGCGGGTTACACGTATATCGATGGAAAGTGTGTTCGAGGCGGCGGGCTTACGCGGTATACCTGGAATGCAAAAAGCCCGGGGCAAGTCGAAAATTCGATCTTGGTCCGGACTTTTTGTTGGGTGGCAGGTAACGTTTATTCGTTATGCGAGCGGTAGTTCAGATGTGTATCCGGTGCCAGCATATGGCCCATTCTGACCCGCTTGGTTTCCAGGTAATGGCGATTCTCGGCATTGGGTACGACTTGATGCACCAACCGTTCTACCACTGGCACACCTGCCGCTTCCAGCGCGGCCAGCTTTTTCGGATTATTGCTCATCAGGCGCACCGACTTGATGCCAAGGTCCTGCAGAATTTGTGCGGCGGCTTCGTAGCTGCGCGAATCAATCGGTAACCCTTGCGCCACATTGGCATCGACCGTATCCATGCCCTGATCCTGCAAAGCATAGGCCTGGATTTTGTGCGCCAGCCCGATACCGCGACCTTCCTGACCACGCAAGTACAGCAACACACCGGTGCCCTTCTTGGCGATGCGCTCCAGCGCCATATCCAGTTGTTCGCCGCAGTCGCAACGCAAAGAACCAAACACATCGCCAGTCAGACATTCGGAATGCAAACGCACCAACACCGCTTCATGGCCAGTGACTTCGCCAGCAACCAGCGCAACGTGCTCGACACCATCGCGGCGCGAGTGATAAACATGGGCGGTAAACTCGCCATGCCGCGTGGGTAAACGGGAAGTGGCAACAGCGTCGACCAGACGGGTCGCGCCTTCAAGGGCCGCGCTGGCATGAGAATTGGGCATGGAATAGTCCGACAGGCAGAGTCTGTTATTAGTCAAATAACATGATGGTGCCATCCTGCGGATATTCAATACCACCAGCACCGTTACAGAACTTGAGAAGTACGAATTGATAAGGATGATTTATGGATTTAGCCGCGCTGCAGCAACAATTGAGGGACTTCGTTCAGGCTCGCGACTGGGCGCGTTATCACACGCCCAAAAACCTGGTTATGGCCATGTCGGTGGAGATGGCAGAGCTGGTTGAGCACTTTCAGTGGCTAACCCCGGAAGAGTCGCAAGCTTTGGCCAGTGATGATGCCAGGCGCGATCTGGTCGAGCAGGAAATGGCCGACGTGATGCTGTATATGCTGCAACTGGCAGATGTCATGCAGGTGGATATCGAAGCTGCAATCCAGCGCAAACTGGTGCTGAATGCACAAAAACATCCGCCGTTGCCGTGATCGGATTACTTTGGCCGCGCATAAAAAACCGGCAATCGCAGCCGGTTTTTTTCGTGTCCATCAATCTGAACGGATTACTTTTTCTGCAGCAAATCACGAATCTCACGCAGCAATTGCACATCTTCTGGGGTGGGAGCCGGTGCAGCCGCCGCAGCATCCTGCGCGCGCTTCATGCTGTTCAGGCCCTTCACCAGCAAAAACACCGCAAATGCCACGATCACAAAGCTGATTGCAACGTTAATGAAGTTGCCGTAATTGAGTGTCACCGCCCCGGCCTTTTGCGCGGCTTCCAGCGTTGGATACGGGCCGGGCACTTTATCGCTTTCTTTCAACAGCACATACAGATTGGCGAAATCCACCTTGCCCAGAATCAGACCAATCGGCGGCATGATGATGTCTTTGACCAGCGAGTCGACAATCTTGCCGAAAGCGGCACCGATGATCACACCGACGGCCAGATCGACCACATTGCCACGCATGGCAAATTCTTTGAATTCTTTCAACATGAGTGCCTACCCCTGATTTGCTCTGACATGAATATGGCATAAAGGTTAGTCAGTAAGGCGCAAGCCTGTCAAATCTCGCGCCTTTAACCTTTGCCCGCGTCAGATTAGCGACGCGGTGCTTTCAGGCGGGTCAGATAGCAGGTGACCTCTTCGCGATCGTGATAAAGATGCTTTGCCGTCAGTGCGTAACGGACGTGGGCGGCGTTCATGGTCTGGTCGATCAACTCAAAGCAGCGTTCGATTTCTGCCCAGCGTTTTTTCATCGGCAATTTCAGGTTGAACACGGCATGGCGCGCCGTACCACTGGCCAGCCATTTGGCGATCAATTGGGCAATACGTGCCGGTTGTTCGACCATATCGCACACCAGCCAATCCACCGGATGTTGCGGTTTGTATTTGAAACCGTCTTCGCGCATGTGTTTAACGTGCGGGTGAATGGCCATGTCGCCCTTCATCGGGCCGTTATCCACAGCAAACACTTTCAGACCGCGCGCGACCAACTGAAATGTCCAGCCGCCGGGTGCCGCGCCCAGATCCACACCGGTCATGCCGGATTTAAGTAACTGGTCGGCGTCCGGCACCAGCGTCATGAACGCTTCGGACAATTTGAGCGTAGAACGGCTCGGCGCTTCGGACGGCATACGCACACGCGGAATGCCCATCAACCATGGGCTGGCGGCGACTTCCGGATCAACAGAACACACCAGCGCACGCGTCATCGACGGAAAGAACAAATGCAGACGAAAGCGCGCCTTGGGGTCGATCAAGTTACGCTCGTTCAGCGCTTTTTCGACGATGTCGGTAAAGCGGCGGGTAAAACCAGACAACGGCTTGCCGGCATCGCTATCGGGATGTTCCAGCCACACACCGTTAAACGCGCTGATTTTGCTGGATTTGAGCGCATCCAGAATCGGCGTCAGGCGATCTTTCTCACCCAATTGCACATCAGCCAGCACGTGCAGCGTTTGCCGGGCAAAGATCAGCTCTTTGGGTTCAGGCGGATTCGGGTCGGCTTCGCCGCCTTTGCCTGGTTTGAACAGGGCAAAACCGGGTTCGGACTCCCAGCCGCCAGTCTGACCAGAGCGGGCTTCCCACTCCTGGCGGCAATCATTTTCAAACCCGGCCCGGCAGTAAAACAGTAACGCGTGACGCATGGAATCGCTTTCTAATCAAATCATTCAAAGGCGCAGGATACCTGAGTGCTTGATGAAAGCGAAAACTGCTGACGAAGTGAGGGTTTAATCCAGGCTGTTTGGTGGGTTACGCCTGTCGGCCAACCCACCCTATGGCAGTTTGCTTCAAATCCATACGACGCAACCCAGGTTGCAGTGATTTGATTTGGTTGTGGTGCCGGCAAACAATATCGCTGAACACGCCGACCGAGGGGACGCAGGATGCGCGTAAAGGCAACTGGCAAACAGTCTGTTTGTTTCGGCTTTTGACTTTGAGCCCCGTTGGACGCTCGCGTCCCGGGTCGCCTTTTGCTATCCCGGCTTGACGGGACTTTGGGACACCTTTATTTGGCGAAGCAAAGAAAGGTGTCGTGCTCCCCGGCACCCCGGGGCATCAAACGCCTTTAACACCCGTGCCGAAGGCATAACAAAGCAAATCAAGGCCGCAACGGCGGGTTGCAGCCGCCCTAGCAGTCAAATGGCTTGTTGCACTGGCGCCAACACCTGACCACTGCGCAGGCGCAGAAAATATGCGCAGTAACAAGCATCCAGCAGCGTCGAACCCGCGCATAGCACCATCAAGAACACGTCTTGGGGGTAATGCATCACCATAAACACCGATACCAGCAAGGTGCCCAGGCTGCGCAGCCAGGTAATCGTCCACGCATAACCAATCATGGATGGCTGACGGATCAGCAGCACCAGACACAGAATGCTGATGATGAACTGGCAGACATAAGCCGAGCGCGCACCAATGGGCGAATCAATGCCTGACAGTGTCATCCCCCAATACAGCGCCACAAAGAACACCACCGACGAGCACACCACGGCGTAGTAATGGCGCTTGAAAAAGTCCGTATCAAACTGGTTACGCCCCACCCGCAGCACCTGCCAGAAAATGAACAGATCAAAGAACAACCACGCGCGGTAAGTCCAGACCAGAAAAACACCCATATCGGTGCGTAGCGGCACGCCCCAGACAAACTCCCAAGCCAGATTGCTCGCCCCTGCCAGCACGGCCATTTCCACCACGTGGTTGCGTTTGGCCTGCAAGAACACAAAGGCATAGGCCACCACCCACAACAAGCAACCCGCGGCAAAGATGATCAACTGAGGCGTGGTGTAGATGCTGCCATCCACACTGACACTATTGAACAACGCGGCCGGATCATTGGCGCCGCTGGCAATGGAAAACTGCATGGTTGCTCCTTGCGTCTTGCTGTGATTGGTGGGAAAAACCGGAACTTCAAGCCTGACTTGCGGGCGACATCTGTTCCACTGCCGGTGCCGCGTCTTTCGCACCGACCGGTTCCAGCGGGCGATCCGGAATCCGGAATGGCGTGCCCGGATTGGGGCCAGCCCAGTAATGTTGCAAAGCTTCCATTAACGCCTTGCCGTATTCGCCCATAAAACTTTCAGCGGTATGCGAGCTGTGCGCCAGCCGGGTTTTGATGCGGAACACCCAACGCATCAGATCAATCGCCCAACTCCACCAATGTGTTTCGCGCAGGCCGAGATAACCAGCGGCGCGGCGGCCGAGCAGCACGGCCATCAGATCAGGCACCAGCCCGCCAGCGATTTCCGGCAGGTTTTGCTGCAAAAATTGAACGTGGGCCTGTGTCAATAATTGCCCGGCTTTGGATGGACCAAAATTGCGCCGATCCAGCGCCTTCCAGAACACGGCTGCGCTGGCTGCGTCGTCCGGCATGGCTTGGGGCACAATGCCCAGCACGGCGCCGATGGTTTTCCACAGATACAACTGGTCTTCTTCGTCCTGTGCCGAGACGTTTACGCCCAGCACCCGCAAGCCCGCGACCGCTTCCATGGAAAACGCCAGCATGGTGCCAGCGAGTTCTTCCTGATTGATCGGCATGCCCCATTGTTCCGGCCAAGCGTTTTGCGGCCAGCCACGGGCGGCCAGAGCAAAGTGGCGGATCGCTGCGTGCATCAGCCGCACTTTGCGGATAGTCAGCAGACCTTTGCCGCCCGCATCCAGCCCGCCCGGTTCGGCAGCGTTAAGAATAAAGCGCAGGGTTTCTGAAGCGCGGCGTTCAAAGTGACTGGTTAGCTGGCCGGTAGACGCCAGCACCTGCGCGCCGCCCTGCTTGCCGGCATACAACACGGGCAACGAGCGACATAACAAGCTGACGCCGAACTGCAATCCGAATGTGGTAAAAAACTGCTGCGCGCGATGGATGCGCTGCATATCAACGTCTGCAGGCAACTGCGCGGTGGCGCTCAGGTATTGCGCCAGCAGGGGTGGCGTATCGTCCGGCCAGGGCTCGTTGCTTTCGAGGCGGGCGAGGACTTTATTGGCGCTAGCGATATCGCCCTGCTCGATCAACTGCCGGATGCAATCGTCGGCGAGCGGGTCGGCAGTGCGCTTGAGTCCGTCAAGGAACGAGTCACTCCAGTCTTGCATGGCAATCCTGACACGGTAACAAAGCGCCAGATCATAATTATCATTTTTCAAGCTGGCAGCAGAATCATGAAGTTACACTAACAACCTGGGTCAAAAGAGACATATTTTGCGATTTTGTATCTCTTTTGGCGCATGGATACGCCCTGGATACGACAAAACGCGCAGATGGCAGGATACTGCGCGATTGCCTGCAGAAAAATGCCAGCGGCCATATTCAGCCACAGCTTACAATTCGTGCAGCTTCAGCCTGAACAACAGGATTCAGAGACCACAGATGACCACAGGGCAAGCACACGCCACGCATTTGCGTCGGCCCGCGGCGCTACGCTTGCTGTTGCAGGCCCTGTGTCTGTTCGCTCTGCTGCTGACCGCGTTGCCCGCCAGCGCAATCGTCGTCACGCCTGATACACCCGGCGTGGAACTGGATCACGAACTGAAACTCTGGCGCGATCCCAGTCGCAACGCCAGTATTGACCAGGCCGCCAATGCCGCTGCCCAAGGCCAGTTCACCTCGCCACATGGTCTACAACGTTCGCGTGGTTATAGCCGCGATGCCTGGTGGTTCCGCTTTGAATTGCGCAACCCTTCCCCGGCCAAACTCAACAGTTATATCGAGTACACCGACGGTCTGATTGACAGCGTCACGCTCTACACGCGCCCGGCTGGCAGCAATGAGCCCTGGAAGCGCCAGGCTTTTCGCGGTGGCCAGACGGAAGACGCCCGCCCGTTGGCGACTATCCGTCCGGTATTTCGTGAGCCAGTAGCCGCTGGCGTCAGCGAGGATGTCATGGTGCGCGTGCTGTTTAACGAGCACGCCGATATGTCCGGGCCGATTTATTCGGATTTGCGCGTCTGGGGCGAGCAACCGTTTTTCCGCGCCAATTCGCATGAAATGTTCATGATTGGCGGCATGATCGGCATCATGCTGCTGGTGGCCTTTGGCGCATTGACCGGCTTTGCCGCCACCCGCGATAAAGCGTTCCTGTACTACGGTCTTAACCTGCTGATGCTGACGATATCGTTCCACAGTGCAACGGGCGTCTGGCCGCTGCTGCTCTGGAACGGCCATTTCAGCCTCAAGCTATTGTTCTTTTGTAGCGGCATTTACTTCATCTGCGCGGCGCAATTTGTGCGCCATTACCTGCACGTTTCCCGCTTTAGTCCATGGCTGGATAAAGCCCTGCTCTCCATTGTTGCCATTGGTGGCATCAGCAGCGTCGCAGCGCTGGTTGGGCAGGAACAGTTTGCGCTAGAAGCCCTCAATATCGGCGGGATTGGTTTTCTGATCTACATCGCCGCCAGCGTAATGGCGATCCGCAATCGCGTGCCTGGTGCAAAGCTATTTTTGCTGGCGTGGGCCACGTATTCAGTCTCGCTCACGGTAACTTGGGGCTTGCGCGACTACGGTTTGATTGAGCACGACTCGTTCAGTTACCGCTTTATCTTCGTCGGCATTGTCATTGAAATCATGCTGTTCAGCGTGGCGATGGCGTTGCGCGTGCGCGAACTGCGGCGACGTAAAGAAGCTGCCGAATCAGCCTACCGGTTTCATCTGATTGCTGAAGCAGAGCGGCTGGAATCGCTGGTCACGCAGCGCACCGCCGAACTGGAAACCGCCCGCAGCCAGGCCGAAACCGCCAATCACGCCAAAACCACTTTCCTGGCCCATGTCAGCCACGAAATCCGCACCCCGCTGACCGCCATCTTGGGGTACGTCGAGCGTTTCTCGGATGAACGTGATTTGAGTTCGCCGCAAACGCAGTGGCTCTCGCACATTCAGGACAGCGGCGAATACTTGCTGAGTCTGATTGGCAACGTACTGGACGTGAGCAAGCTGGAAGCGGGCCATATCAAGCTGTATGAGACGCCGATGTCGATGGCCGGACTGGTGCGCCAGTTGCATGGGCTGTTTCATGAGCAAGCGGCCCGCAAAGGCGTGGCTTTCGAGATTGTGGCACCTGACAACGGTTGGTTCCGCTTGGATGCGGGCAAGTGGCGCCAGATTCTGGTCAACCTGATTGGCAACGCCATCAAACTGACTGAAGAAGGCAAAGTAGCGATTCATCTGGCACATGAGGCACGCGGCAATAATGGCCATTGGCTGGTCGCCAAAGTCATTGATACCGGACCGGGCATTGCCAATCAGGATTCGCAAGTCATCTTCACCCCGTTTGAGCAAGCTGCGGCCGGGCGTCGTGCCGGTGGCGCCGGTTTGGGCTTGTCCATTTGCCGTGACTTCACCCATTTGATGGGGGGCCATATCGAACTGGATAGCACGCCAGGCCAGGGCACTACGTTTACCGTGCATGTGCCGGTAACTCCGGCCCAGCCAGCCCACGAAAGCACCCGTACCGATTGGCAAGGCGCGCTCACTGGTCGCACTATAATGATTGCCGAAGACCAACCGCTCAATCGGGATTTGCTGAGCGAAATCCTGAATCGCGCCGGTGCGACTGTGCTCAGCGCTGAAGACGGCATAGACGCGATGGGTGTGTGGCGCGGCCAGCCGCATATCGACACCATCCTCGCGGACTTTCACATGCCCTTCATGAACGGCATCCGGCTGGCCCAAAGCCTGCGCAAACTCGGCTTTGCCGGGCAGTTTTATCTGGTCAGCGCCGGGCATTCACCTGATGCGACCGAACTGGCTGCGGCTGGTGTGGATGGTTGGGTGACCAAACCCTTCACCCGTGACCAGTTGCTGCGCACGCTGGTAGAAAAAACCTTGGTCAAGCCCCAGCACGCCATTCCGGCATCACTGGAAGAAGCCGCGGCCGCCCTTGGCTACAGCATGGAAAAAGCCGTTCCGTTTGCCCAGCGCGGGCTCGACCGCATTGGCGTGCTATTGCAAGAACTGGCTGAACAAGAACAGTTATCCGAGCGTAGCCGCCATGCCCACAGCGCCAAAGGCATTGCCGGGCAGATTGGCATGCTCAAGCTGATGCGCGCGCTGGATGCGCTGGAACAAGCGCCTGAAGCCATGCAACTGGCCGTGGCGCAACTGGAGCTGGCCGCCGCCAGCGCCATCCTTGCGCGGCGTGCCCGGCAATTGGCGACCGAGTCGCTAAACGACGAAATCAGTTAAATCCCCGCCCACCGGCGCAGCGTTGGTCCGCTCTTGCGCCATTCACAACACTTGGCCCGCAGCAAATACTGCCTTGTGCAAGTTGTTGTTATCCTCCTGCCCATTGAAGCGTTGAACAGAAGTGAAATAGACGGTTCCCGCAGCCACGCACACTGCCAAGGAACCCGCTCCAACGTTGTACCCCAACGGACCCGCCGCCATGCCCTTGTTGTTTGCACCATCCCGGACGCTTGTTCGTCAGTTTCTGCCCTTCTGCGCGGGCCTGTTATTTGCCACCACCGCAATCGCCACTCCGCTTAGCAGTTGTCTGGGCTTCAAACCTCGGGACAAAGTATTGATTGTTGAAGCGGCCGACGTTGGCATGCAGCCAGATATCGACGCTGCGGCCTTTCGCTTGATTGAAACGGGCACCATCCAGACGCTGGCAATCATGCCGGTGGGAAACGAATCAGACATGGCACTACGCCGCGCCAAAGCCCGTGATCTGGGCGTGGGCGTATCGCTGGCATTGACCAACGAATGGCAAGACAAACTACCCTGGCGCGGGGTACTGCCCGTCCAGAGTGTGCCGTCGCTTTATAACAGTCAGGGCAATTTGTGGCGTACCCCGGCAGAACTGGCGCTGCACGCTACCGAAGAAGATGCTCGCCAGGAATTGCTGGCACAGATTGCCAGGGTAAAAGAAAGTGGCGTCAAGATTACGCATCTGGAATCACGCAATGCATTCTGGCGCGCCAGCCCCATGCTGACCAGGCTGTATTTGTCGCTCGCACAGCAAACCGGCTACCCGGTGGTGACCTCGCTCAGCGAAATGCCTTTAGATAAACAACTGGCCCTGAATCGTAATGGGCAGCGCGCGGGCATTGTTACGCCGGACACCGCCAGCTCGCTGTTCGACGTCACAACCGATAAGCCAGGTGAACGGTTTGACGACTATGGACGTCTGCTACGCTCCTTGCCCGCAGGGATCAATCTACTCAGCATTTACCCGGCACAGAGCAGCGTGGCGGCGCGTACCGCACTGAGTGACTTGCCATTGCGAACGTCAGACTTTGCCATCTGGAGCAACGGGGACATTACCAAAACTGCATTGCAAAACCGAATCCGCTTTTCCAATTTTGCGGCAATGCAGTCTTTACAAGACAAGATCAACGCCGATACCGATGAATGTCTGGCCCAAGCCATCAACCGGTAATTGTTGTATCAACACAACCCATGTCGTAGCGATACAAGATTTCCCCTGACCCACTGCGCAATTGTGTTTTCCCTGGCCTATATATAACGGAGGTGTATTTAGTGCCTTACATACAAACTACGCAGTGCCTGTCTTGCATAAGGCTTTAGACCACACATAGCCTTCGAGATACCGGCATTGCCCTGCCAGGGGAAACTTCGTGTCATCCGGTCGCGCTCTACCACTTGCTGTACCTCTTGCTGTTTCCCTTACCCTGGCTTTCGCGCTAAGCGCCTGCGACAAAAAGGCCGAAGCGCCAAAGCAACCGCCGCCCAAAGTTACCGTGCTGCAATTGCAACCACGGACGCTGGAAACCACCTATGAAACAGTGGGCCAGACCGCAGGCTACCGGCAGATTCAGGTTCGCGCCCGCGTTGAGGGTATCTTGCTGAAGCGCGATTACACGGAAGGCAAGCCGGTTAAAGCCGGTCAATTGATGTTCCAGATCGACCCAGCCACCTACAAAGCCACACTGGATCAAGCTCTCGGTGTGGAAGCGCAGACCAAGGCCGCACTGGATAAAGCCACCGCTGACCGCGACCGGATTATTCCGCTATACAAAGAAAACGCGGTTTCCCGCAAAGATTACGATGACGCCATGGCTGCATATGATTCAGCCAAGGCCAATCTGGATTCTTCCAAAGCCAAATCGGAAGAAGCCCGCATCAACTTGGGCTACACCAACGTGGTCGCGCCCATTGGCGGCATGGCCAGCAAAATCAATTTCTCTGAAGGCAGTCTGGTATCACCAGCCACCAGCAACGGCGGCCTGCTGACCACCATCGACCAGCTTGATCCGCTGTATGCCAATTTCTCGATTTCCGAAACCGACAAGCTCGCTTTGCAGCAGGCCGAAAAACGCGGCGATGTGGTGTTGCCGCAGAACCAACGCTACCCGGTAAAACTTCGGCTCTCTGACGGTACCCTTTACGACCACTCCGGACTGATCGATTTTGCTGACAGCAAGGTTGACCCTACCACCGGCACCATCAGTGGCCGCGCCATCATCCCTAACCCCAGCGGCACCTTGTTACCGGGGCAGTTTGTCCGCGTGTTGATTGGCGGCATCATGCGCAAGAACGCCATCCTGATTCCGCAACGCGCCGTAGTACAGATTCAGGCTGACAAAGCGGTGTTGGTGGTCAATGACAAGAACGTGGTGGAGTCACGAGTAGTACAGCTGGGCAATGCCTATGGCACAGACTTTATCGTCGCCTCTGGATTGAAAGGCAACGAACGCATCGTTGTGGAGGGTGTACTCAAGGCGCGACCGGGCTCACCGGTTGAACCGGTGGATGCCAGTGCTGTTGCAGCGGCCGATGCTCCTGCTGCTGCTGCCGTATCCAACGCTTCCACCGACAAGTAAGGAGCGGTCATGTTCTCGAAGTTCTTTATTGAACGGCCGGTCTTTGCCAGCGTTATCTCCATCATCATCGTGCTGGGTGGCCTTGCGGCCATGAAGTCGCTGCCGATCGAGCAATACCCGCAAATTGTTCCTGCCGTCGTTTCAGTCAGTGCCAATTACCCTGGCGCTTCTCCGCAAGTTATTGCCGAAACCGTTGCCGCACCGATCGAGCAGCAAGTCAACGGTGTGGAAAGCATGCTTTACATGCAGTCGTCCGCCGCTTCCAACGGCGCCATGAACCTGAACGTGTACTTTGCAGTGGGCACAGACCCTGACCTGGCCACCATTAACGTCAACAACCGGGTGCAAGCTGCGATTGCCCAGCTACCGCAAGAGGTCCAGCGCCAGGGTTTGACCGTTAAAAAGAAATCCACGTCCATTCTGGGTTTTGTGACGCTCGATTCCAAAGGCGGTAATCAGGACGCCTCGTTCCTGTCCAACTACGCCACGTTGAACGTGGTGGACGAAATCAAGCGCCTGTCTGGTGTGGGTGACGTATCGATCATTGGCTCGGGCGACTACGCCATGCGCATTTGGTTGCGCCCGGACAAAGTGGCCCAATTGGGACTGACGCCAGCCGATGTGCTGAACGCAATCCAGGAACAGAACCAGCAGTTTGCCGCAGGTAAAATCGGCGCGGAGCCGTCAACCAGCCCGCAAGAATTTACCTATACCGCTTCGGCTAAAGGCCGACTGGAAAGCGTTGAAGAGTTTGGCAACATCATCGTGCGGGCCAATCCAGACGGTTCGCAAACTCGCGTCAAAGACGTTGCCCGCGTCGAACTGGGCTCCAACGCTTACGACGTGGTGGCGAACCACAATGGCAAGCCTTCGGTGGGTATGGCGGTTTACCTGCAGCCAGGTGCCAATGCGTTGTCGGTGATTGAATCCATCCGCAAAAAGATGGACGAGCTCAAGAGCCGCTTTCCGCAAGGGATGAGCTACGACATCCCTTATGACACCACCAAGTTTGTGAAGATCTCGATTGAAGAAGTGCTCCACACGCTATTTGAAGCCATCGTGCTGGTATTTGTGGTGGTGTACATCTTCTTGCAGAACGCCCGCGCCACCTTGATTCCTTGTCTGGCGGTGCCGGTGTCGTTGATTGGTACCTGCGCCGGGATGGCCGCGTTTGGTTTCTCGATCAACTTGTTAACCTTGTTCGGGATGGTGCTGGCGATCGGTATCGTGGTGGATGACGCGATCGTGGTGCTCGAAAACGTCGAACGTATCATGACCACCGAGAAGCTCTCGCCAAAAGATGCCGCCATCAAGGCCATGGATGAGGTCTCTGGCCCGGTGGTCGCCATTGTGCTGGTGCTGTGCTCGGTGTTCTTGCCCGTGGCCTTCATGGGTGGCATGACCGGCGTGATGTACAAACAGTTCGCAGTGACAATCGCCGTATCGGTGGTCATTTCCGGCATTGTGGCGCTGACGCTCACCCCTGCTTTGTGCGCGCTGATTCTTAAACCCACCCACCATGAGCCGAACCGCTTCTTCCGCTGGTTTAACCGCAACTTTGATAAGGTGACCAATAGCTACGTGGGGGGCGTGGCGTTTCTAAACCGGCGTGTTGGCGTGGCTTTCCTCATCTTTGGTGCGATGATCGTTCTGCTGTTGGTGCTGTTCAAAACGGTTCCTGGCGGTTTGGTCCCAGACGAAGATCAAGGCTACCTGATGGTGGTACCAATCATGCCTGATGCCGCATCGCTGTCGCGCACCGAGACAGTGACCAAGCAGTTGGATACCGCCCTGTTGAAAGATAAATCAGTCGCCGAGGCACTTACCTTCAGTGGCTTTGACGTTATCTCGGGTACATATCGCTCCAACGCCGCAACCAGCTTTGTGACACTGAAAGACTGGAAAGAACGTGAAGGGAAAGGTGAAGATTCGTTCTCGCTGGCACGCAAAGTGATGTTCGCTGGCGCACGCATCAAAGACGCCATCGTGTTGGCGTTCAACCCTCCTCCCATTACCGGCATGTCCACTACCGGTGGCCTGGAGGCGTATATCCAGAGTCGCGGCACCACTGATCCGGCAGCGATTGAGCAAACCATTCAGGCCTATCTGGAGGCAGCGAAGAAACGGCCGGAATTTGCCACGGTCAGCACCACGTATCGCGCCACCGTGCCGCAAATGTTCTTTGATCTGGATCGCGACAAAGCCAAGACACTGGGTGTGCCGGTTAACCAGGTATTCAACACTTTGGCGGCGACTTTCGGCTCGCAATACGTTAATGACTTCAACCTGTTTGGCCGGACTTACAAAGTGCAGTTGCAGTCTGAGGCAGACTTCCGCTCGCAGCCAGACGACATTCGGAACGTCTTTGTGCGCTCCGCTAGTGGCGAGATGATTCCGCTCAGTTCACTGGTCAAAGTGCGTCCGATTGTCGGGCCAGAACTGGTTGAGCGTTTCAACGTCTTTTCCGCCGGTAAGGTCATGCTGACGCCAGCGCCCGGTGTTTCCAGCGGTCAGGCCATTGCAGCGGCTGAAGAAATAGCCGCGCAAACGCTGAGCGGCGATTATTCGCTTGCCTGGATGGGTAGTGCTTACCAGGAAAAACTGGCGGGCGGCACCTCGGCGCAAGCGTTTATCTTCGGGATCATCATGGTGTTCCTGATCCTGGCCGCGCAGTATGAACGCTGGACCTTGCCGATTGCGGTGATCACAGCTGTGCCGTTCGGGCTGTTTGGCGCACTGATCGCGGTGTGGGCGACCGGCTTGACCAACGACGTGTACTTCCAGATTGGCTTGGTGACGCTGATCGGCCTGTCGGCGAAGAACGCCATCTTGATTGTCGAGTTTGCGGTAGAGAAACATCAGGAGGGCATGAGCTTGCTGGATGCTGCGCTTGAATCCGCGCGATTACGGTTCCGGCCAATTGTAATGACCTCGCTCGCCTTCATTCTGGGTTGCGTGCCATTGGTAACTTCAACGGGCGCCGGCTCGGCCAGCCGGCACTCGATTGGTACCGGGGTGATTGGCGGGATGCTGGCAGCGACATGCCTTGCGACCTTCTTCGTTCCGCTGTTCTTCCGGCTGATCATGGGTTTGGGGAGCAAGAAAAAGAAGGCAGAACCGGCCACACCTGCACTCGAAAGCCATGGGGTGGATCATGAATAAGCCCTCCCTCGTGTTGTTAACCAAACCTTTGCGCACTGCCCTGCTGGGTGCGCTGATCGCCACCGCCCTGCCCGGCTGCGCCTTCTTCCAGCCAGACAAATCGACCCCGGTTTCCGAGCTGCCAGCCGACAGCGCAATGCAGCAAGACAACAGCTGGATCGACCAACATTGGTGGAACCAGTTTGGTGACCCGCTACTGGAGCAATTGATCACCACGGCGCGTCAGAACAACCAGAACCTGGCGCAAGCCGCGGCACGGGTTGATCAGGCGCGCGCGGTGGTCGGTATCAACTCGTCAGCGCAGTTACCGCAATTGAATGCTGCTGCGGGTGGTTCACGGCAAAAAGCCTCAGATAGAGGCCCATCATTTGCGCTTGGGACGTACAACGACTACCAAGTGGCCGCTTCTGCCAGTTGGGAGATCGATTTGTGGGGCCGTCTGGCCAATCAGACGGAGGCCGCCAGGCGTGATCTGCTGGCCGCGCAATACAACCAGGATGCCGTGATTCTGGCGCTGGATGCAGAAGTCGCGCAGACGTATTTCAACTTGCTGGCTCTGGATGGCCAGTTGCAAATTGCCCGCGACACCATTCATTCGCGCGTTGAGAGCTACGACCTGCAGACCAAGCGCTTCAAGGGTGGTCTGATTTCAGAACTGGATGTGCGCCAGTCCGAGGCCGAGTTGAATACCGCGCAGGCCACCGAGCCTAATCTGGTCGGAGAAATTGCCCAGACTGAATCGGCGCTGGCGGTGTTGTTGGGTCAAAGCCCCAAAGACATCGTGCAGACGCTGCCGCCACGTGGCAAACGGATCGAGGAGATCGGCCATCCACCGACGATCCCCGCTGGCTTGCCATCTGACCTGCTACTGCGTCGTCCCGACATTCAGCAAGCCGAGGCGAGTTTGATCGCGGCGCGCGCGCGGGTCGAAGCAGCGCGGGCGGGGTATTTCCCGACGGTGAGCCTGACCGGTTTAGCGGGGGTGGAAAGCCTGGCGTTTGGCAATTTGTTTACGGGTGCCGCCAAGACCTGGTCGTTTGCAGGCGACCTGGCCATGCCTTTGTTCAACGGTGGGTTAACGGCGGCACAGGTAGATCAAGCCCGAGCCGTGGAGCGTGAAGCGCTTGCCGGATATCGCGGTGCTGTGCAAAACGCCTTTGGCGACGTGCGTGGTGCGTTAGTGGTGAACAACCAGGCGGCGAAGGTGACCCAAGCACAGAATGCGAAAGTGATCGCCCTGACCCGCCAGCTGCACTTGGCTACTTTGCGGTACGACAACGGTTATTCCAGCTATCTGGACGTCCTGGACACCGAACGCAATCTGTTCGATGCCCGGCTCTCGCTGGTACAGGCGCAACTGGCCGAGCTGAATGACCGGGTCGCGTTGTACAAAGCGGTGGGTGGCGGCTGGCAGATTCAAGCCAGTGGCGGCACTCCGGTGGCCAGCAACACCGAGAAAGCCCCGGCTACGCCGTAGTTGAAAGTGTTGTTTGCGTGCAAGTGAGGAATCCGGCTGTCGGCGTGCCATACAAACAGTGGGTGTTTGTATGGCTACCCGGCTGGCCGGATTTTTTGTTTTGCAGGGTTTGAAGTCGCGCCCTTGTTTGGTGCAAACAACCGCAATTAACGATGCGCCCTGGCTATCTATTGAACGGATTTCCGCGCCGTTAACATGAAGTTGGGCAGTTGCGGGCTGCGCAAACCCGTCGCCGGATCCGCAAAGCGACCTGCCGGGCGAAGCTGAACAGACACAAGCCAGGAACCCGATGATGCGTGGTGCCCATAGATTGCGGCGTCGCTCCCTCTGTGCGCGGATCGTTCAGTTCAGCAAACTCTCTCGCTCCCCGTTCACCTGGATGTGCCCTGTATCAGGCACACATCCTGCTTCGTTATCTTTCAGCAGCAATCTCACCAACAATCCTTACCGCTGCTGTTTATCCTCGCCCAACCCGGCCTTGCACCAATTCTGTGAACCACACCCCACACCGAGCCGCAGCAAGTTTGCGCGCGGCTCGGGGAATATGTCACAAAGGCATAACTAAAGACTTGACTGTAAGGGAAAGCAGCAGGTGTTCGCTAAAAACTGACACAGGTAAGGTTGACCGCAGCAACTGTTATGGTTGATTTCGTAACTGACTGCACCCTTTTCACGAAGGCAACCACCGTGGGATCGCATCGAAACCCGAACTCCAACGCCACAAGCGACGGACCGGCCATTTCGCCAGCGGCTCCATAAGCGCCAGGTCCACAGGTTCATTCGCAAGTTTTGCCAGCAAGCCCAAGCAGTCATCGGAGATGAAACAAAGTGGACATTTTTTTACAACAAATCATCAATGGCCTGGTGATCGGCAGCATCTATGCCTTGATCGCGCTGGGTTACACGATGGTGTACGGCATCATGCAACTGATCAATTTTGCTCACGGCGAGATTGTGATGTTCGGCGCCATGGTCACCATTACCTGCATTAACGTGCTGGTTGGTCACAACATTCATTTACCAGGCCCGCTGATGTTACTGGCGGGCCTTTTGATGGCGATTCCGGTTTCCATGCTGCTGGGGTTTGCAGTGGAACGCATCGCCTACCGGCCCTTGCGCCGCGCGCCACGGCTGGCTCCGTTGATTACCGCCATTGGCGTGTCGATTGTGCTGCAGCAGGTGGCCAGCCTGATCTGGGGCCGCAGCTACCGCCCTTTCCCGGAAATCCTGCCGCAAACCGTGCATGACTTTTACGGCGCCGCGATTACCGATCTGCAAGTGGCCATCATCATTCTGGCCATTGTATTGATGGGTGGGCTGTTCTTCATGATCGAGCGCACCAAGCTGGGCCGCGCCATGCGGGCTACAGCGCAGAACCCGGAAGTCGCCGGGCTGATGGGCGTGAACATCAACAGCATTATTTCGATGACCTTTATCACCGGCTCGGCGCTCGGCGCGGTGGCTGGCGTAATGGTCGCCGCCAATTACGATCAGGCTCACCCTTATATGGGCTTTTTGATTGGCTTGAAAGCGTTTACCGCAGCCGTGCTGGGCGGGATCGGCAATCTGCAGGGCGCGGTATTGGGTGGCATCACCCTTGGCATTATCGAAAGTCTGGGCTCGGGTTATCTGGGTGACCTTACTGGCGGGTTCCTCGGCAGTAACTATAAGGACATCTTTGCCTTCCTGGTGCTGATCCTGGTGCTGGTATTCCGTCCGTCCGGCCTGCTGGGCGAGCGCGTCGCAGAACGCGCGTAACTTTACGTAGGGTGCGCACTTGTGCGCACCGATGGCCCCAGCAAGATAAACATTTATCGGCATTGAACGCGTTCGCATGCAAAGCATGCAAACCCTACGCGGCCATTAAGGATATTGGATATGGCTTTTGCTTTTCTAAAAACACCCCGCCAACGGCAAATTGCGCTGTTCATTTTTGTGGCGTTTTTGCTGGTGCTGCCGTGGATACTCGGCGTCAGCTTTACCAGCGGCAAATCGTGGATACGCGCGGTGGACTTCGCGCTGCTGTACATCATGCTGGCGCTGGGCCTGAACATTGTGGTGGGTTTTGCCGGGCTGCTGGACTTGGGCTATATCGCGTTTTATGCGGTGGGCGCCTATATGTATGCCATCTTCAATTCTCCGCAGTTGCAGGCAGTGATGCCGCTGTGGCTACAGCATCCGCCGTTTCTGATCATGATCGTGATTTGCGGCGTGGTGGCGTGCGTGTTCGGCTTTATCCTGGGTACGCCAACGCTCAAACTGCGCGGCGATTATCTGGCGATTGTGACGCTGGGTTTTGGCGAGATCGTGCGGATCTTCATGAATAACCTGGACCGCCCGATCAACATCACCAACGGCCCGCAAGGCATCAACAATATCGATCCAGTGCACTTCTTTGGCTACACGCTGGGCAAGCCGATTGATTTTCTCGGTGTGCGCTTCGAGATGGTGTACTCGTACTACTACCTGATCCTGGCGTTCTGCTGCCTGATCATCTTTGTCACCAGCCGGTTGCAGCATTCGCGCATTGGCCGGGCCTGGGTGGCGATTCGCGAAGACGAAATTGCCGCCAACGCCATGGGCATCAACACCCGCAATGTGAAGTTGCTGGCGTTTGCGATGGGCGCGTCGTTTGGTGGCGTGTCTGGCGCGCTGTTTGCCAGCTTCCAGGGCTTTGTCAGCCCGGAATCGTTCGTGCTGATGGAATCCATCATGGTGTTGTGCATGGTGGTGCTGGGCGGCATGGGCAATATCCCCGGTGTGATTCTGGGGGCGATTCTGGTGTCGATCGTGCCGGAAATCCTGCGAGATGTGATCAACCCGCTGCAGGAAGGCTTGTTTGGCCGCCGCATCGTCGACCCGGAAAACCTGCGCATGCTGCTGTTCGGTTTGGCCATGATCATCATCATGCTGATCCGCCCGGAAGGCTTGTGGCCATCACGCCGCCGTCGCGCCGAGCTGCACCCGACGGCCGAAATTGCTGAACAAGAGAAGTCCGATTTACAGGACGCGGAGCACGCTCATGGCTGAAACACTGCTGAGTATTGAAGGCATTCACAAACGCTTTGGCGGCTTGCATGCACTGAACGATGTGGGCCTGACCATCAACAAGGGCGAAATTTACGGGCTGATCGGGCCGAATGGCGCGGGCAAAACCACGCTGTTCAACGTGCTCACCGGCCTGTATCAACCGGATGAAGGCAAATTCACTTTTAACGGGATCGATCTGTTCCGCCAGAAACCCTATGTGGTGGTGGAAAGCGGCATTGCGCGTACCTTCCAGAATATTCGGCTGTTTGCCAATATGACCGCGCTGGAAAACGTCATGGTCGGTCAACACGTACGGACAAAATCCGGCGTGTTTGGCGCGGTGTTCCGTGGCCCGAAAACGCGAGCGGAAGAAGCGTCGATCAAAGCACGGGCGCAAGAATTGTTGCGCTATGTGGGCATTGACAAACACGCCGATGAAACCGCGCGCAACTTGTCTTATGGCGATCAGCGGCGGCTGGAAATTGCCCGCGCGCTGGGCACCAACCCTACCCTGCTGGCACTGGACGAACCCGCCGCCGGCATGAACCCGAAAGAAACCGTGGCATTGAAAGCGCTGCTGGAGAAAATCCGTGGCGACGGCATTACCGTGCTGCTGATCGAACACGATGTAAAACTGATGATGGGGCTGTGTGATCGTATTGCCGTGCTCGATTACGGCAAAAAGATCGCCGAAGGCGTGCCGGCAGAAGTCAAAAGCAACCCGCGCGTGGTCGAAGCATATCTTGGAGTAGCCCCGGAATGACCACCCCGCTGTTGCAAGTGAAAGACCTGAAAGTGGCCTACGGCGGCATCCAGGCCGTGAAAGGCATTGATCTGGAAATCAACAAGGGCGAACTGGTGGCGCTGATTGGTGCCAACGGCGCTGGCAAAACCACCACGCTCAAAACCCTGGTCGGCATGCTCAAGCCTGCGGGTGGCCAGATTATTTATGACGGCCAGCCGACGCTCAAACTGCCGTCGTTTGCCTACGTGAAACATGGCCTGGCGATGGTGCCGGAAGGTCGCGGGATCTTCTCGCGGCTCACGGTCGAAGAAAACCTGCAAATGGGAGCCTATACCCGCAACGACAAACCCGAGATCGCTACTGATCTGGAGAAAGTCTACGGGCTATTTCCGCGCCTGAAAGAGCGGCAGAAACAGCTGGCGGGAACGTTATCTGGTGGCGAACAACAGATGGTGGCGATGGGCCGCGCCATCATGAGCCGCCCCAAATTGCTGTTGCTGGATGAGCCCTCGATGGGTTTGGCACCGATCATCGTGCAGAAGATTTTCGAGATCATCCGCATGATCGCGGCCGAAGGGGTAACCATGCTGCTGGTGGAGCAAAACGCCAAGCTCGCGCTGCAAACCGCCAATCGTGGCTATGTCATGGAATCGGGCAAGATCACCCTGGCTGATACCGCACAGAATCTGCTGGCCAACGAGAGTATCCAGCACGCTTATCTGGGCGAGTAGCTGGTAACAGGCGTGGTCATTGCCACAAGCCTGAACGGGTCGCATCATGCGGCCCGTTTGCTTTGCGGCTTGCCTCACGGCATGCTTTGCCCACTTTGCACCACCAACCCGATCTCGCCATGACCAACCCCGCATTCCTGATCAAAAACAGTCTTGCTGCGCTGATGTTGCCACCGGGCTGCATTATCCTGCTCGGGCTGGTCAGCCTGTGGCTGTGGCATCGTCGCCCACGTCTGGCGCGTGGCTTGCTGGCGGCGAATCTGCTGGTACTGTGGGCCATTTCCACACCCGTGGTCAGCAAAGCATTAACGGCATCGCTGGAACCGCCGCCAATCTCCCCCGCCGCACTGGCCCAAGTGGATGCGATCGTGTGCCTGGGCGGTGGCACCTTGTTTGGCGCACTGCAAAACCCGGACGAACGCGACGTTAATGGCACCACCGCCGAACGTGTGCGTTACGCCGCGCGCCTGGCTCGCAGCACTGGCAAACCGCTGGCCGTGACCGGTGGCGCGGTGTTCCAGGAAGCGCTGAGCGAAGGCGAATTGATGGCGCGCGTACTGCGACAGGATTACGGCATGACGCCAGTCTGGATAGAAAGCCAGGCCGCCGACACCAGTGACAACGCGGTATTCCTCGCCAAAAAGATGCTGCCGCAATATCGCCGAATCGCCCTGGTATCCAGCGCCTGGCATTTGCCGCGCGCTGCGCAAGTGTTCACCAAGGCTGGATTCATGGTGACGCTGGCGCCAACGTCATACCAGACCCAACGCCCGTTCACGCTGCTGGAATTGCTGCCCGACGCACCATCGCTCACTGCCAGTTACTGGGCGCTTCACGAGCGAGTCGGCATGCTGTGGTACAGCCGGTAAGTGTTCTGCCCGATATTCTCCGTTACATGACGTGTTTGCTTTCGCCGGTGTGCCCTGGCTTTCGCCGGTCCGCGCACTAGACTAGGCATATAAACCCTGGTCGAGCAGGTTGCAACGGTCACCTTTTGATGTGCGCAGAGCTCGCCCTTTCGCCAACAGCCCTTGGCAGACCGTAGTAACAAACGGGGGGAGTCAAGATGTGCGTCAATAAACATTGCGGTGGTGCCCCCCGCATCAGATTGTCCATGTTGGCACTGGGGCCAGTATTCTCCAGCCTGCTTGCCCAGGCCCAAGTGCTTTTGCCCAGCAGCAGCGGTGCCACCGTCGACCTGGATAACAACTATCCGGGGCAGGCCAGTTTTGCGGTTGGGCCGACCACCAGTATTGTCAACGCGGGCATCGCAGTCTCTGGTGACAACACACAGGACTGGCAATTCATCAATTACGGCAGCGTTTTGAATAACGCCACGATCCAAGCCTCGGCACTGCAACTGGGGAGCCTTGACCGGATTACCGGCGGCGTGACAACCAGGGTGGATAACTACGGCACCATCCAGTCAAATGCCGCTAATAGTGGCGGGCCATCTGGCATCCAGTTCACCAATGGTGGTGTCGTTTACAACTACGTAGGCGCAGTGATCTCGGGCCCGGACGGCATACATACCGATAACGGCTAAATTGAGGTTTATAACTCGGGCCAGATCAATTCGACCCAATCGTCTGCAATTTATTCGGGCCGTGGCGCTTTGGTCGAAAACCTTCAAGGCGGCACAATCACTGGCAGGATGGGGATTGTTTCCAACGGTGCCTACGCGATCACGATCGAAAATGACGGCACAATATCAACCACGGGCAGGGCACTCTGGTTCTTTGGCGGAGGCATTTACTCGCTGCTCAACACAGCGACCGGAGTAATTACCGGGGGTAATGCCAGCGATGCCACTGCGCTGTTTACCGCCGCAGCCCAAAGCCTGATGATCAATTATGGCCTGATTCAAAACCCTACAACCGGTAACGCCATTCAGTCCAGCGCTGATCAGAACATCCTCGTCAATGCCGGGAGTATTTCTGCAGGCGGTACCGCCATGTTACTGGCCGGGAATGGCAATAGCGTATACAACCTGGGCGCTTTATCGGGTGCCACTGCCCTGCAGTTCACCGGGGATAACAACACTGTCGTGCTGGGCTCGCATGTGTCTTTCCCCACTTTGGGTATTGATGTAACGGGTCGAGGTTCGCGCGTCACCGGCAATCTGGTCAGTATCGGCAACAATAACACCGTGCAATTGACCGATTTTGGAACCGAAAATGCCCCCATTTCGGGGTTTGATCATTTGATCATGAATGGTGAGGCATGGACTTTGTCTGGCCCCGTCACCTTGGGGGCAAGCTCGCTTGACGCATTGCATGTGCAAAGCGGTACATTGCAGCTCGTTAGTACGTTGCAAGGTTCCGGTACCCGGATTGACCCTGGTGCCACGCTATTGATTGGCGCAGCAGCAAGACCACAGGCAACTTTGAACAGCCCGTTGGGAATCATCAACAACGGCACTTTGGGCGGTTATGGCCAAATCAATGCAAATGTGACCAATCAGGGACACATCGACGTGGCAGATGCAGCGCCCGCACTGGATGTCGAGGGACGCGGTGCACTCACGCTGACTGGTTTACTGACTAATAACGGCACCATAAATCTGCGTGGACAAACGCCAGGCAATCAACTGCATCTAATTGGCAGTTTGAACGGTCAGGGATCTTTGCTGTTGAATACAGCGTTGGGCGGCGACAGTTCTGCCTCTGACCAACTGGTGTTGGACGGTGCTCAAGGCATCGCGCTGGCGACCGGTCAGACCTCAGTCCGTGTCAGTAACGTCGGTGGAACCGGAGATATCACACGGCAGGGTATTCTGGTTGTTGCACTGCAAAATGGTGCAGCGTCGGCAACCACTTCATTTGCACTGGCTGGGCGCGCCGTGGCCGGGTTGTATGAATATGGCCTGGTGCACGATCCATTCACTGAACAGTGGTATCTACAATCTACGGTCACTCCGCCAGCCCCGCCACCGACTCCCGCGCCAACACCGGCGCCTGCACCAACTCCCGCGCCAACGCCAACACCTGTGCCGCCACCAACTCCAGCACCAACCCCTGTGCCAGCGCCCGCTCCTGCGCCCATACCGCCAGTACCTGGTCTTACGCCGCGCTATCGACCAGAAATCGGCTCCTATATCGGCAACGCTTATGCCGCAGCCACCCTTTTCAACCACGATTTGCATGATCGTCTGAACAATGTCGGCTGCAATACCGCGGACAATGCCGTGACCGGCGCAGGTAATGACCGCTGTTCCAGCTGGATCAGGCTGGAAGGTGCCCGCAGCAATGCCAGCGCGGTGCAAAACCAGGTGCAATTCCAATCGCACCAGTGGCTGATCCATGGCGGTACAGAGTTGGCTGATCGGGCTACCAGTGCCACCGGACAATTGCACCTCGGTGTCATGGCTGGGTACGGGCACGTTGACACCTGGGCTCAAGCAAACGGCAACCCTAATCGCGCCACGGGCAGCCTGGATAATTACGCAGCCGGGCTTTACGGGACGTGGTTCCAGAATGACACGGATCGCCAGGGTGCTTATGTTGATAGCTGGTTACTTTATGGCTGGCAACGCAACCAGATCAGTGCCGATTATTTGTCTACGCAGAATTACAACTCCGGTGCCGCCACCGTCTCGATTGAAAGCGGCTATACACTGAACCCGTTCGATAATCCGCAAGCCTCGGTCACTCCGTTCGCCCAAGTCATCTGGAACCGCTACTTTGGCGGTGACGTGTTTGAAAAAGACACCAACACCCACGTGAACACCGGCGATCCGCGAGGCTTCAGCAGCCGGCTGGGGGTGCGTCTGGGTGGGGTTAATCCGCTCACTCCAGCCGGGTCACCCTCCCCTTTTATAAGCCTTGACTGGCGTCATGGGTGGGGCGAAACCACGCTGACCATGAACAATCGGAGCGTCACGCTGGATCGAGCCAGCAACCAGGTGGGTGTCAAAGCGGGCCTCAACCAGAACCTGACCGCGCAATGGACACTGAATCTGCAACTGGGCGCATTGTATGGTGACGATGAAAAACAGCTTTCTGCCCAAGCCGGGCTGCGCTACCAATTCTAAAGTGCGGACCCAGCTTCAGCTTCTGGTCATTGCCTGCACAGTCAGCCGGATACCATCCTGATATGAGGTCTTGTGCAGTGGCCCAATCAAGGCCTGCAATGCGCTGTCGTCCATGATGACCGGTTGTGTTTGCAGATAATGCATTTCCACCAGTTCGCGCATGAACGGGTTGAACCAGCCCATTACCCGTAAGGCGGTTTTACCGATCGCCCGGGTACGTAGCTTGTGGCCTGCGGTGGCAAAAATCTGTTCCGCCATCGCCCGTTGGCTGGTGACGCCGGCCCCGGCAAAATGCCAGACTCGGCCAAAGGCTTGGGGTTCAGCGATCAGTTTCAGCACTACCGGGCCGACGTCGGGGACGAACACAAATTCGTGGTCGGTTTCAATCGGGCCGATCATGTCGGCGGTTTTACCTGCAACGGCCGCTTTGAACACGCCATCCAGCAAGCTCTTGTCGACGCCCGGGCCGTAAAAGTCCGGCAAACGTAGCACGGTGCCCTGAATGCGCCCGGCTGCGTGCGCGGCCAATAACAGGTCTTCCTGCGCTTTACGGTGTGCACCTTTAACCGAGTTTGGTTGGCGTGGATGATCCTCGCGCACACGTTCGGTTTGCGGCAGACCGTATGGATACACCGTACCAATCAGCACGAAGTGTTTGACGCCAGCGCGAATTGCCGCTTCCACCGTGCGCCCCAGCAGAACTGGATGCAGTTCAAATTGCCAGTAGTTGACGCCAACCATGTACACCACGGTATCGATGCCTTGCAGCGCGGCTTCAATGGATTGTTCGTTGTCTGGATTCCAGGTCATCAGTTCAGCATTGCGATCGGCGCCAAACTGTTGCTGCAAAGCAGGTTGCGAGCGGGCAATAGCACGCCACGGCCGCCCTTCTATCTGCAAGGCGTGGGCGATGCTGTTGCCAATGGCGCCAGTGGCACCGACCAATGCGATTTTTTCCATATTTTGCCATCTCCGTGAACGTATGTAAATTTACTAAACGGTGTTTACTGAACATCGTTCATTTTATATTGACGCTTCAAGTCGTCAAGTCCAAAATTGCGGTATGGCTATTTCCGACCGAAAAGAACGACAGAAGGCAGAATTGCGTGAGCTCATTCTGCAAGCCGCACTCGATATCGTGGTGCGTGAGGGCTTTGCTGAGCTGAGCATGCGCAAAATCGCCGATGCGATTGAATACTCTCCCGCCACGCTCTATCTGCATTTCGAGAGCCGGGACGCGATCGCCTACCAGTTATGTACGCGTGGTTATGCTGAATTCGCACGTGAACTGCTGCCTGCGGTGGCTACCGAATCCGAGCCGGTGGCACAGTTGCGGGTGCTCAGTGAGGGCTATATACAGTTTGGGCTGGATCACCCGGAGACTTACCGGCTGATCTTCATGACCAAACCTGAATACGCCAACGCCGTCACCGAAGGCAACGATGAAGAGAGCGCGGGCATGCAAGTGTTTATGGCGCTAATCAATGCGTTTGAGGCGCTGCGCGCATCCGGCAAGCTGGCCAGTGCCTTGCCCAGCCAGGCGCTGGCCGAGTTGTTGTGGGCGGGTTTACATGGGGTTGTCAGCCTGAAACTCACCTGCCCGCTTTTTACCAGTGCCACGGCCCAGGAACAGGGCCAACAAATGCTGGACGCCCAGCTGCATGGTTTGCTCAAACCCGCCTGAGCCTATAATTGACTCAATATTTGATAAAACACGATTGAAGCAGCGCGCAGCAACATCGCGCTGGCCCGATCACCAAGGCCAAAGGAGCTACTTGTGCATTTTGAACATCTGGTCCAGATCAACGACCCGCTGAACCCGCTGCTGACGCCGCTAAGCGCGCAACAGGTATGGCAAGCGTTGCTGTGGCGCGCCGAGAAACCGCAAGACTTTCAGGATGACGTGTCTGAAGTGAAAATCCACGAGCGCGGCGACGATTACATGGTGCGCTCGTTCCGGCTGGGCAATCTGCATGTGCGCGACAATATCGAGTGGGATGAAGGCCGCACTATTCATTTTCATACCCAGCCCAATGACGAACACAACGGCGGCATTCTGACCATCGCCATAGAAACGCCAGATGAAGCGCAGTTATTTGTACGCTTCACCTACAACACCCCGCTGGCCGATACCGTGGCGGCAGGAAGCGATGACGCCAGCGATGCGTATTTCTCGTCCTATGTGAAGTCGGCTTACCACGAGGCTGATATCGATACCGTACGCCGCATTCGTGAACTGGCTGCCCAGGGCTCGCTGGGGCATTGAGCGTTGGGCCAGTTCATCCTCCGGCAGGCGGGTTACTCCTTGGCTTTTTAGTATCTGACACCCGGTTGCCGATGTTTCAGCCAGAGAGAAAACCAGCAACCCAAGCACCGTAGCCCGGATGCAGCGGAGCGAGAATCCGGGGTAACAATACGTCAACGGATCAACTGCATTGGAGCCCGCCACGATTGCATCCCGGATGCTCGCCTTCGGCCTCATCCGGGCTACGAGTCGGCCCTCACCGATGATCTGACTCCGGTCAATCCGACAAACCCGCATCCTGCCGCGACAAGCTGGCAATCGCCGACCAATCTGCGCCAGCCAAGCCTTGCGCATTGGCTCGCACAAAACGATCCCGCACGATGCTGGCAAACGGCAGCGGCACATTCAACCCTTCTGCCGCCTGCAGCACCAGCCGGTTGTCTTTCTGGCCCAAGGGCAAGGCAAAGCCTGGGTTGAGATAACCCGCGTTGGCAATCAACGCGCCGTAAACCTGATAGACCGGTGCGGCGAAGATGGAACCGGTGAGCACTTCGATCAGTTTTTCTGGCGCTACCCCGGCTTTTTCAGCCAGCGCGGTCCCTTCACCCAAGCCTTCAATCACACAACTGATCAAGAAGTTACCAATCAGTTTGACCAACGCAGCCTGCTGCGGCTGATCGCCAATCTCGAACAACTTCTGGCCGATGCATTCCAGCGCCGGGCGCACAGCGGTGATGTGTTCCGGCTTGCCCGATGCCACCACAAACAGCTTGGCCGCAGCAGCGGCGTCGGGGCGACCAAACACCGGTGAGGCGACCAATGCTTTGCCTTGCGCCGCATGTTCTTGCGCCAGTTGCTCCACCAAAGCCGGGCTGACCGTACTCAAAGAGACATGGACCGCGCCTGCCGCCAATCCGGCCAACAGGCCATTGTCTCCGCGCGTTACCGCCAGCAAGGCAGCATCATCGGCCACCATCGTCAGCACGGCATCCTGGCCCTGCGCCAGTTCACGCGGGGTATCGGCCCAGCGTGCGCCCTGTGCCAACAACGCGTCTGCTTTGTCTTTACTGCGGTTGTAGACCGTCAGCGAATGGCCGCCGCGCAGCAGACTGCCGCCAATGCCCACGCCCATATTGCCCAAACCAATCAGCCCGATTTTCATGATATAGACCTCGCTTAACGTGGAGTTCGAGTGGTTGAGCCCTTGGGCGCGGCACGCAGATATTGTTCCGGCCATGATGTCGTGGTGTGCAAAGCCGTCGCAGCGTGCAATGGCCAGTAGGGTTCACGCAGCAATTCACGCGCCAGCAACACCAGGTCAGCCTGGCCAGTGCGGATAATATGGTCGGCCTGGGCGGGTTCCAGAATCATGCCCACCGTGCCGGTGGCAATGCCCGCTTCGCGGCGGATCTGGTCAGCAAAGCGGGTCTGATAGCCCGGGCCAACCGGAATCGGCGCTACAGGCACGGTGCCGCCGCTGGAGACATCGATCAGATCAACGCCCTCTTCTTTGAGCCAGCGCGATATCACCACACTTTCATCGGCCCTCCAGCCGCCTTCAACCCAGTCAGTGGCAGAAATCCGCACGAACAACGGCAGATCGTCCGGCAGGGCCGCCCTTACCGCGCGGCTCACATCCAGCAGCAAACGGGCGCGGTTTTCCAGGCTACCGCCGTACTGGTCGGTGCGCAGATTGGAAAGTGGCGAGAGAAACTGATGCA
The DNA here is from genome assembly GCF_030035605.1 of Silvimonas soli. Classification (NCBI taxonomy): domain Bacteria; kingdom Pseudomonadati; phylum Pseudomonadota; class Betaproteobacteria; order Neisseriales; family Chitinibacteraceae; genus Silvimonas; species Silvimonas soli. The sequence goes on along the minus strand of NZ_CP106736.1, from coordinate 3,976,916 downwards.
GCAGGTAACCGTGCGCGGCGTGGACTTCTACCACTTTGAAACCGGCCGCAACGGCACGATGCGTTGCCGCCACAAAACCGGCGACCACCTTGTCTATCCCGGCCTGATCCAGCGCATGCGGTTGCGGGTATTCAGGCGAAAACGCAATGGCGGATGGCGCAACCACATTGGCCCAGCCGCCTTCAGCTTCTGATACCGCGCCCGAACCGCGCCATGGCGAAAAAGTGCTCGCTTTGCGGCCTGCGTGCGCCAGCTGAATGCCCGGCACGCTGCCTTGTTCGCTGATAAAGCGGGTAATGCGTGCCAGCGGTGCAATTTGTTCATCATTCCACAGCCCCAGATCTTCCGGGCTGATGCGCCCTTCCGGCGCGATGGCAGTTGCTTCAAAAATAATCAGTCCAGCTCCGCCCACCGCTCTGCTGCCCAGATGCACCAGGTGCCAGTCATTGGCCAAGCCATCGACCGCTGAGTATTCGCACATGGGCGAAACCACAATGCGGTTGGGGAGTTCAAGACCGCGCAACTGATACGGGGCAAACAAATGACTCATGGTGTTCTCCGGTCCGGATGATGGGTTGTTCTACAATCAAGTCGCAAAGTCTACCAATAGACCAATCAGTCTAGTCAAGCAATTTTCAGGCATAACCACAGACCGATCGCATAGCTTGATCCAGATATTCCCTTGGCATTGTAGTGAGCGGTCTTCACAACGCCAGACAAACGGCTATTGGCTTGGCACTTTGCACATCTGGAGCCAACAAATTGGCCGTTTCTGCGTCAACGCAAATTCCATTGTCGTAACCGCCCTTAGTATTTTCGAGATTTTGACAATACAGGAGTGTGACAATGCCGCCAGATACCGCCAGCGCAACCCTTGCTGCTCAAGAAAATCAAGAAAACCAGCACGAGAACCTCGATTACGCCGGTGTGCCCGATTACATGATCGAGGTATATGACTGGGCTTACGTAAATCCGGATCATGTCAAAAAACTTGATCACAACTGGGTAGTGCGCACGCTGCTGTTTGGTAACGATCAGCGCCTGATGCGGGCTTACCTTAAAGAACTCGAGCCCGGTATGAAGGTGTGGCAAGTGGCTCATGTTTATGGTGACCTTGTACAACGCGCGGCGGCCAAGGTTGGCGCCAAAGGCACATTCCACCTCACAGACGTCACCCCCGCCCAGGTTCGCCACGGCAGCGCCAAACTGGCTGACATGCGCTGGGCCCACGTCTGCCAGGCCGATGCCGCCACATTTGCCAGCGATACGCGTTATGACGTGGTCTGCAGTTTCTTCCTGCTGCATGAAGTCCCTGAAGCCAAAAAACACGCCATCGTTGATCACATGCTGGCCAAAGTACCGGTAGGCGGAAAGGCCATCTTTGTGGACTATCACCGCCCTGCCGCGTGGCAGCCCATCGGCTGGTTGCTGCGGGCAGTGAACGCCTGGCTGGAACCGTTTGCACACGCCTTGTGGCAACGGCAGATTCCCGAATATGCACGGTATTCCGGCGATTTTTGCTGGACCAAAAAGACCTTCTTCGGCGGCGTGTATCAATGCACCATCGCCACTCGCCCTGCAAAATGATGTAACCGCGTTGGCAAAACACTCGACGCCAGCCAACGCATGCGTATAATGTGCCGGGCGTAGTTGGTTGCCCGGAGCATTACTATCCGCCAGCAACTTGCGCTAAAGCGCGCACCGTCCTGTTGAGTACAACTCGCCTCACCGGCACCCGCTCCAGGAACCCACGGAACTACGCAGAGCGCATCCAGTCTTCGCTGTTCCCACACACGACATTCCTGTATCCGCCAACGGACTGGAGCTGCATTTGCAGCAATGGCCGATACACGCTCTGGAGTTAATTAATGACTTTTTCCGCTTTAGGTCTTGCGGACGAACTTGTGCGTGCCGTATCCGATCTTGGTTATACGGAACCCACACCGATTCAAACACAGGCTATCCCAGCCATTCTCGCCGGCAAGGATGTCATGGCCGGAGCTCAAACCGGCACAGGCAAAACCGCTGGTTTCACGCTTCCCATTCTGCAATTGCTCAGCGCCAGCCCGATCACGGTCAAGCGCGGCGAGCATGCTCCGATTCGCGCACTGGTGCTGACACCAACGCGTGAACTGGCAGCGCAAGTTGAAGAAAGCGTGCGTGAATACGGCAAATATGCCGGGCATAAATCGCTCGCCATGTTCGGTGGTGTCAGCATCAACCCGCAAATCAAGGCACTGAAAGGTCGCGTTGATATTCTGGTTGCCACGCCCGGCCGTCTGCTGGATCACCTGTCGCAAGGCACGGTTGATCTGTCGCGGGTGGAAATCCTGGTACTGGACGAAGCCGACCGCATGCTGGACATGGGTTTTATCCATGACATCAAGAAAGTACTGGCACTGTTGCCAACCAAACGGCAGAACCTGTTGTTCTCGGCCACGTATTCGGACGAAATCAAACAACTGGCCGACAACTTGCTGAACAGCCCGGTGCTGATCGAAGTTGCCCGCCGCAATGCCACTGTTGAAGCCATCACCCAGAAGATCGTGCTGGTGGATCGCGAAAAGAAACGCCATTTGCTGGCGCATCTGATCAAAGAACACAACTGGTTCCAGGTGCTGGTGTTCACCCGCACCAAGCATGGCGCCAACCGGCTGGCCGAACAACTGACCAAAGAAGAAATTCCTTCTCTGGCCATTCACGGCAACAAGAGCCAGTCTGCCCGTACCCGCGCCTTGACCGAGTTCAAGTCCGGCACGTTGCAGGTACTCGTTGCTACCGATATTGCCGCACGCGGCATTGATATCGAAGAACTGCCACACGTGATCAACTTCGAGCTGCCGATGGTTGCCGAAGATTACGTGCACCGCATCGGTCGTACGGGTCGTGCTGGCGCGCAAGGCGAAGCCTTGTCGCTGGTGTGTATCGATGAAATGCGCCTGCTGGCCGATATCGAAAAGCTGATCAAACGTGCTCTGCCACGCGAGATCGTGCCGACATTTGAACCCGATCCTAACGCCAAGCCCGAGCCGATTGAATCGGGTCGACGTGGCCGCCAGCAGCAAGGACAAGGCCAGGGTCGTGGTGGCCGCAGCCAACAACCACGTCGAGATCGCCCGCAACGCGCCCCGGCAGCGGAAGGCGGCGAAGCCCGTCCACCGCGCGAACCAGGCGAAGGTCGTTCGGCTGATGGTCGCCCGCCACGCCAGGATCAAAACCGCAATCGCAACCAGAAGCCACGCCCGCAAGGTGATGGCGCTACCGGTGGTCGTGGTCAAGGCCAGGCGGCTGACGGTCAACGCCGTCAGGGACAAGGCCAGGGTCAGGGTCAGAATCCAGGTCGTCGCCAAGGTCAGGGCCAGGGTCAAGGTGCCGCAGCGAATGGTCAAGCTGGCGCTCGCCGCAATGACCGCCCACAACAACCTCGTACTGGCGGCACTGGTGAAGGTCGCGACGGCGGCAACCGTGGCAACAGCCAACGCGGTGATCGCAGCAGCACCGCCAGCACCGGCCAGAAGATGGATAAATCGCAACGCGAAGCCATCTTGCGCGGTGATGCGCAACCGGTCTCCAACGAGAACACACCGGTGTCGGCCTGGTTTGACCAGCCGCGTCGCTCGCACGGCCGTCATCGCTAAGACCAGACTTGTACCTTTGAGCAGTACCAAAAACGCCCGCCATGTCGGGCGTTTTTTTATGCCTTTTCAGCAGCAAATTCCCCCAATTTTGCCAGTTTTTCGCCCCTGAACCAGCGCGCTTGCAGCGTCACTTCGGCCGCCTGACCACTCATTTCGGCGGTCTCACGCCAACCGTTTGATCCATCTCTCACTTTTTGGCGCGCATGGATGCGCAACCGTTTTGTCGCCCTGCTCTGGCGTATTCGTCCATCCGCCAAATCACCGTTTTTGCTGCAATGCCAATAACTGCGTCATTTTCATCGGTAAGCAACGCCCCATGGCAGTGCACATTTGTCCTGTTTTGTGCATAGCTTCAGCCGAAAATTACATTGGTATGAATGCTAGCCTGGCGCAGGATTTTACAGGCTTTGAAATCATGAAAGCCTGATCCGGCCGCACCAAGAAAGTGCCGGCAAAACAATCCATTAGAAGGAGTCGAAGATTATGCAAAAGTCGAGCAGAAAGATTCTGGCCGCGGTCATGGTCGCTGCCGGGCTGATGGTGTGTGGCTCGCTAGCCCATGCCGCAGACAAGCTGGTACTGGGGTTTGCCCAGGTGGGTGCAGAAAGTGAATGGCGCACCGCCAACACCGAATCCATCAAGAGCAGCGCCAAAGATGCAGGCGTAGACCTTAAGTTCTCGGATGCCCAGCAAAAGCAGGAAAACCAGATCAAGGCGATTCGCTCTTACATTGCGCAAAAAGTGGATGTTATTGCTTTCTCGCCGGTGGTGGAATCGGGCTGGGAGCCAGTATTGCGTGAAGCCAAAGCCGCCAAGATTCCGGTCATCCTGACCGACCGTGCAGTCAAAGTATCAGACGACTCGCTCTACACCGCGTTCATTGGTTCGGACTTCCTGGAAGAAGGCCGCCGTGGTGGCCGTTGGCTGGAAGATCACTACAAAGGCGCACAAGGCCCGATCAATATCGCAGAACTGCAAGGCACAGTGGGTTCGGCACCGGCCATTGATCGGCACAACGGCTTGATTGAAATCATCAAGAGCGATGACCGCTTCAAGATCATTGCCAGCCAGAGCGGCGATTTCACTCGTGCCGGTGGCAAGCAAGTGATGGAAGCTTTCCTCAAGTCTTATGGCAAGCAAATCCAGGTGGTCTATTCGCACAATGACGATATGTCGATTGGCGCGATTCAAGCCATTGAAGAAGCCGGTCTGAAGCCAGGCAAAGACATCATCATTGTGTCGTTTGATGCGACCAAGGGCGGCTTCCAGGCCATGATGGCTGGCAAGATGAATGTCTCTGTGGAATGCAGCCCGTTGCTCGGACCACAACTGATGGATACCGCCAAGCTGGTTGCTGCCGGCAAGTCGGTTCCGAAACGCATCGTCACCAAAGAAACGGTCTTCCCGATGGAAACCGCAGCTGCGGCCTTCCCGTCACGCAAGTATTAAGTTGAGTTGAAAGTCACGGCGGGGCGTCGTCAAGCGGCGCCCTGCCGTAACTGGCCCTTCCTGTTCTCCTGACAAGAACAACGCCAGCCCCGAACCGACATTCAACCAAAGGCTTGCGCCACAAGGACCGAGATCCATGAATGCCATTGCCAGTTCCCCGCCTCGCCGCCCCAATAGCGAGGCCATTTTGCATATGAGCGGGATAGAAAAGCGCTTTCCCGGCGTGCATGCCTTGAAGCAGGTTGAGTTTCGCCTGTTCGCGGGCGAAATTCATACCCTGATGGGCCAGAACGGCGCAGGTAAATCCACGCTGATCAAAGTGCTCACCGGCGTCCACCCCGCTGAAGCGGGCGAAATTGTATTTGACGGCCAAACCGTGAAGCTTGATTCACCTGAGGCGGCGGAATCCGTCGGTATCCGCACCGTGTACCAGGAAGTGAACCTCTGCCCCAATCTGTCGGTGGCCGAGAACATCTACATTGGCCGCTTTGTACGCAAGGCGGGCAAGATTGACTGGGCGACGCTCAATCGCAACGCGCAGGCGCTGCTGGCCACACTGTCGCTGGATCTGGATGTCACCCGCGCGCTCGATACCTACCCTATCGCCATTCAGCAAATGGTGGCCATCGCCCGCGCCCTGAGTGTCGATGCCAAAGTGCTGATTCTGGACGAACCAACCTCCAGCCTGGATGAAGACGAAGTCCAGAAACTGTTTGCCTTGCTGCGCCAGCTACGCTCACGCGGCATGGCCATTTTGTTTGTCACCCACTTTCTGGAACAGACCTACGCTATTTCTGATCGCATCACCGTGCTGCGCAATGGCGAGCGCGAAGGCGAATATCTCGCTGCCGAACTGCCACGCCTGAGTCTGATTCACAAAATGGTTGGCCGCGAGATTGATCTGGAACACCTGAACAAGCCGCAGTGGGCCGAAACCGAACCCGGCGCAACCTTCATTGCAGCCCAAGGCGTGAGTCATCGCGGCAGCATGCAGGCGCTGGACCTGGATATTCGTGCCGGTGAGGTCCTTGGACTGGGCGGATTGCTGGGATCGGGCCGCACTGAAACCGCCCGCCTGCTGTTTGGCGTGGATAAATGCGAAAGCGGCGCGCTCAGTGTGGGCGGCCATGAAACACGTTTCAGCTCACCACGCGATGCCATCCGCCACGGCATCGGCTACTGCCCGGAAGATCGCAAGAACGAAGGCATCATTGCTGATCTGTCCGTGCGCGAAAACATCATTCTGGCGCTACAGGCGCGGCGCGGTTTGTTTCACTATCTGCCGCGTAAACGTCAGGACGCCATTGCCGCGCAGTACATCCAACATCTGGGCATCAAGACACCCAATGCTGAACAACCCATTGGCTTGCTCTCTGGCGGCAACCAGCAAAAAGCCCTGCTGGCGCGCTGGTTGGCGACCGACCCGAAAATGCTGATTCTGGATGAACCCACCCGTGGCATCGATGTCGCCGCCAAACTCGAAATCATGGATCAGGTCCTGGCGTTGTGCCGCAAAGGACTGGCGATTCTGTTTATTTCATCCGAGATGAGCGAGGTGGTGCGCGTCAGCAACCGCATTGCTGTGCTGCGTGACCGGCGCAAAGTGGGCGAACTGCCCGCAGGCCAGACCGATGAACACGCGGTATTTCACATGATTGCCGGAGGCGAACAATGACCGATACGACCCTAACGTCGTGGCCAGCGCGCATCCGCTCGCTGCGCCAGACGCTGACGCGACACCCGCTGTTTCTGCCAGTACTAACACTGTTGGTACTGCTGCTGGTTAACCGCGCCTTCAACGCGCACTTTTTTCACGTGGAGAACAAAGACGGCCATCTGTTTGGCAGCCTGATCGACATTCTCAACCGCGCTTCGCCACTGGCGCTGGTGGCGCTGGGCATGACGCCGGTGATCGCCACGCGCGGGGTCGATGTCTCGGTCGGCGCGGTGGTGGCCATTTGCGCGGCCACGGCGGCCGTGCTGATTGGCGGCAATATGCAGATCGTTAACGGCGTGGAGACCTACGTATCCAACGTGCCGCTGGCGGTAGCCATTATCGCGGCGCTGGCGGTCGGCTTGCTCTGCGGGCTGTGGAATGGCGCGCTGGTGTCGGTGGTGGGCATGCAGCCTATCATCGCCACACTGATTTTGATGGTGGCTGGGCGCGGCATTGCGCAATTGCTGACGTCAGGCCAGATCATCACCATTTATTACCAGCCATATTTCTTCCTCGGTGCGGGTTTTCTGTTTGGTTTGCCGTTTGCACTCTATATCGTGGCGGCGGTGGGCTTGCTGCTGTGGTTTCTCACCAAGCGCACGGCATTGGGCTTGTTTATTACCGCCATCGGCATCAACCCCACGGCATCGCATTTCGCCGGGATCAAAGCCCGCGCCATTACCCTGTGCGTTTACGGTTTTTCTGGCTTGATGGCCGGTGCGGCCGGGCTGGTGATTAGCGCCAATGTCAAAAGCGCAGATGGCAACAACGCCGGTTTGTTGATGGAGCTGGACGCCATCCTGGCGGTAACGTTGGGCGGTACATCGCTGGCCGGTGGGCGCTTCAGTCTGGTGGGTTCGCTGATTGGGGCGTTGATCATCCAGACGCTCACCTACACCACGTATTCGATTGGCGTTCCGCCCGAAGCCAATCTGGTGGTCAAGGCCATAGTCGTGTTTGTGGTGTGCGTGGTGCAGTCCGAGCCGGTGCGGCGACTGATTATCCGTGACCCGTCATGGCAAGGAGCAATGCGATGAGCACCTTTGCCAAAAGCTGGTTGCGCACTGACCGGCTGACCGATGTTCGCACCCTGCCGTTGCTAATCACACTCGGGCTGTTTCTGCTGATGTTTGCCTATGGCTCGGTGGCCTATCGCGGGTTTTTCTCACTACAAGTGTTTTTCAACCTGTTCATTGATAACGCCTTTTTACTGATTGTCGCCATCGGCATGACGTTTGTGGTGATCAGCGGCGGCATCGATTTGTCAGTAGGCGGACTGGTGGCGGTGACCACCATGATTTCCGCCACGCTGGTGCAATCGCATCACTGGCCGATCTGGGTGGTCACGCCGCTGGTTCTGGCCATTGGCGCAGCGTTTGGTGCGTTTCAGGGTGTGCTGATCCAGTATTTCCGGCTGCAGCCCTTTATCGTCACGCTGGGCGGTTTGTTCCTCACGCGCGGGCTGTGCTTTCTGATCAATATCGAGTCGATCACCATCAGCGATCCGGCCTATACGGCGGTGTCTGAATTCCGGTTGCATCTGCCCGGCGCAGACCTGTCGGCCAATGTGCTGATCGCCACGGCGACATTTGTGGCAGCGCTGTGGCTGGCGCATTACAGCGAGTTTGGCCGGGTGGTGTACGCCATCGGTGGCAGCGAACGCTCTGCCCTGTTGATGGGTCTGCCGGTCGCGCGCACCAAAGTGCTGGTGTACACGTTGTCAGGGTTTTGCGCGGCGCTGGGCGGGGTGACATTTACTTTTTACATGCTGTCTGGCTACGGCTTGCACGCGCAGGGCATGGAACTGGATGCCATCGCCGCTACCGTCATCGGCGGCACGCTGCTCACGGGCGGCGTTGGTTATGTCACCGGCACGCTGTTTGGCGTACTGATACTGGGCGTGATCCAGACCTTGATCACCTTTGATGGCACGCTCAGTTCGTGGTGGACCCGCATTGTCATTGGCGCTTTGCTCTGCGCTTTCTGCGTCATGCAGCGACTGCTGGAACGCCACACCGCCGCTCGCCGCACTGCGCACAGTAACGTCCGCAAAGTTGCAGCGCCGCCGACAACGCCAGTGGCTGCCGAAGCCGCCATCCCGCTGCAGCAAGGCAGCGCGCGCTAATGCGTTAATTGGTCAGCAACTTCAGCGACAGCACCGTCTGCGCAGTGTAGGCGGTGCCGTCGATATAGTTGTCGCCAACAATGCGCTCCAGCGAAATCGACGGCATCACCGATGGGCGCGATCCATCCTTGTTTGGTGCCAGCGAATAATCCACGCCAAAGCGGCTTAAGCGCGAGAAGCGCCTATTCAGGCCAGGCGTGCTTTCCAGGTCTTTGGCGGCCAGGAATGAGGCGTGAAAGCGCAGCCGCCACAGCCAGCCACCCGGATAATAATCTCCCGAGACCCCAGCGTAACCGCCCATGGCGGTACCGGTCTCGTCACCTTTGACCACGCGCGCCAGGTGGTCCACATACACGCCGCCCAAGGGGTAAACAAACCACGAAGCGCGATCCGGGCTGTAGGGTTTACCGATCACCAACCAGCCCGGCAGGATCAGTCGCGTATCAAACGCCACGCCCTGTGATTGCGTGTGGTTTTGCGAATCCTGTTTGATATTGATGTTGGCCGAGCTGCCCAAAGCAAACCCGTCCTGCCTGGCATCGAACAGCGTTCCCGCCGCGCCCAGTTGCGCCCCACGCGTGTTGTAGGGGTTGTCAGACTCGGTATTCATGTTGATCCACAGCGCCGAATACCAGCGCCAGCCCCAATCCGTGAGCGTTTGCGGCAGAAAATTTTTGCCCAGCCGCCAGGTCAACCCCGCCTGGGCGAGCGAGGATGAATTCTCGGAGCCATGGGTTATCGCCAGTACCGCCGGGTTAGTGGCATTGGGGCCCGGGCCGTCGCGCAGCGCAAAGTCATTCCAGAAATGATGAGCGGATGCCGCGGCGGCGTCGGAGGCCGCAAGTGCACCCGGTTTGGCGGGATTCGCACTGGCGACGGCGCTGGCCGTGGCATTGCTGCTTGTCGCCGCAGGTTGAGTCGCTTGCGCAGCATTGAGCGCATCAGCGGGGATGTCTTGCGGGGCATTGTCCGGACGGCCAAAGAATTCATCGTAACAAGCCAGGCGCTGCTTGTTATTGGTAATGGATTGGCACGGCGTGGCAAAAATGGGCGACGATGTCACCATAATCGCCGAAGAAAGCAGCAAAATTCGCATAGGCAGATCGGTCAGGCGGCTGATGGAAACATCCGCAGTGACTCAATCGGGACATGAATGTCACCCGATTCTGACAGCAATTGCTTCACAAGTTTGTCAGTGGTGCGACTACAGCGTGTGGGACAGGTTCACGCCGATTCGCGTATCACCAGCCGTCCCGGAAACCGTTGCTGGTAGTACCTTCCCGTCAGCTCACCCGGATCAAGCTGGATAAAGTGCATCGCCGCCTTGCTGATGCGTTCGATATCCTGGTGTACGGTGGTCAGTTGCGGGTCCATGTATTCACAGATATCCAGATCATCATGGCCCGCCAGCAACATGTCTTTGCCCGGATGTTTGCCAAAGCGGCGCAAGGCTTTGGCCGCGCCGAAAGCCACGCGATCGGTCGTGCACATGATGGCGCCCACGCCGGAATCACGCAGGCCACCCTGCCCGCACCAGTTCAGCAATTGCTCGTACGCAAACGCCTCAAATTGCCAGGTGGGCGTATCCAGCATCACCGGAATCACCCTTGGTTTTTCACCGGCCTGCCGCATGGCCGCTTCATAACCGGCCTGGCGCTCGGGACGTGACGGGTTGGCGATTTTGGGCGTACCCAGGTAAGCCGGAATCACATTGCGGCTTAACAGGTAGTTAACCATCAGACCGATACTTTGATGGTTATCGTTCATGACGAAGTGGCAGTTTTCGTCCATGAAGCTATCGAGAAAAACAATGCGCATTTCTTTTTGCAGGCTGGCCAGCAAAGCGCGGTTATCTTCCGATTCAATCGGCGTGAGGATAATGCCGTGCACCTTCATGGCGCGTAATGCCATCAACGCGGCAGCTTCACGGCGAGTGTCGTTGTTGGATGCCTGAATCACAATCTGCAACCCCAAAGCGGCGGCTTCACGCTCCATTAGTTGCAGCACCTTGCCAAAGAACGGCTCGGCAATAAACGGCAGCACCACGCCCACCAGGTTGGAGCGCCCCGTCACCAGACTCACCGCGTGCAAGTCCGGCACATAGTTGAGTTCGCGACACGCACGCTCGATTTTTTCGCGGGTGTCAGGCTTGAGTGTTGCGCTGCCGTTGAAAAATTTGCTGACCGTGGTGCGCGACAAACCGGCCGCAGCAGCCACGTCATTCATGGTGACCACCCCGGCGAATTCATCCGGCGTGGCGACTGTTTCGGTTGGCGGCACGGGTTGCCCGCCTGGGCTATTTGTCATGTGAAATCAATATGAACGCGTGTAAAGGACAGTGTACACAAACCGGCGAAATACTTGCCACAAGCTGCTCTAACGACCGTTTTATTTGTTGTAGTGCACCATTATTAAGTACAAAAAACACCTTATACCGCCCGTCAGCCCATGATTGGTGCATACTCGCCTTTAAAAGTGTACACGTGTACATTTATTTCCAGCGGAAGACAAAACCAATCACCGCACCAATGCCAAAGCAGCTCACAGCAGGCATTTTTCTTCATATGGATCAGGAGTCCGACAATGCGTATTGCCCAACGCCTTATTGTAGCCACGTGTGCAGCTGCATTTGCCATGCCCGTGTTTGCGGCCAAGCCAATCAAATACATTGGCGTCACCGTGGGGGATCTGGCTAACCCGTTCTTCGTCGCTATCGGCAAAGGTGCGGAAGATGAAGCCAAAAAACTGTCTGGCCCCAATGTCAAAGTCACGACCGTTTCCAGCAAGTACGATCTGAATACCCAAGTCGGCCAGATTGAAAACTTCGTCGCCAATAAAGCCGACATGATTATCGTCAACGCGGCTGATCCGAAAGGCATTGCTCCCGCCCTGGAAAAAGCCAAAGCCGCTGGTGTGATCGTGCTGGCCGTGGACGTTGGCGCACAGGGTGCCGACATCACCGTCATGTCAGACAACACCATGGCCGGCACGGAGTCTTGTCGTTTTCTGGCCAAGCAACTGAATGGCAAGGGCAATGTGGTGATCGTGAATGGCCCGCCCGTGACTTCTGTGATCGACCGCGTTGCGGGGTGCAAGAAGCTACTGGCCACTTACCCGGGCATCAAGGTGCTGTCTGACAATCAAGACGCCAAAGGCAGCCGCGACGGTGGCATGCAGGTCATGGCCGACTTGCTGACGGCTCATCCGAAAATTGACGGCGTATTTGCGATTAATGACCCATCTGCGATTGGCGCTGAGCTGGCCATCAAACAGGCTGCCCGCACCGACGTAAAACTGATCGCCTCGGTAGATGGTGCGCCGGACGCTCAAGCCGCATTGAAAGACAAATCCAGCCTGTTTGCGGTTTCCACCGCGCAAGACCCATACAAAATGGCCGAGACCGCCGTGCAAATGGGTTACGACTTGATGAATGGCAAAAAGCCCGCCAAGAACGTGGTGCTGCTGCCTACTCCGGCCATTACCAAAGCCAATATCGCCACCTACCAAGGTTGGGTGAAGTAGGCGACGTGTGAGGAGCCTGGCGTACGGTGCGGACATATTGCCTGCCAGCAACAGTCACCGCACCAGATCAACCCACGCCTCGCTCCTCTCGCTCTCCTTCTCACACCCTGGAGTTCTGCCATGAACGAAATTGTTCTGGAAATGGAGCACATCAGCAAACGTTTCGGCGCCACCAAAGCGCTGAATGACGTTGCGCTGCAAGTGCGCAGTCACGAAGTTCTGGCCTTGATGGGCGAGAACGGCGCGGGCAAAAGCACCTTGATGAAGGTGCTGTCCGGCGTTTACCAACCCGATGCCGGTGAGATCCGCCTTGGCGGGCAAGTGGTCAAACTCAACTCTCCCGGCGATGCCCGCGCGGCCGGGATCAATCTGATTTATCAAGAACTGGCCGTCGCGCCGCACATGACCGTGGCGCAAAACGTGTTTATGGGCAGCGAACCCAAAGGCCGTTTTGGCCGGGTTGATCTGACCACAATGCGCAATCGCACCACCGAGGTATTGGCCTCGCTAGGTGCGCGCTTCAGTGCTGACACGCTGGCGGGCTCATTGGGTATTGCCGACCAGCAGCAGGTGGAAATCGCCCGCTCGCTGATCCACAAAAGCCGCGTACTGATCATGGACGAGCCCACCGCCGCCCTGTCAGACCGCGAAACGGAGCGCCTGTTTGAGGTGATCCGCCGCTTGCGTGCCGATGGCATTGCCATTGTCTATATCAGCCACCGCATGGCTGAGATGACCGAACTGGCTGATCGCGTGGCGGTGATGCGCGATGGCGGCTATGTGGGCACGCTGCTGCGCGCCGAAGCCGTGCCCGAACGCGTGATCCAGATGATGGTCGGCCGCCCGCTCGACGATTTCTACCAGCGCCGCGAAACAGCTGCCCCGGGGCCAGTGCGCCTGGAAGTGCGTAACGTGCGCAGCGGCAAGATCAACGATGCATCGTTTCATGTGTGTTCCGGGGAAGTACTGGGGCTGGCCGGTCTGGTGGGTGCTGGTCGCACTGAACTGGCGCGGATCATTTTTGGCGCTGATCCCATGCTTGCCGGTGAAATCATGGTGGACGGCAAGGCGGCGCAAATCCGCGAACCACTGGACGCAATGAAACTGGGGATTGGCTATCTGCCGGAAGACCGCAAAGGCCAGGGGTTGTTTTTGCAGTTGTCGGCGCTGGCCAACACCACCATGAGCGTACTGCAGCAAAACTCGCGTTTTGGCCTGTTGAACCACAAGGCGCTGCGCAAGCTGACGCAAGACGCCATCAAGCAACTTTCCGTGAAAGTACCAGGGCCGGACGGCATCGTCGGTGGTTTGTCCGGCGGTAACCAGCAAAAACTGTTGCTGGCTCGCTGGCTGGCTATCAAGCCGCGGGTGCTGATTCTGGACGAACCCACACGTGGTGTAGACGTCGGTGCCAAGAGCGAGATCTACCGCATCATCAGCCAACTGGCTGCCAGCGGTGTAGCGGTAGTGGTGATTTCCAGCGAACTACCCGAGGTCATTGGCATTTGTGATCGCGTTGTTGTCATGCGCGAAGGCCATGTAACAGGCGAAGTCACTGGCGCAGCAATCAACCAGGAAACCATCATGACCTACGCCACGCTGGCTGTGCCCGAACGCATTGCCGAACCCGCCTGACGCGCACCGAACACTGATCACGCAACACCGAATCAAGGACATCATCATGGCCAACCCTCTTTCTGCCAACGGCCTGGCGCCAGTTACTCCGGCGCCCAGCCAGCCCAAAACCCATATGGGTTTCAAAGAAATATTCAACCGCGTCGGCATGTTGCCGGTGCTGGTATTGATGTATATCGCGTTCTATTTCCTGACGCGTTACCTCAGTGATGACGGCACATCGAACTTCATGACCACCGGCAACACCATGAACATCTTGCGTCAGACCTCCATCAATCTGGTGCTGGCTTGCGGGATGACATTTGTCATTCTCACGGCGGGGATCGATCTGTCGGTGGGTTCAATTCTGGCGGTATCGGCGGTACTGGGCATGCTGGCGTCACTGCCGGGACACATGGCGGCCATGGCTTTGCCAGTGTTCTTGCTGTCCGGGCTGGTCATGGGTGCGCTCAACGGTGTGATGGTGGCCGGGTTCAAGATCAACCCGTTTGTGGTCACCCTGGGCACCATGACTGCCTTGCGCGGTGCGGCCTACCTGTTTGCCGATGGCACCACCGTACTCAACCGCGACATTCCCTCGTTTGAATGGCTGGGTAACAGCAATTTTCTGGGCGTGCCGTGGCTGATCTGGGTAGCGATCGGCGTAGTGCTGATCAGCTGGTTCATCCTGCGCCAGACTGTCTTGGGGCTACATATCTATGCCGTGGGTGGCAACCCGCAAGCCGCACGCTTGACCGGTATTCGCGTCAGCGCCGTGCTGATGTTCGTGTATGCCATCAACGGCCTGTTCTCTGGCGTCGGCGGTGCCATGAGCGCGTCCCGCTTGTATGGCGCCAATGGCAACTGGGGCACCGGTTATGAGCTGGATGCCATCGCCGCGGTCGTGTTGGGCGGCACCAGTTTGATGGGTGGCGTCGGCTCGATCTGGGGCACCGTGATTGGCGCATTGATTATCGGCGTAATGAACAACGGCCTGACTATCGTGGGCTTGTCCAGTTTCTGGCAATACGTGGCCAAGGGCGTGGTGATTGTGCTGGCAGTCATGCTGGATAAATGGCGTCAGCAGCAGTCGAGCACCAACTGATATTCCGCACGCTCCACCCCCAATGATCGTGGGCCGGAGCCTTGCCTGACCGGCCCCGCATTCTCCGTTTGTTTTTCCGACCTTGCCGCAAACGCAGCATGCGGGCCACTGCACGCCGCAATTTGCCAGGAGAGCATCATGTCGACCCTGCCCGCTTACGTCGTATTTGGCGAAGCACTTACCGATTTTATCCGGCAAAGCGATGGCCGCTGGGCCGCGCAACCTGGCGGCGCCTGCTGGAATGTGGCTTGCGTTGGCGTCCGTCTGGGCGTTGCCGCTGGTTATGCCGGTTCTGTCAGCAATGATCTGTTTGGCGATGCCCTCTACATGCTGGCCGCCGAAGCCGGGCTGGATATGCGCTTTACCCAGCGCTTCGATGCGCCGCCGCTACTGGCAATGGTGCCGTCTACGCAACCGCCGGAATACTTCTTTATCGGCGAAGGCAGTGCCGACTTGTGGTTTGATCCAGACCGTTTACCCGTCGGCTGGCGTAGCGCCGCCCAGATTCTGCACTTTGGCTGTATCAGCCTGGCGCGAGAGCCGCTGGCCAGCAAATTGGTTGAAGTGGCATTGGCTGCGCATCTGGCCGGCAAGCGCATCGCATTTGACCCGAACTGGCGCAATCTGATGACCCACGCCGCCTATCGTGACACTTTTCATGTCATGGCTGGCATCGCAGATTATCTCAAGGTGTCCGACGAAGACTTGCAGCACCTGTTTCCTGGCATTAACCAGCGTGAGGCTATCGCCCATCTACGGGCGCTGGCACCTTTTGCGCAGATCATGGTGACACGTGGCGCCGCAGGAATGAGCTTGTTCTGTGATGGGATCGAATACATGCAACCGGCTTTCCCTGTCACCGTGACTGACACGGTTGGCTGCGGCGATGCGGCCATGGGCGGCTGGATGGCCAGTCTGCTGCGCCAGCCAGACGCTGCCCCCGCCACTCACCTGCGTTTCGCTGCCGCCACAGCGGCACTGGTCGCCACCAGAACTGGCGCCTATGCCCCTTGTTGGGAGGAAGTCAGCAGCCTGCTGGCGCAACAGATCACGGAATCTCCGCATGCACAGTGACACCCCTGGCAACTGGCAACTGGTCTGGCCGCATGGCACCGCGTGCATCAAAGCACTGGGCGGCATGCTGGGGCCGGTTTATTTTCGCCTGTCTGAAGAGCGCCATTTTCAACCGTTTTACGTGGCACCGTGGGCTTGCGATCCAGCGCTACCCGGCTTGCTGCGCAGCATGCGTGGAGAATGGCCTTGCGTGCCGTTCAGTCGGGTCGAAACCCCGACCGAACTCGCCCCCGGCTGGACCATTCACCGGCCGGAAGATCCGGCCTATCAACAGATTCACGGGCCCGGTGCCAACCAGGAATGGCAGTTACTGGAACGCGACGCCAACCGCATTGTGCTGGGCATCGACTACCCTGCCGACTCGGCCATCGCCAGCTTGCGCCGGGAGATCAAAGCCGACCCGCACAGCCCGGCGCTGGAGATCAGCCTGCGCATCTTGCCGCGCGCAGCTACGATCATGCCGGTTGCCTTGCACCCTACTTTTCGGGTCCCCAAAGAAGTCGGCAGTTTGAGTTTGCGCCCGGGAACTTTCGCCAGGGCGGTTACCTTCCCGATGCCTTTTGAACCCAGCTCGCAACTGGCCCACAGCAAGCTGGCGCACGATCTGGCCGCACTGCCTGGTCTGAATGGTGGCACGCACGACTTCAGCCATCTGCCCATGGCGCAGCCGTGCGAAGAATTGCTGCAACTGGTGGATTGCGATGGTGAATTTGCACTGCATTATCAGCAAGAAAACGTAGTGGTAACCCTGAACTGGGACGCCAGCCAGTTACCCGATGCCGTTTTGTGGATCAGCAATGGCGGGCGGGACCAGGCGCCGTGGTTGGGCCGCAATTTTGCCTTGGGTATCGAGCCGGTCAATGGCGTGTTTGAACTGGGCGGTGTGGTACGGCCACCCGCTGGCCATCCGCTGGCCGGGCGCGGCCTGCAGCTCCATGCGGGTAAACCGGTCACGCTGCAATACCGGATCAGCGTGGCTGCAGGGCCGGGCCAGTCAGACACCTGACATCGCTGCCGTGTATTTATCACGCAACCGATAGCAATTCCTGGGGTGGACGTAGCCGGGTGATTCACGCAATCTATAAGCATTGGCCCACTACCACATCCCACCATGACCCACGTTGCTGCCAATCATATCGAACTCGAATACGAAACCTTTGGCGACCCGGCTGATCCGGCTGTGCTGCTGATTATGGGTTTGGGTATGCAGTTGCTCGGCTGGCCGGAGGATTTTTGCCGGTCGCTGGCGGCACAGGGCTATTTTGTGATCCGCTTTGATAACCGAGATGTCGGTCTGTCGTCGCATCTGGATCATCTGGGCAAGCCCAAATTGCTGTGGGCGGCCATGAAACACAAACTGGGCTTGCCGATTCGTCCGCCGTATTCGCTGGCAGATATGGCGCGTGACAGTCTGGGTTTGCTGGACGCTTTGCATATACAGCAAGCGCATATCGTTGGCGCATCAATGGGCGGCATGATCGCGCAACTGCTGGCCATTCAGGCGCCGCAGCGGACGCTGTCACTGACCAGCATCATGAGCACCACGGGGGACCGTACCCTGCCCGGCCCGACCAAGGCCGCACAAATAGCGCTATTGCGCGGCACGCCTGCCAGGCTTTATCACCCGGCGCAGCGCGAGGCACTGATCGATTTTCTGCAGGAAAACTGGCGGGTATTGCATAGCCCCGGCTTTGAAACTGCACCTGAAATGCAGCGGGAGCGTATCGGCAAAAGCCTGGAGCGTTCGATTTATCCGCAAGGCGTGCTGCGCCAGTTGATGGCCGTTGTAGCCAGCCCGGATCGCAGCCCGCTGCTGGCTCATATCACCGCACCTACGCTGGTGGTGCATGGCAGCGACGACCCGCTGGTGCCCATTGCCTGTGGCCGCGACACGGCGCGCAAGATACCGGGTGCGCAGTTTGAAGAGATTCTCGGCATGGCGCACGATATGCCGCCCGGAGTTTGCGCCCGCCTGGTGCCGCTGCTGGCCGCGCATTTTGCTGCCGCCACCGAGCCGACCGAGCATCCAGCCCAGCACGCCCAGGCTGCAATGCAACTCGCTAGCGACGCCTGAGCCAGTCGCCCCGCTCGTTCAACGCAGAATGTAGTTGTCCGGCAGCGGTGCGGTCACAGCCAGCGGTTCGCCCAGTACCTCAAAGGTGGCCGCTTCGATGGTGTGGCATAACGCCGCCAGTGGCAGATCATTGGGTTCGGTGCCAAAAGGCTCTTCCAGCTCTTCACCGATCACGTCCAGCGCCAGATAGGTATACGCCACAAAGGTGGAAATCAGCGGCGTTAACCAGCCTATGCTGGTGGCCAGGCCAATCGGCAACAACATGCAATACAAGGTGATGGTGCGATTGAGCAGCACGCGATAACTGAACGGAATCGGCGTACCGGCAATACGTTCGCAGCCGCCAATGATCTCCGACACCGTATTGAAGTTGTGATCCACCGCCTGCCATTGCCAGTCGGTCAGCTCGCCAGCACGGCGCATCTGGCCAGCCTGCTCACCCAACCATTGCAAGATAAACGCGGATTTGAAGCTTGCCTGCTGCAGCGCGGGCCAGCACTCGGGCGGCAGCAAACGTTGTACGTCTGCCCAGGTATCGTTACCACGCAATTGCCCTTGCAACGCGTAGGCGCACGCGACCATGCCCTTGCTCAGAGCCGTACCTGTGGCTGAGTGCGGCGCGCTGGAACTGACCTGGCGGGTGATGGATCGGGCCGTTACCAACAAACCGCCCCACAGCTTGCGCGCCTCCCAATAGCGCTCGTAACTTACCGAATTACGAAAGCCCAGAAAAATCGCCAGAGCAATGCCCATCAGGGTAAAGGGCGGAATACTCAATGACGAATTGGCAAATTCAGCGGTCCACCAGCCGCGGGCCAAAACAGCCAGCACAGACACGGCGCAGACCAGCGTCAATCGTTCCAGCAAGCGACTCAACACCGAACCGCGCCAGACAAACAACAAGCGCAACCAGTGGGCGTGGGGACGAATAATCATGGGAATAAAGACAGAAAGGACCAGGCAGACGTCATATTACCTGAGCACTCTTTCAGAATCTTCCTGGTGGGCGTATCAAAAGGTAGAAATCGCCGTGATGACGTGCGTTCACGTACCGTATGTCGGGAGCATGTCTAGCTGGAATGCGGGCCAGGCCGGTTATGGTGCGATGCGGCATCCCCCACTACCAAAATATTGGCTATATCTTTACAGGTATGAAAGAAAAGCCCAGCCAGGTATCAGCCCGTGTTTTGCGTATCGCTCGCGCAAGAATGTCACCGGTTGATGTGCACTTCTGGCAGGCGTAATCCTCGCTGCAACCACGGCGGCTTCTGATGCCCGCCAGGTCAGCGAGCCTTCGGCATCTGCCGCACCTATGCCCGCTGTGCATTTCGCGCGGGATGATGGCTTTTGGCTAGATCGGGAGAACACAAATGGCGCTGACACGTTGGTCCAGAACCTGGAGAAAGGACGAAGGCTACGAACTGCGGGAATGCGTGCATGTCGATGAGACAGGCATCGGCCGCTTTGCCGGTTTGTATCTGTTTCAGCACGGCCAAGAAGTGGGCGGCCCTTATGCCAGCATGCGCAAAGCCGAGCACATGTTGTTGCATCTGACCGTTAAAGGCCCGGATTTGCTGCAGCCCTTGCTGGCTCAGTAAACCCCGACCGCAGCACCAGCTGGCACGAATACAGACGAATATAGAGATGAGCAGGCGATGAGCAAAAACAGAAAGGCGGACCATCTGGTCCGCCTTTTCATGTCCGCACCACCCGATTCAGCGGTTCAGGCAAGCGCCCGCTGGCTGTGGCGGGCCGGCAATTTGCCGGACTCGATAATATGCCGCGCCACCCTCAGGGCCTCGGCGTTGGCCGCTGCTTCGGACCAGTATTCGGTCGGTTTGGAGACGCGCTGCCACGGAAAAACAAACTGCGGGTCAACGCCGTCGGTGGCCACGCCAATAGACAACGTGGGATACCACTCCAGCGTTTCTACATCTAGCTCGGCGCCTGTTTCGATTAGATAGCCCTGATGCTGTTGCATGATTGATCTCCTTGCACAAAACACGAAAACCGCATCGGATATCGCACTTTTTGCCACCACGCCTGTCGCATGGGGCGAGCAAAAACTCCGAATGCCTTCAAGCTACTCCACTAACTTGCTGCAATGCAACATATCCAGTCGCATAATTAGTGTCTGTAGGTGAAAGCACTTAAATGAACGTTTGAAACAATTCCACTTAATCGCAGTAATGACGCGGCCTGGCGCGAGAAACACAGCGCAGGCACTACCCGACAATCGGTAGCGCGTTTTTTACCGCAGTGCAACAGGAGAACACCGATGTCATGGCAAGGTGGCAGTGAACTCTTCGAAGATCTGATTACCGCAGCACAGAAAGCGGTGCTCGATAAAGATCTGCGGCGCGACTTTTACCTGGAAATGCTTGAATCATTTGAGCGTGAGGGCTGGGATCAACCGGAATACTGCCGCGGGCTGGATTCGGCCTATGACGAGGCGCTGGAAATCCTGCATCCCGAACTGGAAGATGAAGACGATGATCTGGATGACGACGAAATAGAAGACAGCGACTGGGCGCACTAATCCGCGCAGCTTGGCCGGTGGCGTGGAGTCGGGTCAGAGAGGCACGTCGGGCCATTGCAACTGCGCGCTACAGCGTCAGTCGTACTTGTTGATCGTTGATCAGCACGCCGTTCCACCACTCACCGTAACCGTGAGGCTGGCGCGTTGCCGCGATGTGCAGCGCCAGCAACTAAAGTGAATCAAGTGGCCCAGCGTCAACCCGCCTGGCATGTTGCCAGCGCGGCAAGCATTCCCTCACCCATGGAGTCCCCAGCAATGAGCACTGTCCGTAAAGTAGCCGTCCTCGTTGGCAGCTTGCGCAAAGCATCGCTGAATCGCAAAACGGCATTGGCGCTGGCCGAACTGGCGCCCGCATCATTGCAACTGGAGATCGTCGAGATCGGTGATCTGCCGTTGTACAACGAAGATATCGACGCCACACCTCCTGCCACCTACGTTGCCTTTCGCGACAAGGTCAAAGCCGCCGACGCCGTGCTGTTTGTCACGCCGGAATACAACCGCTCCGTGCCCGCTGTATTGAAAAACGCCATCGACGTGGGTTCGCGGCCTTATGGCAAATCAGTGTGGAGCGGCAAACCGGGCGCGGTGGTCAGCGTTTCGCCCGGCGCGGTGGGCGGCTTCGGGGCCAATCACCATCTGCGCCAGTCACTGGTGTTTCTGGACGTGCCGTGCATGCAGCAGCCCGAAGCTTATGTAGGCGGCGCTGGCGATATCTTTGACGAGAACGGCAAACTCAATAACGAACGCAGTCGCACCTTCCTGCAGAACTTCATCAATGGTTACGCTGCCTGGGTAGAGAAACAACTGGGCTGATTTGCCAGGGCATCGCCAGGTTCACCGTTTTTGCCAGAAAAAAAGGCGAACCAGTCAGCCGGTTCGCCTTTTGCCTTGCTAGTGCGGCCAGTGGTTATACCGGCCACACCTTGTTGCCTCAAGCACGCACGTTTACCGAGCCACTGGCTGCTTGCGGTGCAGCCGGGGTGGTTACCGCAGGTGCAGTTTCGACCTGGGGCCGGGCTTGCGCCACAGGACGGCTGGTGCTGGCTGGCCGTTGTGGCTGCGGCATGGTTGAACCGACAGCATTGATCGTCATACAGACTCTCCATCAAGAAAGCGCCAGAGGCGCAAAAATGCCAGCCCGCGCTTGCGCCTATCCATTTCTGATTACCCCTGCCACCGGCCTCTTGAACCCCTCTGCCGGACCATCTTCCGGATTGCTCCAAACGATCACCCCGAGCGGCCTTGGGCGACCACAGGCATCGGCTTTCAGTTATGCACAGGCTTAATTGCCGGCCAGCAGGGTATCAACCACCGGAGCAAGCTTGGCGCCGGTGTTTTTCCATTTATCAAAACCGTAATTGCCGGATTCGTAGGTGGCGCTGCCCAGTAACTGGCCATTACGCCGCAGGACCAGCGAGGCTGCGGCCAGATAGGCAGAGTCTTCATCGTTGCCCCAACGCCGCTCCCATTTGCGGGTTGCCGTATAGGTGAGCTGGGCGCAGCCAGCGGGCGCGCTGCCTGGCGAATACACCCGGCTCTCCACGCCGTAGCGTTTGAGCAGTACTTGTAAAGACGGCACAAAGTCGGGCACGGACACCACTTCGTTCCAGTCTATGCAGACTTCTTTGAGTGAGAGATAAGGCCGCACATATTCAAAAGGCGAGTTCGAGCCGAACGAGGGTGCAACCGAAACCACCGTGGCTATCCCGTCTGCCGTGGCAGAGATTGCATCGCCCAGCGGAAAAGTTGGCACCACCACGCAGCCCGACAGGCCCAATGTAATGACAAGTGGCACGACGACCTGAGCCCATGAACGCAATGACATCAATCGAAACCCAGCACGCTCATGAAGGTGCGCTGCAACCAGCCCACTGTGCTGGCATCACCCACCACGCCGTGGCCGACTTGTTCGAGCCGCACATCCGCCACTTTTTGCGACGACACCACGTTGCCGGTTTTGATATCGCGTTTTTTCACCAGCCCGGAAAAACGCAGCACATTGGTATCGCCGTTGACCGCAATGCGCTTGTCGCCAGCAATTTCCAGCATGCCATTCGGCAGAACGTCGATCACCGACACCGCCAGCGTGCCCGTCATGCTGTTGGTATTGTTAGTGGTTCCGGTGCCTTTGAAAGTATCGGACCCGCTAGAGGTCACGTTCAGGTCAAACAGTTCTTTGACCACGCCACTCATGGATGAGGTCGACCCTGGTCCCTTGAAGGCTACGCTGCCGTTTTTGCTGGCGTTGGTGGTGGCGGAGTTACTGCCGGTGAGACTTTCCTGAATCTGGATGGTCAGTGTGTCGCCAACCCGGCTGGCCACGGCTTCTTCGTACAGCATTTGCGCGGTGGCGGTCTGGAAAATCGAGCCTTGGTTATCGAAGGCGCTGAGCGGCTGCTGCGGAATGGCGCGCACCGGCCGGGTCACCATGGATTGCGGCTCGCTACTGCATGCGGCAAGCAGCGCCAAAGCCGTACCACATGCTGCCAAACGCAAATAATCCGGGAAATATCGGGATGCCACGGTCTGCCTCGCTGAAAACATCGCCTGGTCGACCCGCCCCTGCGGGCGTCGTCAAGCTTTGTGTGCAGTGTGCAAACCAATTGCGCAGCAAATGTGCAGCAAATGTGAAAGTCAGTCGATACGGCTTAACCCAGGCGGCGGGAGGCAATCTCGTAGCGATAGCCCGCGCCATAAGCGGACTGGATAAACTCGACACGCGGCGCCACCACGGCCAGTTTCTGGCGGATTTTGCGCACATGACTATCCACCGTACGCTCCGTCACGACGCGGCCATCGGCATACATGCCATCGATCAACTGGGCACGGGAAAACAATCGTCCCGGCCGCGCCGCCAGCAAGCGCAGTAACTGATATTCGACCACGGTAAGCAGCACGTCGCGCCCCGCCACCCTCGCCCGCCCGGCATCGTCATCCAGGATCAGTTGCTCTCGCGCTGGCGCAGGTGCCGGTTGCCCCCGGCGCAGCACAGTGCGCACGCGCGCACCTACTTCGCGCAGGCTGTAGGGCTTGCAGATGTAATCATCGGCACCGATCTCCAGGCCAAGTACCCGATCCATTTCGTTGTCACGCCCGGTCAACATGATGATGGGCAAGGTTGAGGTCTGACGCACCCGGCGACAGACTTCCATACCAGGCACGCCGGGCAAGCCCAGATCCAGCAACATCAACGCCGCTTCATTTTCGGCCAGCCAGTTCAGCGCCGCGTCGCCAGTGCGTTGCCAGATCGGTTCAAAACCGTCACTACGCAGATAATCTGCCAGCAATCTGGCAATGGGTGCTTCATCCTCAACCAGCAGTACCACCGGGCTCATTGCAAAATCTCCATGTCAGCTGCGCTTATGCGCAAAGTCCAGCACAAACCACCCAGTTCGCTGTGCCGGGCATGCAGCGATGCGCTGTGCGCTTCGGCAATGGCGCGGGCGATGGCCAAACCCAATCCGCTGGAATGCGGGTGTCGCACGCCGTGGCCCGGCACGCGGTAAAAACGCTCGGTCAGTCTGGGCAACTCGCCACCGGGTACGCCGGGGGAGCTGTCTTCCCACGTCACCTGCAACACACCTGCCTGTACTTCGCTTACCGTGATCAAAATACGGCCGGGCGCATCGGTGTAGCGCAAGCTGTTTTGCAGCAAGTTGGTAAAAAGTTGCTCCAGGCGTAGTCGATCACCCTGTATCGATGGCGCCGGTTCCAGCCGCAAATCCACCGTGAGGCCCGATTTACGCAAGGGCCGGTCATGCCGGCGCAGCAGGTTCTCGATCAACTGGCCCACATCGACCGTCTCGGGCGGCAACTCCCCGCCGCTGGAGTGCCCCAACAGCTGATCCAGATCTCGCAATAACCTGGAAAGGCGTTGCACTTCCCCGGCCAGCGCATCCAGGGTGGCCGCATCCGGCTCGCGCAAACCAATCTGCATCGCCTCAATTTCGCCCGCCAGCACGGTTAGCGGCGAACGCAACTCATGGGCCAGATCGGCAAGGCGGCAGGATTTCCATGCAGCAACAAATGATCGGCGATTTGCACCTGTTTGCTGCCGACTGAGCAGCAAGATAAAACCGGGCACGCCCAACTCCGGCACCATGATCCACATCGTCGCACTGGCATATCCGTACTGGTGTGCCAGCGGCCAGCAAAGCGCCATGATGAGCGCCAGATCAAACGCCACCAGACCGGCCTGGCCCAGCGTGTTGCGCGGTCCCAAATTGAATTGTGCGTGCATTATTGTTTTCGCTCTAACAGGATCAAGCCGAGCCAGACAGGATGCTGTTCACTCGAAGCGGCGCATTATGCAATGTCAATAAAGCCTGACAACAATCTAAATGTAGCGCCGGATGTCGAGGGTTCGTTTAACACAAGCAGGTACAAAACAACCTGGGTGCAGATACATCCGGGACATCAGCCATGCCGTTGGCATCGGCCAACCATGTTTGCGTACGTCATTGTTTTTTGCATTTACGATCCAAAACACGCACAAACAAGATATAGTTCGAGCAATATTTTGCTGAATCGTGCATAAAATATTGCAAATTAATACACGTTAATGCACGATTAGTTGAAGCAGTTTTTACTGATCACCGGCCAGGATTTTGAGATGGGCAACACTTTACGTCGTGAACGTTTTAAATCAGGCACTGCATTACCGATAGATCGGCACCAGTTTATCCGCGAACGCTTACAGCGCGATGGTCGTGTGCTGGCTTCGGAACTGGCGGTGGAATTTGGCTTGTCCGAAGATTCGGTGCGCCGCGATTTACGCGAAATGGCTGCGGCAGGCGAATGCCAGCGGGTCTATGGCGGGGCGATTGCCATGTCCAGTAACGGACGCCCCATCGGCGAGCGCAGCAGGGAGCATGTCGACAGAAAAGTGCGGCTGGCCCAAAGCGCAGTGCGGCTGATTCAGGGCGGGCAACTGGTGTTTCTGGATGCCAGCACGACCAATCTGGCCGTGGCACAGGTGTTGCCAGAAGACATCGGCCTGACCATTGCTACCAACTCCCCCGCCATTGCCGCAGCGCTAGTGGGGCGCGAAGACCTGCGGGTGATCCTGATTGGCGGCACGCTGGATCACCATGTGGGCGGCACTTTGGGGACTGCGGCTTTGCTCGATATTCAGCAAATGCGCCCGGACATTTGTTTTCTGGGCATCTGCTCAATTGACGCGCTGGCCGGCGTTGGTGCCAGTCAGGCCGAAGATGCCGCATTCAAGCGGCAGTTAGTTGCCATTAGCGGCGCAATCGTCGCTGTTGTGACCAATGAAAAGCTGGGCACCGGCGCGCCGTTCACCATTGCCCCGCTGGCAGAAATTACCCATCTGGTCGTGGAAGCCGATGCCGAACCCACACACCTCCAGCACCTGGCTGAAGCAGGAACAAGTTTGACTGATGCAGGAATCAACATCCTGCGTGCTGACTGAAAATATGACAATGCAATCAGCCGGGCTTTAGCCCGGCCAGCCAAGACCAACAAGGGCTGCGATAACAGCCCGTCAATCCACGGAACAACATGAAACCGAACGACACTGCCAGCAGCACGCACTGGCATCTTTCCTGCCGCGCCACCCGCCTGCTGTTTTTGCTGACCGGCATCGCCAATGCCGCCTGGGCGGCCATGGTGCCGTTTGCCAAGCTGCGGCTGAACCTGAACGACGCCGCACTGGGCAGTATTTTGCTGGCACTGGGCTGCGGTGCCATGCTGGCCATGCCGCTGACTGGCGTGCTGATGAAACGCTATGGCAGCGCCCGGGTATTGACGCTGGCCGGCAGCACCATGGTGATCTCGGTACCCTTGCTGGCCATTGCACCCTCGCCTATCTGGCTGGCCGTAGCGTTGTTTTTGTTTGGCGCGCTGCTGGGTGCAGTGGACGTGACCATGAACAACCAGGCAGTGTTTGTTGAAGCCCAAGCCGGGCGTCCGTTGATGTCGTCTTTCCACGGTTTGTTTTCACTGGGCGGTTTGCTGGGTGGCGTCGGAATCGCAGCGCTGCTGAAAACCGGCATGACCATGACCTGGTGCGCACTGGCAGTGGGCGCGGCGTTTACGCTGGCGACATTGCTGCAATCACGCCATTTGCTGCCACATGCCCAGACCGAACCGCAGCATGAACAGCACGATAAATTCCGCTTTCCGCCCAGCATGGTCTGGCTACTGGGCATGCTGTGTTTCTTTGGTTTTCTCACCGAAGGCGCCATGCTCGACTGGGGTGCGGTGTTCTTGCGCTTTGAACGCGGCGTATCTGAAGCGGGTGCGGGCTTGGGTTACGCGGCGTTTTCAGTCGCCATGGCTGCCGGGCGGCTTACCGGTGACTTCATCACCCATCGCCTGGGGCCAGTAAAAGTGGTGCTGGTGGGCGGTTTGCTGGCTGCCGCTGGCCTGGTCACGATTGTCGCGGCGCCTTGGGTACCGCTAAGCCTGCTGGGATTTGTGCTGGTGGGCATGGGCGCATCCAACGTTGTGCCAGTGCTGTTCAGCGCCTCGGCCAAGATACCTGGCGTCCCGGCCAGCACCGCGTTGCCATTGGTGACCATGTGTGGCTATACCGGCATGCTGGCTGGCCCGGCGGCGATCGGCTTTTTGTCCCGCGCCACTTCGCTACCGATCGCCTTGGGCGGTACTGCCGTGCTGATGGCCTTTGTGGCTTTCAACGCACGGATCGTCAAACCACGAACTAATTAATCGACCGGGATGGTGATGGCGTTCGTGTCAACCCAACACGAATGCCGCTACCAGCACCGTCACCAGATAAAGCAGCATGGCCCATTTCAGCCAGCGAATCCGTGTGAAACGCACTTGGCAATCCGCAGGCAAGTTCTCCAGACCAATGCCCGAATCCAGAAACTCGTGCACATCGGTAATGCTTTGATAGATGTTCACTCTGTTGAGGATGCCCGCAATCGGCGGCTTGGCATCGCTCGCAAAAAACTCCGGATAATGTTTTTCAATTTGCCAGCGCGCCCGATGGCATTGATCAACAAAGATTGAAAACAACAAAGCCAGACCAAACCACACCGCCATCACCAGCATCGTTTTTCTCTTCTTGTGTTATGTCCACGCACGCCGGACCAGCGCGCGTCATTGATTAAAACGGGCCGTTCGATTCGCGCAATTGATCTGGCAAACCATCGTGATCGCCCTGCGGTTGCAGTGGCACGTCGTGCCAGTGGCGCTCGCCAATTTCCGCGTTGCGCTGAGGGTGTAATGCGTAGTGGATTTGGTTATCTGGTTTGGTACGCTCGCCAATCACCATCAAACGCACGTCGCTTTGTGAGTTGTTGATAAGCACGTGGCAAACACCGGTGCCCGCCGGAAAGCCCACGGCATCGCCCGGCGCAAGGCGGTGCAATACGCCATCCAGCCAGACGTCCGGCGTGCCTTCAATCACAAATACAAATTCTTCTTCGGTTTTTTCGGCATGCGGCCAGGAGGTGCGGCGACCCGGCGGCAACACTTCGTGGTGTATTCCCAGCCGAGTCAGGCCGAATACCGGGCTGAATGACGAGGTGAGCCCAAACAGTTCCTGGCTACCCGGATAACTGCCTTCATCGGGCAACTGGATCTCGCGCCAGTTTTTAATGCAATCGGGACGGCTCAAAGCGGCAACTCCATAACAGTATTTATTCTGCTTGTATAAACCCGGCATTCGGGGGAAAGGCCAAACGGGCGCGCGGCTCAATCCACAATAAACAATCGGGCACCGACAGCGGTCGAAGAACGATGTGGTTCGGCACTATCTGCCACTTGATAGCTCATGCCGGCAGTCAACACAAACTGGCGACCATCGGCCAGTTCGGTATGCAGCTCGCCTTCAAGACACAGCAGAATATGCCCTTTCACGCACCAGTGATCGGCCAGATAACCTGGCGAATACTCGACCATGCGCACGCGGATACTGCCGAAGTGCTGCGTACGCCAATAAGCCATGCCGGTTTCGCCGGGATGCTCGGTGCGGGTGATCGTGGTCCAGTCGGTCGTGCCAAACGGAATTTCAGCTAGATGCATATGGCGTCCTGCGGGGTAAACAGCATGAGTTCTGGGGCAATATCACTCAGGCGCACGTTGGCGGTGTGGCGCAGGCCCAGTTTTTCCAGCAGTCGCACCGAGGCCTGGTTGTCGTCCGAGGTTATCGCCACCACCCGTTCAATGCCGAGCGCTTTACGGCCATAGTCCAGCACGGCCAGTGACGATTCCAGCGCGTATCCCTGTGACCAATACCGCGGCATGAAGCCATAGCCAATATCGACATCGGCCAGCCCGTCGCGCTTGATCAGGCCGCACAAGCCCAGCGCTGCACCATCGGCAACCCGCTCTACCAGGTACAAGCCAAAGCCGTACTTTTCATACATCGCCATAGGCCCGTTAACGATGTAGTTGCGGGCGTCCTCGGTGGTTTTCAGACCCTTGTCACCAATATATTGCAGCCATGATGGATTGGTGAGCAGTTCCAGAATAAACGGCGCGTCATCGGCAGTAAGCCAGCGCAGGCTCAGGCGCTCTGAAGTGATGAGATTCAAGATCGGGGCATCCACAAGCAGGTGAAGTTGAAGCAAATAGTAGCGCAGTCTGCCCGGGTTTTCTTGTCTGCAGGGGCGCATCGCCTCATTACGCGCAAGATGCAAAACGAGCCAGCACGGCAGACTCAGGCCGACGACTGACCATCGGTCGACTTTCGCCCGCACCAGACTCAAGTCAGCCAGATACAAGCCGATACAACGTAGACCAAAAGCCGATCAGGCAACCCTCATGCGTATCGATTCTTCTCAAGTCACGCTGGCCTCAGCGTATTCATTCCAGGCCGAGCAACAGTTCAGCGGCACTTACACGGCCAGTTCCGCCGCCAGCGGTGCCAGTAGCGGGACATCGCCCAGCAGTGACGTGCAGATTTCCACGGCTGGCCAGCAAGCGGCAGCCAATGATCCGGGCAATATGAACTCGGTGATCAGCCCGCAGATGAGCATTTTCAAGTCCATGCTGGAGCAAATGCTGGGCGTGAGTATTCAGGCCATGCAATTTAGCGGCGATATCAGCGAACAAGCGCAGAGTGGCAACGCGGCGCAAGTCAGCCAGCAGGGCAACCACGCGCAAGGCGCCAGTGTCAGTTATGCCGCCGAGGCGATCCAGCTGAACGCCAAAGGCACGCTCACCACCAGCGATGGCCGCACGATCAGTTTTTCGGCAGGCATGAGCTTGCTGCAGGTTTCCACCTCGGCCACCGTTGCCTCCTTCAATAGTGGCAACCAGGCCCGTGGCAGCGGCGACCAGCAAACCGGCGCGCCAACCCGCTTTGATACCTCAGGTTGGCCCGCAATCGCCCTGACCAATCCGCAATCAGGCGGCAGCACGACCAGTGCGGCACCCACCGCCCGCAAGAGCGCCGCCAATGCGGGCACCGGCAATCTGATTCCGGCATCGGCATCGGCAGATGGCGTCGCGCGTTTTGTGATCAGTCTCAATCAAATGTTGCTGCAGCAAATGAGTGACTGGCTGAAAGATCGCGGCGCCAGCCATATATTGCCGGACAGTCTGGCTGCCAGCAGCAACGTGGCCAACGCAACCGGCAGTTCCGCCGGTGGCACAGATGCACTGGCGAGCGTGCAGAACAGCGCGACTCAAGGCGCTAAAGCGCATGGCGGTCATAGTCATCATTACCGGCAAGGCCAGGATCAGACCCCGAGCGAAGCGCTCAATATCTCAGTTTGAAAAACAACCGAGATCCGCGATGCAGACATGAAAAAGGCCGATCTTCTGATCGGCCTTTTGCTTGCCCCACGTTACCGGGACATATACATCTATCACTGACTGGCAGCAGGCTTGCTCCGTCTGGAGCGTGCAACCACCAAACCCACCAGCCCCATGCCCAGCAAAGCGTAAGTTTCTGGCTCTGGCACTGCTGGCACCGTCGTCTGTGTTGGTATCAAACTGGGCACATACCATGCGCTGTCATCATTACAGAAGCTGGTGTTTTGTAGATGTAACGCAAAGTCCTTTCCCGCCAGAACCGGGTCTACATGGCCGTTACCAAATGTGGCGACCCAGTTTATTGTGTCACCGCTTTTGAGCCGGTCATTGCCTTGGCCAAAGTCAAAGCGAAAATCCCAGACACCACCGGGCCCGCCGCCATTGGCCTTGGTAACCTTGGGCACCCAGCCAACCCCGGTACCGGTGATGCCAGTTATGCCGACCGTGCCAAATATTCCGCTCACATCCACAGCCATTGAGCCAATGAAGCTGTTGGAACCAAAAATGCTCGCCATGGCCGGGTTCAGCGCCAAACTGAAGTGCAACGCCGAAGTCCCCTCTCCTGTCACGGTGAGGGAAGCAAAATTGGCAGTTGCCGGTCCGCCACCCGAGAGCAGGTCGCCGAACTGGTAAACAGTGGCCTGCGCCGCCGCGCTGCAAGCCCACAATGCGGCCGCAACACAGCAAAGTCTTGGTATTGAAAAAGCCATTGCATCTCTCCCGATGTCAATGATTCTGGTTGTGCTCCCTGACAGTTACTCTATGTGACACTCGCATTAAAATCAATGCTTACTTTCCTTAAAAGTAAGAATATGAGACGCACACTGGAAGCGATCGCAACGTTTCAGACCAACGGCATTTCAGAAAAAACTCACCCAATCCAGCCTGAACGCAAACAATACCTGGATGCAGTGCAACAAGAGCGGTGCATGCATGTGCTTCTGGCTGATTGTTTCGATAAGTAAGTTAGATACTGAACCTCAGCTTTTGCCGGTATAAGCGGAATTTGAAGACAGGACTGTATGCGGTTCACCCGCGCACTGGTAACTGATATGCCGGGAAAGAATCCGCCCGGTTTGTTTGCACGGTATAAAGCTGGCCAGTTGCAGCAGCAAAACAAAAGCCCGGCAAATACCGGGCTTTTGTTTTTGGCGAATATCACCTAATGTGCGGCGACGTCAATGCAGCAGATCGGTCTCTTTGCGTGCAAGGCGCGCTTGCAGGATCACTACAATCAGCAAGAACACTCCCCGGATCACCGACTGCCAGTAGGCCGACAAACTGATCACGCCTTTGCCATTCTCGA